>JBBQLB010000007.1:0-112425 GCA_038327465.1 Sphingomonadales bacterium | reverse complement strand
ATCGGCAAATCGGTGCCGCGGCTCGACATTCCGGGCAAGGTGAACGGCTCCGCGCAATATGGCATGGACGTGATCAAGCCCGACATGCGCGTCGCGACCGTCATCGCGGCCCCGGTGCGCGGGGGCAAGCTGGAGTCGGTCGATCCCGCACCCGCAATGGCGGTTCAGGGCGTCGAGAAGGTGATCAAGCTCGACGATGCCGTGGTCGTCGTGGCCAAGGGCTATTGGCAGGCGCTGAAGGGTGCCCGCGCACTTGCCCCGAAGTTCAGCGACGGCGGACATGGCGGCGTTTCGACCGCCTCGATCTTTGCCGAGCAGGACAAGCTGCGCTTGGCGAACAAGCCCGATGCCAAAGCAACCAAGGGCGATGTCGCGACTGCGTTCAAGACCGAGGGCGCCAAGCGGATCGAGGCCGATTACCGTCTGCCCTTCCTCCACCACGCGATGATGGAGCCGTTCGCGCTCACCGCGCATCACAAGGACGGCAAGCTCGATGTGTGGGGCGGTATGCAGGACCCGCTCAGCGCGAAGATGGCCGCCGCCAAGGCTGCCGGGCTCTCCGCTTCGGACGTAGCCTTTCACCCAATGCTGATCGGCGGCAGCTTCGGCCGACGCTTGCCGATGTATATGGAAATCGTCGATCAGGTCGCACGGGTTGCCATGCAAGTGCCTTATCCGGTCAAACTGATCTGGGCGCGCGAGGAAGAGGTGACGCAAGGCGCATACCGCCCGCAAAGCTCGGCAAAGGCCCGCGCCGCGCTCACCAAGGACGGCCGGATCGCCGCCTGGCAGCTCGATTTCGCGCAACCCGAGGACGGCTTGGCGGACGTGCCCTTCTTCTACGATCTGCCCGATTTTGCGCGGCACCATTTCAAACAGGTGTCGAACCAGACGGTCGGCGCGTGGCGCTCGGTCAATGCGACACAGCATGGCTTTTACGTCGAAAGCTTCATGGACGAACTGGCGCATGCTGCCGGAGTCGATCCGGTCGCGTTTCGTAAGCGCTACCTTCCCAAGGGATCGCGCCATCTTTCCGTGCTGGAACAGGCGGCGAAACTCGGCGGCTGGGGCACCCCGCTTGCCGCTGGCATCGGGCGCGGCATTGCCATCGTCGAATCGTTCAACACCATCGCCGCGCACGTGACCGAAGTGACGCTGAAAGAAGACGGTAGCCCCAAGGTGCTGAAGGTGACCGCCGTGGTCGATTGCGGTTCGGTCGTGAACCCGCGTAATGCCGAGGCGCAGGTGATGGGCGGCATCGTGATGGGCCTGTCGACCGCGCTCGGCGAGGCGATTACGCTCGACAAAGGCGCGGTGCAGCAAAGCAATTTCAGCGATTACCCGGTGATCAAGCTGGCCGATGCCCCCGCGATATCGGTTCACTTCCTCGAAAGCGGGCACGAGATGGGTGGCCTCGGCGAACCTGGTCTGCCGCCAGCCGCGCCCGCGCTCGCCAACGCGCTGTTCGCGGCAACCGGCAAGCGCGTACGCCAATTGCCAATCCTGACCCAGTCGAGGGCTTGATCAGGGCGGTCGCGCGCCTGTCAACTGTCGGTCGACTTTCCGGAAAACCGACGCTCCGGCGACGCCGGAACGGCGCAAAGTGGTGGATTGCTGCCGTCACGCCGAGCCTTCGCCAAGAAACGCGGTTATCTGGGCGAGACTATTGGGGACGTCTCGCCAGAATGGAGAAAGGTGTCGCGGGTAACGCTGACGTATGTCTTCCAACACCGGTGCATAGGCAGGTTCGGTCAATCGAATGAGCCAATCAGCAAGTGGCAGACCCGCGTAGGCCATGCCGCACAAAAGGCTCTCAGCTTGGTCGCCGATCCAACCCTCGTCAGCTTGCATCAAGTCTTGCTCAAGCGAGTAGGAAAACCACGCGTCGATAAACTCTAGAACCGCCACTTTCTCTGCCCCCTTCCACGTTTCCCATCGCGCACGAGCGAGTTTGCCGAGCACTATTTCCGTGTCCGGAACCCCAAAAGGGCCAAGCGCGGCCAACTCAAAAATCCGTGGCATCAGGTAGCGAAAATCTCGGTCGCCTCCCACTGTTAGGTATGCGCCAGTGATGTAGCGCCACAGCTGATCTCCGCTTAACTCTCGAAGTGGCGTAGCAAGCAACAGATCGACATGCCGAGTATCGATGCAACAAGGACAGCCCTCGATGACTGGAGGAGGCTTGGAGGAGAACACCTGATACATTTCTTCAACTGAAGCCGCGAGTCTGGCGCGGCTCGAAATTGTCGGCACTGAACCCATCTCGCATCTCTACGATGCAGGTCAGATGACCGCAACTGGGCGCTTGCCGCCGGGCCGCTTTCCCGCCTGATACCTGCACGGGCTGAGAAATAGGCGTAGCCAACCGACCCATCCCAATCCGATTCGCGACGCGCCACCTGCCAAGGAAGGACGGAGCGAGGATCCCCATACAGCCCGCAGGTTTGGGGTATCTGTAGAATATGTGTAAATAATATCGTTAAAAAACAGATTGATCGACGTGTAGTTCGATTCGTGCAACCGCACCATTTGAAACCGATCGATCGACACCGCCACGCGATCAGCGCGATCGCTGTGCGCGCTTTCCGCTCGACTCATGGATTGCACGCCCCGCAATGTGCGGGGTCTGCCGCCACGGCCGCGACCGCATGCTCGACCCGCCAACCGCAACCGACGCAGGATTGCACGTCTGCCTTGGTGAGCAGTGTCGGCGCGCCGCACCACGAACAGGGCAGGCCCGAGAGTCGCTCGGTCACGGCAAAGCCAGGCCGACCGCAGCCGGGGCACGGGCTTCGGGCGCGCCGTACCAAGTCGATTGTGGCGCGTTTGATCGCGCGCATTCGCCTCGGATTGCGGTGCGCGCGCATGTCCGTTTCGACAAACCCCGCGCCCGCTTTGGCGATGACCCTGTGAAGCGCTGCCGCCAGCTCGTCGAGGGTTGCCGCATCTTTGATCAGCGCGAGATCCGGTGCCGACTCGCCATTGCGGCAGCCCATCACGATCACGCCGTGCCCTGGGAAACCCACGCGTTCGGCGAAGTCGAGACCGTCAGCGCTATCGCTTACGACAGCGTGCGCAAAGTTCGTGTCGGCCGTGGCGTAATGCCCGATCAGTTCCAGGCCGACCGTTCGATCGACAAGCACTACGATCTCACGCGCGAGCGGGCAGAACGGAATGGCGGGATGCGGGCCAAAGCTGCCTTCGCTGGCCAAGGCGATGTGAAGATCAGGCGCGCTCTCGAACGCAGCGGCAATCTTCGCGCGGGCCGCGTCGAGCTGCGATCCGGTCCGCGCGATATCCCGGCTGAAGGTGCCGAAAATGTCGGTATCCACGCCCGTCGTGATTTCCAGTCGCAACCCCAGAAAACGTTCGACGATCGGCGCGATGACGGTTTCCTTGGCATGCATCGTCGCCAGGATCGCGCGGTCGCCGCGATAGCACAGGCCCGCCACCGCGCCGTTTTCCGATAACCCCAAAGGTCATGCCGCCATTACGGGGACAGCAGCTGACGCCTCCTTTTCGATGATCGATGCCCATTCCAGATCGCCTGTGTACCGCCAAGCCATGCGACCGGTCTCGTCGAGCGCGAACAGGTGAAGCCAGCGATTGTCGAAAAGCGCGCGCACCCCCGGGTGGCGTTTGAGGATGTCGGTCATCGCCTCACGCGGCGCTTCGATACAGACCGAAAGCCGCAGCGGCTCATGCACGAAATTTTCGCCATCATGGACAGATTGCCATGGCAGGCCGGCGCGCAGGACGCCGCCATTGCCCTCCACAACCCCGATCCCGCCGACGACATTGTGCAGAAGCTTGTTGCCGCCCCCGAAGACTGCGGGCGCAACCGTTGATCCGTAATATTGCAGGCTGATCCAGCTTGCGACAACGACGGGCGCGGTCAGGATCAGTTCGAGGACGCCAAAGCCTTTGTCATCCTTCCAGTCATAGTCATGCAGGAACGCCCGACCCTCGAGACTCTTTCCCGCCGTGCGCCGCCGTGGCGCGGCGATGAACGCCTTGCAACTCGCTAGCGCCCATTCCGGCCGCACCTCGGCCCAGTCGCGGCTGCGCTTGACGAGGCTGCCCTCTCCGGTCGCATGCGGCAGGCGCAACGCCCGCTCGCTGCGGGCGATCTTGCCTGCGGCGGCGAACCATGTTTTCGCATCGTTGAGGTCGGTCGCGTGCGCTGCGGAAACACAGTCTTCGGCATAGAGCGTGACCGCGTCGGTCGTCGTGTCATGCAAACCGGCGACGAACAGCGTGTCTGCGGGTACGTCGATCCCTTGCGGACCCAAGCCCGTGCGAACCTCGGCATCGTTCAGCAACGACGCCAGCAACCGCGCATTCACCTCGCCGGAATAGCCACCGCAGGCACCGCAATGCAGCCCGCTGGCGTGCGGGTTGTTGACAACATTGGCACCATGCCCCGCCAGCACCACGACCCTTGCGAAGTTGGTCGTCAACGACATGGCACGCAGCACGGTCTCCGCCGCCGTCGTCCGAGCCCCGAGATCAAGCGCCGGATCGGGGCGCGGCGCGGGATCGTTCGGCACGGGTGTGCCGCGCAGGCCCAGGGCATCGACCACCAGCTTGCTGATATAAAGCGGTCCCGTTGCCTCGACAAAAGCAAAGGACGACACCGCCGCCAGCTTGAACCGGCCCCACGCCCGTTTTGCGCGCGCCTTGAACCGAGCGCTCTGGTCGGCCTCGGCGTCGTCGGGACCGCCTGAACTGCTGGTCAGGCCGGGGTTCAGCAGCACCGGCAACCGAAGTTCGCTCACGTCCGATGCGAAGCGGCGATGCGCGGCGGTGAGGCCGAAGAAGCCCGCGAACCCCAAGGTCTGGATCGCCGGGTTGATCGATTCGAGCGCGCGCCGGAACACCTCCGAGCGCACATCGATGCAGAAAGCGGCCTGCAATACGGGGCGGCTATCGATCGTCGCGATCCCGGGCACGGCAATCGTTTCCGCCAACTTGCGTTGGGCGGCGCGTTCCGATGCTTCTTGCAGGATCGAGTCGAGGACATGTTCGAGCGTGGGTTTGACAGGCACGGCGTGCGCCGCGACGACCGAGCGCCAGCGCGCAGCGATCTGATTTTCATAGCGATCGAACAGCGCGGCTTCCCAGGTGAGGCGGATCGCCAGAAAGTCGGTAATCGTCGCGTCGGTGCCGCCGCCGAGCTCGGCTTGCCACAACCGATAGCGGGCGTATTGCGCCCAGCCGCCGAGGGTCATGAGCATCTGGTGGAAATAGGTTTGCGCCGCCTCAGCCGAAAGGCCGAGACCTTGCACAACGCTCGCCGTCGCGTCGGCTGCGGCTTCCGGAGCCTCCGACACATGCGTCGCGAACCCGGACAGGCCGAGAATCTCGGGCGTCAGATCATGCGTCGCGACCGCGCGCCAAGCGGCATAAGCGCCGCGACCGCTCGGTGCCGCCCAGAGCGCCTGTCCCTCGTCGAGATATCCCGCCGCCCATGCGCCGAAACGCTCGGCGATCACACCCGGCCAGTCGATCCCGGAGGCTTCCGCCGCAAGGTCCGCAACCGTCGGCAAGGCGCTGATGTCGGGCGTCGGGAAATGCACCGCTGCTTTGAGCGCCGCAAGGTTCGCCGGACGCTGCTCCAGCGGCGCAATCGCGAGCGCGTCGATCAGATCCTGATCGATGATCTCGCCATTGGCGATCCGCTCCTGATACCAGCTGCGCGGCATGGTCACCGCGGTGCCCGCCACTCTGGCAAGGCGGGCCGCGACGGTCGCGAGGTCCTCATCGGTCTGGCCGAGGAAAGGATTGACCGCGACGCTCGAGGCGAGTGGCCAGACCGGCGGGATCGCCCGCGCCGCGTGATCGACAGCAGTTGCGAGATCGAGGGAAGGGTTTGGATGCGTCATTATCGTATCTCCGGAAAATCAGTTGGCGTCGCGCAGCCGCCAGCCGCGCAGCAGCCGGTCAAACACCGCATTGGCGTAGAAGCCGTTGGAGAGGTGGACGCGCAGCCCGGCGGCCGCCGGGTGGTAGGCCCAGAGCGGAAACATCGCCTGGACCACCGCGACGAGGCCGAAACTGACGACCGCGAGGACAATCAGCATCCATTGCAACGGGCCCGGCGCCGGGGCGGCGGGGAGCACGCCCGACGTCAGCCAGATCGCGAAGATTTGGAGCGCGAAATAGCTGACCGAGGTGGCGACGGCGTACACCACGGTACGCTGGGTCAACGCCCGTGGCGCGGCGTCCGCCAAACCCTGCGCGAGCATATAGGCGACGCCGAAGATCAGGATCGCGCCGAGGGCAATGGCCTGTGGCGACTTGTGCTGAAACCAGAAGCCGAAGCCGAAGCCGACGATGCCATAGATTGCCAAAGCGAGGAAAAAGGCGCGCGCGACCGCGTCCGCCCTGGGAATGGCGACCGGCCCAGGTCGGCGGTTGGCGGCGATCAGCTCGACCGCGCCGCCCGACGCCAGGAACGAATGCGCCTTGTAGAGCGAATGCGCGACGATGTGCAGCAAGGCCAGCGGGAAGAGCGCCAGTCCACACTCAAGGATCATGAACCCCATCTGGGCGATCGTCGACCAAGCGAGCGAGGTTTTCACCGCAGGCTGAGTCAACATCACCAACCCGGCGAACACTGCGGTAAACCCGCCGATCACGACAAGAACGGCGAGGACGCCCGGCGCCAGCACCATAACATCGGCAAAGCGGATCAGCAGAAACCCGCCGGCATTGATAACACCGGCATGAAGCAGCGCCGAAACCGGCGTTGGCGCTTCCATGACTTCGGTCAGCCATCCATGCATTGGAAACTGCGCCGATTTCAAAAGCGCCGCCAACGCCAGAAAGCCCGCCGCGCCGATCGCCAGACCGCCGCCGGTCCCGGCGCGGGCAGCGCTGAGGATCGCAGCAATATCGCCTGTGCCATAAGCAAGCGTCAGCAGCACTGCCGCGATGATGAGCGCAATATCGGCGATCCGCGCGGCGACGAATTTCTTGGCAGCGGCACGCTGGGCCGCAACGCGATCGGGATAGAATAAAAGCAGCCGGTGCAGGAACACAGAGGTCGCGATCCAGGCCAGAACCAGCTGCACAAGATTGGCCGACAGCACGAGCAGGAGCACCGCTGCAAGGGTCAGGCAAAGCCAGCCGCTGAACACGCCCTGCCGCGCCTCGCCATCAAGATAGGTTCCGGAATAGCGGATCACGACCCAGCCGATAAAGGCGACCAACAGGAACATCGTGGCGCTCACGGCATCGATCCGCACCGACAGCCCAAGCCCGTTCATCCCGATCAGGCTGCTTTCAAGCGCGCCCTGCGTCGCCAGAAGTGCCGATGTGGCGAGCGCAATCAGGATCGCGAACAACGCCCCGGCCTCGGCCAGACGCAACGCGGCGCCCGGCCGACGGCCGGGACTGAAAAAACCGACAATAGCGCTGAGCGCCAATGTCACCGGGGCGGCATAAGGCAAAAGTTCGAATGGCAAGGAATGTCCCCCTGTGGCGAAGAATGCAGATCGTCAGACCTGCTATGCGGTTCGCGCAGGAGGGTAAAATTCATTGTTTCGTCGATATCGTTCTGTTAAATAGAACGATGTGAAGAGCCTGAACTTCAATCATCTGCGCTATTTCTGGGCGGTCGCGCATGAGGGCAATCTCACCCGCGCGGCCGAGCGGTTGAATCTATCGCAATCGGCGCTCTCGGTTCAGATCCAGAAACTCGGGCACCAGATGGGGCATCCACTGTTCGAGCGGGTCGGCAAACGGCTCGTGCTGACCGAGGCCGGCCGGATCGCGCTCGACTATGCCGACACGGTGTTCAAGGCCGGCGACGAGTTGATGAGCACGCTCGAAGGGCGGTCGCAGGCGATTGGCCAAATCCTGCGGGTCGGCGCGCTCACGACCTTGTCGCGCAATTTCCAGCTTGAGTTTCTGCGCCCGCTGGTCGGCCGCGCCGACGTCGAGTTGATCGTGCGCTCTGGCACGATCCGCGACCTGCTGGCGCAGCTCGAAGCGCATGCGATCGATGTGGTTCTTTCCAACAGCGCGGCGCAACGCGATGCCAGCGCGCCGTTTCGCAATCATCTGCTCAATCAACAGCCCGTCAGTCTGGTCGGGCGACCGCGGCCCGACAAACCGCCCTTCCGCTTTCCCGACGATCTACGCACCGAGCCGATCCTGCTGCCGAGCCTCGACAGTGATATCCGGGTTGGTTTCGACCATCTGCTCGATCTGGCGGGCATCCGGCCGATCATTTTGGCCGAAGTCGACGACATGGCCATGCTGCGCCTGCTCGCGCGCGAACGCGAGGGCGTTACGCTCGTGCCGCCGATCGTCGTACGTGATGAGCTCGATTCGGGCGTGCTGGTCGAACATTGCCGGATTCCGCAGCTTACCGAGAGCTTTTACGCGATCATCCAGAACCGCCGCTTCCCCAATCAACTGCTTGGCGACCTCCTCGCCTCTTATGCTCAGCCGGAACGCGTATCTGCCGTTGGCTAATCCGTCGGCGGTCGCCCGTCCCGCGCGGCTTCGCCCGCCAAGGCCTTCCCTTACACGGTTGAAATCCGTAACCGGGGGCCGTGACCGCGCCTGCCGACCCCGAATTGCGGCTTGCCGCCGCCTGTTGCCGCTGGCCGCCCTCACCTGCGCGCGATGCAGCGGTGCGCGCGGCGGTGGCGGGCGGAATCGACTGGCAGCGCTTCGGGCGTGTCGTCGTGCGGCAGCGCGTTGCGGGGCTGGTCGATGCCGGGCTGAAGGCCGCCGGGATCACCGTGCCGGACGAGATTGCGGCCCCCCTGGCGCTTCAGGCCATGCGTATCGTCTACACGAACCTGATCGCAGCGGCCGATACTGCGCGCCTGACCGGGCTGATCGCCGCGGCCGGATATCCGGTGCTTGCGGTCAAGGGTGTCGTGCTCGGGGCGCTCGCCTACGGCTCGGTTGCGGTCAAGCACAGCAAGGATATCGACCTGCTGATCCTGCCGGAGCATATTGCGCCGGTGTTCGCGCTGCTCGAGGCCGAGGGCTACCGCATCGCGCAACCTGCCCAAGCGTTGAGCGCCGACCAGCGTGCCGTGCTGCCACGGTACGGGAAAGATGTGACGATGGGGCGCGGCGCGCCACATTTGCACGTCGAATTGCACTGGCGGCTGTTTACTAACGCCCGGCTGCTGCCGATGCTCACGGCGCGCTCGCCCGCGCAGACCGTCATGCTCGATACAGGCTTGAGTGCACCGACGTTCGCGCCTGCTGATCTGTACGCCTATCTCGTGCTGCACGGCGCGTTTGATGGCTGGTCGCGGATGAAATCGCTGGCCGATCTCAACGCGCTGGTTGCCACCGCCGATCCGCATGCGCTTCCTACCTGGCACGAGCGCGCTGTATCGCTGGGGGCCGGTGCAGCGTCCGAGCAAGCGATGCTGATGATGCACGATCTGTTCGCGCTTCCGCTGCCGACGGGACTGGCGAACACCATAGGCCGATCCCCGCGCGTGCGGATGCTGATTGCCGGCGCGTATCGGTTGATGGCGGTGCCCGACGGCGCGACCGAGATCGACGGGTGGGGTTATGGTCGGATGCTGGCGCTATCGATGCAGCTGCTGCTCGGCCGGGGCTTACGCTATCAGTGGCACATCGTGCGATCCGTGCTGTATATGCAAAGCGATATGTATCGCAGCAAGCTCCCACCGTCGCTCTACCCTTTCTATCCGCTGATTCGGGTACCGACATGGCTGATCAACCGAATCGGGCGCGTCGTGCGACACGTGGCGCGCAATGGTAAATCCGCCACAATTGCCGGTAAAACGCGGTGAAACAGCGGTTACACAAGGCTTGGCGGCGGATGCGCCACCGCGTCCGGCGGCTCGGCCAGGTCGGGATTCGGGAGCACGCCTTGCTGGTGGAAGCGACCATCGGCTTGGCCGCCGCGCGAATCGCGATCCTCACGATCCCGTTCCCGCGGATCGCCCGACGCCTGGGCGGGTTCATGGCACCGCACCAAGCCGAAGATAAGGCGCGCCAAGCCGCTCCGACCGAACAAGACTTGGATATCGCTCGTAAAATAGGCTGGGCGGTAACGATCGCCGCACGGAATGTGCCGTTCAAGGCGGTGTGCCTGCCTCAAGCGATGGCGGCGCATCACATGCTTCGAAAGCGCGGCATTTTCAGCATTATGCATTTCGGCACCGCACCGGGAACCGCGCTCTCGCTCGATGCGCATGCGTGGCTGAACGCGGGCGAGATCGAAGTGACCGGCTACCCCGTCGCGCCCGAATTCACCGAAATTGCGTGCATCGCCTGACGCAACCGTGCAACCCAGCCTTGCCGCTCCATCACTGGATTTTCAAATGGACAGGGTCGGGCTTGTGAAAAAATTTGGAACTTCGTGATGCCCGCAGCACCCCCCGAGCATAAGTATCGAGAATTTATAAGCGCGGTGCGAATAATTTTCCCGCCGCTTCGGTCTTTGTTCATTTTGCTTGGTTTCACCGCTATTGTTTCAGCGCTCCTTCAACTTTTGGTGATCGGCGCACTAGCGACGGTCGCTGTGCAGCTGGCAGGAACGCCCAGGACATCGAATGAAGTATTGACATCGTGGACCGGCATGAACGTCGTACTTCGATTTAGCACGACATCCATTGCCCTGTTCGGATTCATCGCAAGCGTTGGCCTGATATTGGTGAATGGGCCGTTGTCGTCGCTACAAGCTCGTATCATCAGCCATTGTTCGTCCAGCTTGCGTCAACAGGCAATATCGCAATATCTCAAGACAGACTTGAACTATCGGTCTTTATTACGAGAAGGCTATCTCCAAAATTTAATCGGCAATCTGAGCCAATCGAATGCAGCTTTTGCAAAAAATCTTTGCCTCGCGCTCGTTTCATCTGTCGTCATACTCGCGTTTTTGATTGCACCGTCATTCTTAAATTACAAAGTTGCGATCATTGAAATATCGATAATACTTATTGCTCTCGCTGTCGCTTTATCGCTGAATAAATGGAAACCTAAGACAAAACCACGGCTATCCTCGCCCGAAAATGAACTCGCATTTTTGGCTGCACAAGCGTCACGGATGCGAAACGAAATCGAGCTTTACGATGCACAGACCGAGGTCTTGGCCGGAATGACGGACCAGATTTCGGACGCAGCGAAAGATCGAAACCGGGTGGAGTTCGCCGAGACGTTCACACCGGCGTCCGTGCAATACATCTTCATGGCAGCGCTGTTTTTTGCCCTGATTCTGGTATTAAACTTTTTGCCCGGAAGCCATCCATCTTTTTCGGTCGGTGCACTGCTAACGGTACGGCTGTTGACCTACTTGCGTTCCTCTGCGGCCTCGGCGCAGCGTTTGGCGGTGTTGTCGCCGCATGTAATAACCTTTCATTCTGAAGTCGATCGGCTATCCGCACATAGTAACAAGGATGCCAGACAGGCCGGGGCCGAATTCGACGGGGTCCATCTAAAGGATGTCCGATACGGCTTTAAGGATCACGCCCCCTTTATCATCGATGCGAATTTGGAGATTCGGCGCGGTGAAGCCATTGCGATTGTCGGCCGGTCAGGATCCGGCAAAAGTACCTTGTGCGACCTGATCGCCGGCATGAAGGTCCCGACGTCAGGAAGCATTACGATCTCAGATGTTTCCGTCCACACCTTGTCGAGCACGACAAGAACGCATGTTATCGGTCTGGTTTCACAATCCTCCCAATTGATCAGAGGGACGATCGAACAAAATATCCTGTTCTATCGCGATGATTATAGTGCGGGCGAGGTCGAAGCGGCGGCAGAGGCGGCACATGTCGATATCGACACCGCGGCCTTTCCGCTTGGCCTTAAAACCATCATCGGTCCGGGCGTTAGAGAGTTGTCAGGCGGACAGGTGCAACGCATCGCCATCGCGCGCGCATTGCTCGGCAACCCCAAACTGCTCATTCTTGACGAGCCGTCGAGCGCGCTCGACGAATGCTCCGAGCAGCTCATTACAGACACTTTCAGGGCGCTCAAGGGCAAGGTCAGCTTAATTCTCGTGACCCATCGCCGTGCGCCGCTCGCGTTATGCGACCGTGTTTTTCGGATTGAGGACGGTCGATTAAAGGAAATCGACAAAATACCCGAAATTTTATCTTCAAATAAATTCGAGTAATTGTTGTGACAAGGCACCTTATTCATATCGGCTTCCCAAAAGCTGGATCCACCTTTGTTCAAAAGTGGTTTTCGCTACATCCTGATTTACAGTATAAAGAGGGTGGAATTGCCGGATACTATACGATATTCGAGCTTATTAGAACCATCGCGCAGGGCGTTTCCGCTCCCGCTTATATTGTGACAAGTGCGGAGGCGTTATCGGTGCCAAAGCCAAACACCGGCTTGCGTCTGCACTTCCCACATGATGCGGCGCTACCGTTACCGCTTCCGGTCGCCCGGGAACATGTCTGTGCGTTTTTAAAAGCGCTATTTCCAAACGCTAAAATCTTGATCGTTACGCGCGGCTTTCGCTCGGCGCTCTATTCCTTATATTCTCAATTTGTACGCGAAGGCGGCAGCGCCGCGTTCGAAGAATGGATTGAGCGCCCAAGGATGGAATGGCAGTATGACGAAACCATAGCCTTATACCGCGAAGCGTTTCCGAACGATGTGATCGTACTGCCTTATGAATTATTGGCGTCTAATCATCGCGCGTTTCTCGACACCCTTTCCGAAGCGTTGGGCCTTGATAAAACTGATCTCGAAATCGATCGCCAAAATGTCGGATTGAAATCGGCAGAGCTCAGATGGTATCCGCGCCTTGCTGCAGCATTCAAACGGATACCCTATATTGGACGGAAGCTATATAAACTCTTCGTCTTCCTGTCATTTAGTAACAGGCTGGCTTATTTGATCCGTTTTCTGGATTATTTTTTCCCGTCATCCCCGATAAGCGGGAAAAACATACCCGATCATGTCATGAACGAGTACCAGGGCTTGGCCGATATCCTCAGGGACGAGCCCGCGTACCGCGACTATCACGATGACTATTTGATAAGGGCGTGATCATCGGCCGTTATAACGCTCTCGCGCCCTGCAGCTAAGATCCGGTCAGCCAGCTCGGCACCGGGATTTTCGGGGACCAGTTTACGGATTTCCGTCGCAGCGACCTGTCCGATCGCCTGCCAATTGGCTCGCTCCGCCCATGCGCGTTCCATCGCAGCGTCGATCGCCGCTTCGCTGGGGCTGGCGGCGATGAAGCCCGTGACACCATCGGTACACACTTCGGCGCTGCCGCCGATATCGGTGACGATCGCTACGCGGCCCGCCAGCATCACTTCGACCACGACAAGCGGCAGCCCCTCCGCACGTGTCGGGAGGATTAACGCGTGGTGCGTTTCCCAAATGCCGGCAACGTCTGACGTATGGCCGGGAAAGGCCACATTCTTGAGGCCGAGAAAGGCAGCCAGCTCTGTCAGCCCTACGACACGGTCTCCCTCTCCGAAGAAGTTGACCTGAATGTTTCGCTCCTGCCATTTCGGCTGCGCCAGAACCCTCAGGAGAACGTCTTGCCCCTTTTCCATCGGGAAATAGCGCCCGACGCACGCGAACCGTATTACGCCATCGTCCTTCGGCCATGGCAACGTGCCGGTCCAAGGGGTCAGGAAAGGGTTCCGCACGACAGCCCCATTCGGAAGGGCCATTCCCATTTGTTGCTCAGTCAATTTCAAATTGTGTTCTGACACAAAATACGCGGCGATGGCCTCCTGATACATTTTCTTACAAAATGGACGCATCCAATCGGATGGCCAATAGAGTTCTGTGGCCTTTTGCGAAATAACAACGTATTTTTTACAATGCATTTTCAAGAGACGGGTGTAGCCGAAACCGTCCCAATTGCCGCCTTGTGATATCACAACCAAATCTGGTCTCTTCAATATCGCTAACATCGAGAGATAGGCGCCCTGCCATAGGTAGGCGAGCGACCTGGATGTCCGACGAAATATATCGTAGACGGACTTTGGCAAAAACGGAAAGCTCGCTATATCAAAGATAGAACAGGATTCAGCCTTCAACCGTTTTATCGCTGGATGTGTCCAATTCACATTGGGTTTCGCGACCGTTATTTTAATTCCCTGTCGCGCTAACGCAAGGGCAGCCTGTGCCCACAGCTCTTCACTTCCGCCCCAATGCGTTTCATTGCAACTGAAAATCAAAATACTAAATCGTTTTTGCACTCGCGTCGCTCCGGCATGCCGCACACGGGCTCTACAAATAGCGCAGTAGCAATACAATAGCATGGCACCTTGGGGGGCGTACTGTTCAGAGGTGGCGAGAACCGGCACCTGTTCCGTGAAGCGATGCGCGGCACACTGGGGGAAAGGCGCGGACTCGCCAATCCAGGGCGATCTTCAACACGTTCGTCATCGATGGTCTGAAGTGGTGCGCAGACGAAGTGCCTTTGTCGCTCCCTCGGCAGGAATTCGGTGCCTTGTGGAGCACGTCCGCACTGGACATCTGGCTTGGAAATGCCGTCGGGCTATAGTGCGGCGCTTCCCCGCTCTCCTTTACGGACCGCAACCATGATCGACGACCATAGCATCATCCGGCGCAAGCCCGACCTGATCGAATCGCTGCAGGAACGCGGGCTGGTCGAGACCGCCTGAGCGCCGTACGGATCGGCACATGATCAAGGTCGTCAGCTACAATATGCACAAGGGCGTCGGGCTCGACCGGCGCCGCGACCCGCGCCGGATCCTCGACGTGCTGCAGGAAATCGCGGGCGATGTGATCGCGCTGCAAGAGGCCGATCTGCGCTTCGGCGCAAAAACGCGCGTCATCTCGCACCAGATGCTCGACGAGCATTCGCCGTGGCAGGCGGTGCCGATCGCGCATGACGGCGGCAATATGGGGTGGCATGGCAATGCCTTGATGATCCGCAAGGGCTGCGCGGTTAGTGCGAGCGCCGCGCTGCATCTACCCGCGCTCGAACCGCGCGGCGCGATCCGTGCCGATCTTGTGGTGCATTCGGCACCGATCCGGGTGGTGGGCATGCATCTCGATCTTTCTGGGCTGTGGCGGCGGCGGCAGGCACGTGCGATCCTAGCGCATGTCGATTCGTGCACTGCCACTTTGCCGACCGTGTTGATGGGCGATCTCAACGAATGGACGCGCAGTGCCGGCTGCCTACGCGATTTCGGGCGCGAATTCACCAATGCGCCGACCGGCCCAAGCTTCCACGCGCGGCGACCGATCGGGCGGCTCGACCGGATTTTCACGCGCGGCTTTCGCGTGCTCGACTGCGGCGTCCATGCGAGTGTAGCCGCACGCCGCGCATCCGATCATTTGCCGATCTGGGCGGTGCTGGAGCCCCAACGGTGAACCGCCTGTGACGCGCGAAAAGGAACTCCGCCTTGCACTCGTCTGCTATGGCGGGATCAGTCTGGCCGTCTACATGCACGGCATCACCAAGGAAATCTGGCGTCTCGCGCGGGCGAGTCGGGCGTTCCACGCAGGCGTCACCCCGGCGAGTGGCAGCCAAGGCGTGTACCGCGCGCTGTTTGAGGAAATCGAGGCGGAAACCGGCCTGAAACTGCGCGTCCTCGTCGATATTATCGCGGGCGCGAGCGCGGGCGGCATCAACGGCGTCTTCCTCGCGCAAGCGATCAGCACCGGGCAAAGCCTCGAACCGCTGACCGATCTGTGGCTTGATTCGGCCGATATCGAGGCGCTGATCGATCCCAAGCAAGCCCCCAGCCATCGCTTTTCCAAGGCGTGGGCGCTGCCGCTCGCGTGGATGGCGGCGCGGCGCGATACGATCGATGCGACGGTCGAACCCGGCGCGCGCGAGGAGGTCCGCGCGAAGCTCTCGCACTTCATCCGCTCGCGCTGGTTCGAGCCGCCGTTCGGGGGCGAGCGCTTCACCGGCAAGATCCTCGACGCGCTCGACGCAATGGCCGCCGCCCCGCGCGAACCACGGCTGCTGCCCGACGGGCAGCCGCTCGATCTGTTCGTCACCGTCACCGATTTTCGCGGCCATCCCGAGCGGCTGACGCTCAATTCCCCGCCCGAAGTGGTCGAGATCGAACACCGCGTGATCGTGCCGTTCAGCGATCACGGGCTGACCAGCGAAAGCCTCGCCGACCCGGCCGAGCTCGCCTTTGCGGCGCGCGCGACGTCGAGCTTCCCCGGCGCTTTCCCGCCCTTCATGGTCGGCGAGCTCGATCGCGTGCTGGCCGAGCGTAAGCGCCCCTGGGCCAGTCGCGCGGACTTCCTCAAGCGCATTTTGCCGCGTCAGTTCGCCGCCAATGCCGCCGATGGCGCTGTGCTGATCGACGGTTCTGTGCTCAACAACGCGCCGTTTCGCCCGGCGATCGAGGCGCTGCGCGAGCGGCCTGCGCGCCGTCAGGTCGACCGGCGTTTCGTCTATATCGATCCGCACCCCGGCGGCGCGATCCATTTCGGCGCCGCCGCGGCCAAGCCCCCCGGCTTCTTTCAAACGATCATCGGCGCGATTTCCGAACTCCCGCGCCAGCAGCCGATCCGTGATAATCTCGAGGACATCGCCGAACGGTCGCGCCAGATCGAACGGATGCGCAACATCATCGCCGGCATCCGCCCCGAGGTTGAAAAGCAAGTCGAGGCGCTGTTCGGCTATACCCTCTTCCTCGATTCGCCGACGCAGGCGCGGCTGACGGCGTGGCGGCAGCGCGCGCAGGCGGCGGCGGCAAAGAGTGCGGGCTATGGCTATGCCGCGTACGGCCATTTGAAAATCACCGGCGTGGTCGAGACGATTGCCGATCTGCTCCATCATGCCGGCGGCGAACCGGGGCCGCAGCGTTGGCGCGGGATTCGCGCGCACATCGCCGCCGCAGTCACCGCGCGCGGCTTCGACGATATGAAGCCGAGCTTTTCCGGTGGGACAAGTGCCACGACGATCGCGTTCCTGCGCACCTTCGATCTCGGCTTTCGCTTGCGCCGCCTGCGCTTGCTGGCGCGGCGCATCACCGATCTTGAGGGCGATCAGCCCGAAGTCGAGCTCGCGCCGATCCGTGACGCAATTTATGCGAGCCTAGCCGACTATCTCGAATGCAAGCGCACCGACCGCTATACGCATTTGCGCAAGGATGTGCGGCTGCTGCGCGGCGATGCCGGGCCGTTGCTCGACAGACTGGGCGCGGCGATGGACCTGAAAACGCTCGATCAGCGCACCGAGGAGCGACTCGCCACCGCCTTTGCCGGACTGGCGCGTGAAGTGAAGCGGACGATCCTGCTGAGCTATCTCGGCTTTCCCTATTTCGACGTGGCCACCTTGCCGCTGCTGCAAGGCGACGGACTCGACGAATTCGATGCGATCAAAGTCGACCGCATCGCCCCCGACGATGCCATTAGCATCCGCAGCGGCGGCGCGCAGGCGACACTGAAGGGAATCCAGTTCAACAGCTTCGGCGCCTTTTTCAGCCGTGCGTACCGCGAGAATGATTATCTGTGGGGCCGCCTCCACGGGGCCGAGCGGATGGTCGATATCGTGCTCTCGGCGCTCGACCCGACGATGCGGCTGAAACCCGGCCGCACCGCCGAGATTAAGCGCGCGGCGTTCCTCGCCATTTTGGAGGAGGAAGCGCCGAAGCTGACGATGATTCCTGGATTATTTGAGACGTTGCGGCGGGAGATTGGGTAAAAGATCGTGCGCTTTCATGGATCGCTCTATCCCGTTCGCCCTGAGCTTGTCGAAGGGCACCGTGCCATACGTCCTGCACCATCTGTGGCACGCAGGGCTTCGACAGGCTCAGCCCGAACGGCGTGGGGCCTGCTTCAGGTTTCAAGACGATGCTACGCTTCCCGCTCCCGCTGGGAGAGGGAGTCTGGTCAAGCGCCACTCTCCGCACTAACCTCACGCCATGCAATTCCTCAAAATCCTGTTCTGGTGCCTCCTCGCTTTCATGGCGGCGATCTTCACGCTGGGGAATTGGACCAGCGTGACGATCCATTTGTGGGGCGGGATGGAGGCGTTGATCAATCTGCCGCTGCTGCTGCTGCTCACCTTCCTCGCTGGCCTCGTCCCGACGATGGCGTGGCATTCGACGCTGCGCTGGCGGCTGCGCAACCGGCTGACGACGGCGGAGCGGACGCTGAGCGATATGCGCACGGCGATGACCCCGCCGACGCCTTCCTTGCAGGTCGCCCCCGATCCGGTCATCGTCGCCGAAGCGCCGGTCGACCCGGCATGAACAACCGCCTGTTCGTCGCGCTCGACACGCCCGATCTCACCAAGGCGCGCGCGCTGGCGACCAAGGTCCGTCACCATGTCGGCGGGATAAAATTGGGCCTCGAATTCTTCATGGCGAACGGCCGCAGCGGCGTGCGCGACATGGCCGAGCTCGAACTGCCGATCTTCCTCGATTTGAAGCTGCACGACATCCCCAACACCGTCGCCAAGGCGATCATGGCACTGCGCGGGCTCGATCCGGCGATCCTCACCGTCCACGCCTCTGGTGGCCGCGCGATGCTCGAGGATGCGAAGGCCGCCGCCCCGCTCGGCACCAAGGTGGTCGCGGTGACGACGCTGACCAGCCTCGACGGCAGCGACCTTGCGTCGATCGGCTGCGTGAACAGCGCACACGATCAGGTTATGCGGCTGACCGAGCTCGCCAGGGAAGCGGGCGTCGATGGCGTGGTCTGCTCGGGCGAGGAAGTCGCCGCTGCACACAAACTCTGGCCCAGGGGTTTCTTCGTCGTCCCCGGCGTGCGTCCGGCGGGCGGCGCAGTCGGTGACCAGAAACGCGTCGTCACCCCACGTGCCGCGCTCGATGCGGGTGCGTCTATCCTCGTCATAGGTCGCCCGATCACGCAGGCGGCTGATCCGGACGTGGCGGCACGCGAGATCGAAGCGACGCTTTAACGCGCGCCACCCCGGCGAAGGCCGGGGCCCAGTCGCGATTGCCGAGGTAATCAAGCGCCTCGCTCCCAATCTCTCGTTCCGCAACTGGGCCCCGGCCTACGCCGGGGTGGAGCTTCAAGAGCTACAAACCTTGCGTTCGAGCAGCCAAAGCGCAAGGAAACAGCATGCCCGTCACCGCCAAAATCTGTGGCCTCTCCACGCCCGAAACGCTCAACGCTGCTATCGCGGGCGGGGCGAGCCATGTCGGGCTGGTGTTCTTCGCCCCCTCCCCGCGCAATCTCTCCCGCGAACGCGCAGCGCAACTCGCCGCGCGCGTCCCCGCTCATGTCTCGCGCGTCGGCGTATTCGTGAACCCCGACGATGCGCTGGTCGAGCAGGCCGTCGCCGCCGGGCACCTCGATATCCTCCAGCTCCACGACACCGCGCCAGAACGCGCGGCGGCGATCAAGACGCGCACGGACCTCGCGGTGTGGGTCGCGGTTGCGGTGCGCACGCGCGACGATCTCGACGCGGCGCTCACCTACACCGGCGTCGCCGACAAGATCCTGTACGACGCCAAGACCCCGCCCGGGGCGGCGCTCCCCGGCGGGATGGGCGTGCGCTTCGACTGGCGCTTGCTAGAAGGGTTCCGCCACCCGCTCCCCTGGGCGCTGTCGGGCGGGCTTGATCCGTTCAATGTCGCCGAGGCGGTGGCGATGACGGGCGCGACGTTGGTTGATGTATCCTCGGGCGTGGAGAGTGCCCCGGGGATCAAGGATGCGGCGAAGATCGGGGCGTTTCTGGGGGTGGTGAACGACCTCTGACCCTAGACACCTGCTTCCCCGGCGAAGGCCGGGGCCCAGTGGCGAGCGTTATGCAAATTCGCGCGTCCCATGCCATCCTGACCTGCGTAACTGGGCCCTGGCCTTCGCCGGGGAAGGAAAGGCCACTTGGAACGCACAACCATCCTGCTAAAGCCTCCAGCATGAACGCCCCCAACTCCTTCCGAACACAACCTGATGATCGCGGCCATTTCGGTGATTTCGGCGGGCGCTATGTCGCCGAGACGCTGATGCCGCTCGTGCTCGAACTCGACGCCGCGTATCGCGCCGCCAAGGCCGATCCGGCGTTCAAGGCGCAGTTCGACGATCTGCTCGAACATTATGTCGGTCGCCCGAGCCCGCTTTATTACGCAGAGCGCCTGACCGAAGCGCTGCGCGAGTCCGCGCCCGAGGGAAAAGGCGCGCAAATCTGGTTCAAGCGCGACGAGCTCAATCACACCGGCGCGCACAAGATCAACAATTGCATCGGGCAGATCCTGCTCGCGATGCGGATGGGCAAGACGCGGATCATCGCCGAGACGGGCGCGGGCCAGCACGGCGTCGCCACCGCCACCGTCTGCGCGCGCTTCGGCCTGCCCTGCGTGATCTACATGGGCGCAAAGGATATCGAACGGCAAGCGCCCAACGTGTTCCGCATGAAGCTGCTCGGCGCCGAAGTCCGCCCCGTCACGAGCGGATCGCACTCACTCAAGGATGCGATGAACGAAGGCATGCGCGACTGGGTCGCCAACGTCCACGACACCTTCTACATCATCGGCACCGCTGCCGGGCCGCATCCCTACCCCGAAATGGTCCGCGATTTCCAAAGCGTCATCGGCAAGGAAGCGCGCGCGCAGATGCTGTCGCGGATCAACCGCCTCCCCGATCTGCTCGTCGCCGCGATCGGTGGCGGGTCGAACGCGATCGGATTGTTCCACCCCTTCCTCGACGATGGCGACGTGATGATGCTCGGCGTCGAAGCGGCGGGACGCGGGCTCGACAAGGAACATGCCGCCAGCCTCGCGGGGGGTTCCCCCGGCATCCTCCACGGCAACAAGACCTATCTGCTGCAGGACGAAGACGGCCAGATCACCGAGGCGCATTCGATCTCGGCCGGGCTCGATTATCCCGGCATCGGCCCGGAGCATAGCTGGCTCCACTCGATCGGCCGGGTCGAATATACGAGCGTGACCGACACCGAAGCGCTCGACGCGTTCCAATTGCTGTGCCGCACCGAAGGCATCATCCCGGCTTTGGAGCCAGCCCACGCCATCGCCGCCGTCGCGACGCGCGCGCGCGAAATGGACCGCGACCAGATCATCCTCGCCAATCTGTGCGGGCGTGGGGACAAGGACATCTTCACCGTGGCGGAAGCGCTGGGGGTGGCGATATGAAGCGCACCGTAGCGAAGATCGCGTTTGTCGGCGTTGCGTTTGTAGCGGCTGTCGCTGTCGCCGTATGGATATCGAGCGCGTTCAATTGGGAAATTGGTTTGGGCGGCAGTTTGGGCGCAGTCGTCCTCATCATGACGCCTAAACTGTTCGACCGTATCTGGCCGAAGCCCATGAAAGGTTGGTCTAAATGACCCGCCTCGCCGCCGCCTTCGCGAAGCCCCATCCCGCGCTCGTCACCTTCGTCACTGCGGGTGACGGCCCGACCGCCGATATCCTCGACGCGCTCGTCGAGGGCGGTGCGGACGTGATCGAACTCGGCATGCCCTTCACCGATCCGATGGCCGACGGTCCCGCGATCCAGGCCGCGAATATCCGCAGCCTCCTCGCGGGCACCAAGACCGCCGACATCCTCGCCATCGCCAAGGCCTTCCGCCACCGCCACCCGAGCATCCCGCTCGTCCTGATGGGCTATGCCAACCCGATGACGATCCGCGGCCCCGAATGGTTCGCCGCCGCCGCGAGCGATGCGGGCGTCGACGGCATCATCTGCGTCGACATCCCGCCCGAAGAGGACCCCGAACTCGGCCCGGCGCTGCGTGCCGCCGGGATCGACCCGATCCGCCTCGCCACGCCCACGACCGACGCCGCGCGTCTGCCGACCGTGCTCGATGGCGCGAGCGGGTTCCTCTATTACGTTTCGGTCGCGGGCATCACCGGGCTGCAACAAGCGCAGCAGACGTCGATCGACGAAGCCGTCGCCCGCCTCAAAGCCCACACCAACCTCCCAGTCGCGGTCGGCTTCGGCATCCGCACCCCCGAACAGGCGGCGCAGGTCGCGCGCGTCGCCGATGGCGTCGTGGTCGGCTCGGCGATCGTCGACCTGGTCGCGGCGCACGGGGCAGATGCAGCCGCCTACGTTCGCGCCTATATCCACTCCCTCGCTACGGCGATTCACGCCGCAACCAAGGAAGCCGCATGACCTGGCTCACCAGCGTCCGCAACGCGCTCGCTTATGTCGTCCCCGTCAAGAAGGACACGCCCGACAACCTCTGGCACAAGTGCAAGGGCTGCGGGCAGATGGTGTTCGTGAAGGAGCTGGAGGACAATCTCAACGTCTGCCCGCATTGCGAGCATCACGAACGGATCGGCCCGCTCAAGCGCTTCGAACAGGTGTTCGACCCAGCCTCCTACAGCATCGTGCCGCTGCCCAAGGTGCCCGATGACCCGCTGAAATTCCGCGACACCAAACGCTATGTCGATCGCATCAAGGCCGCGCGCCTCGCGACCTCCGAAGGCGATGCGCTGATCACCGCGATCGGCAAGATTGAGGGGCACAAGGCGGTCATCGGCGTGCAGGACTTCGCCTTCATGGGCGGATCGATGGGGCTGGCGGTCGGTGAAGCGTTCGTGCGCGGCGTCGAGACCGCGATCCGCGAGACTTGCCCCTATATCATCTTCACCGCGGCCGGCGGCGCGCGGATGCAGGAGGGAATCCTCAGCCTGATGCAAATGCCGCGCTCGACCGTGGCGATCGCGATGCTGCACGATGCCGGGCTGCCGTACATCGTCGTGCTGACCGATCCGACGACGGGCGGTGTGACGGCGAGCTATGCGATGCTCGGCGACGTGCAGATTGCGGAGCCCGGCGCGCTGATCGGTTTCGCCGGGCAACGCGTGATCGAACAGACGATCCGCGAGAAATTGCCCGAGGGGTTCCAGCGCGCGGAATATCTGCTCGAACACGGCATGATCGACATGGTCAAGCACCGCAAGGATTTGCGCGCGACGCTGGCGCGTTTGATCGACTATCTGTGCGGCGCGAAGGCGGCGGCTTGACCTTCTTCCTCCCCTCCCGCTTGCGGGAGGGGAATGAGGGGTGGGCACGCGCCCTCAACAAATGCTGCACTATCGGATAGCGCGCGCCCACCCCCTGCCCCCTCCCGCAAGCGGGAGGGGAGGAGAAGAAAATGGACCACGCGACCTCCCCCGACCCCGCCGTCCAGGCGCAGCTCGACCGGCTGTGGACGCTGTCCCCCGGCGCCGATATCCTCGGGCTTGAGCGCATCACCGCTTTGCTCGACCGGCTCGGCAACCCGCACCACCGCCTCCCACCCGTGCTCCACGTCGCAGGCACCAACGGCAAGGGCTCGACCTGCGCGTTCCTGCGGGGGACGCTGGAGGCGGCGGGGCTCACGTGCCACGTCTACACCAGCCCGCACCTCGTCCGCTTCAATGAACGAATCCGGATCGCGGGCCGTTTGATCGAACACGACGCGCTCGCGATCCTGCTGGAGGAAGTCCTCGACCAAGCAGGCGACATCGGCGCGAGCTTCTTCGAGGTCACCACCGCCGCCGCCTTCCTGGCCTTCAGCCGCACCCCCGCCGATGCCTGCATCATCGAGGTCGGCCTCGGCGGCAGGCTCGATGCGACCAACGTCATCCACGCCCCGCTCGTCACCGGCATCGCGCAGCTCGGGATCGATCACCAAAGCTTCCTCGGCGATACTGCCGAGGAGATCGCGGGCGAGAAGGCTGGAATCGCCAAGCGCGGCGTCCGGCTGGTCACGATGCGCTACCCGGAGTCGGTGACGCGCCGCGTCGCGAGCGTCGCCCGCGCGGGCGGCGCCCCGGTCCACCCGGCGGGCGGCGATTGGCTGTTCGCGGTCGAGCGTGACCGGCTGATTTACAAGGACGCCGCCGACCGGATCGAAACCCCGCTTCCGACGATGGCCGGCCCGCACCAGCCCGAGAATCTCGCGCTCGCGATCGCGATGCTGCGGCATCAAAATGTGCTGACGATCCCGCCCGAAGCCTATCGCACCGCCGCGCGCGAGACGCGCTGGCCCGCGCGGATGCAGCGGTTGCACCCCGGCCCGCTTACCGCTTTGCTCCCGCCCGGCAGCCAGCTTTGGCTCGACGGCGGCCATAATCCCGCCGCGGCCACCGCGATTGCCGCGACGCTCGACGCCATCGCCCACCCCGGCACCGGACGCAGCGAAGTGCATCTGGTGCTCGGCATGTTGGCGAATAAGGATCCGACAGGCCTGCTCGCGCCCTTCGCCGGGCTAGCGACGACGCTCCATGCCGTACCAACGCCGGGTCATGAACATCATGCCCCCGCCGCGCTCGCCGCCATCGCGCACGATCTCGGCATCGCCGCGCACACCGCGCCCGATGTGGCGACGGCGCTCCGAGATATCACCGAAATCGCCGACCAGGCCGAACCGCCGATCGTGCTGATCCTCGGCTCGCTTTATCTCGCGGGAGCAGCGTTGCAGATGAATCACGAACTTCCCGATTGATCAGCGTAACACCGGATTTTTGTCCCCCCCCCCCCCACCTTGCTTGATTTCGTCGTTGCATTTCCGTAATGTTCTGGAGAACTGATCCGATTGAAGGGTATCGAAACGTGCAGCCTCAGGACACCAAGATCGACAACCTCCCCCATCGTGATACGAACCGCAAACCGTGGAATACCCCGCGGGTGCTGACGTCGGAACTGGACCAAACTGCAAAGCTACGCTACTTTAGCGATGTGAGCACCAGAAGCGGCCAACAATATGGTGGCAGCTAAGCGACTGTTTTCGCGGTCGCTGCGTTGGACAGCGCGGGCGCTTCGTCAGACATCGCCGATTAGGCCGAGCCGCCGATCGCGCTGATCCTCTGCTCGCTTTATCTCGCGGGCGCGGTGCTGCTGGCGAACGGCGAAGCGCCCGACTGACCGCCGACCTCGGCTATTTCCCCCGCAATTCCGTAAGCCGCGCCATCGCCCAGCGGTACATCTCGGCCTCGGCGGCGCGTTGCTGGCGGTCCATCAGCTTCATCCGCCCCTCGACCTCTTCGAGCACGACGAGCGCCTTCTTGTCCCACCCTTGATCGATCAGCAGAGCGGCATAGCGGACACGCCCCTCCTCGCCCGGGAGCCGCGTGACGAGATCGGCATACAGGGCCAACGCCTCCTCCTTGCGCCCCAGCGCCTCTAAAATCCGCGCGCGAAGCAGCCCGATCCGGTCACGGTCGCTTTGCGCCGAGGCCGCGGGCGCGGTGTCGAGGGTCGCCAGCGCGGCGGCAGCCTCGTCGCTCTCATATTCGGCACGCGCCAATTTCTCGGCAGTGCGCAGATCGACCGGGCCGAGCGTCGCCGCCTCGCGGTAGAATGGCAGCGCCTCGCCGAAATTGCCGAGCGCCGACAGCGCATCCGCCAGCCGCATCCGGTTGGCGACGGTATCGGCGGTCGCGAGCGCGGTGCGTGCCGCGCGCACTTCCTTCTCGGGATCGAGCTTCGCCGCCACCGCCGCGCGCGCGGTGCGGACGTGGCGATTCCCCTGGAAGCGCGGATAGACCTCGAGCACGACATAGGCGATCGTGCTGGCGACGGGCAGGAACACCAGCGCCATAATCCACAATTGATTGCGCCCGTTGCGGATCACATCGATCACGCACAGCACCTGAATTGCAATCGTGAGCAGGTAGAGGCTCACGCTCCGGGTCCCTCTTCCGCTGCAACCTCGCGCGTTCCCGCATCGCCGATCGAGCGGTCGACCAGTCCGCTCCGAATCATCCACCAGAACAGCAACACGCCCGGAAAGGCGATAACCGTCGTCATCCAGTAGAAGTTCACATAGCCGAAGCGCTCGACCAGCGCCCCCGCCGTCGTCGCGGTGAGCAACCGCCCGACGACGCTCGCCGCCGCCGAGATCAGCGCATATTGCGCGGCGGTGAAGCGCAAATTGGTCAGTGCCGAGAAATAGGCGATCACCGTCACCCCGCCGATTCCGCTCGCGATATTCTCGAAGCCGATCGCGCCGACCAGCCCCCACACACTATGCCCCGCGCCCGCAAGCAGCGCGAAGCTCGCATTCGACACCGCCATCAGGATCAGCGACAGCAGCACCGATCGCTTCAGCCCCATCCGCGCGTACATCGCGCCACCGATGAAAATGCCGATCAAATACGCCCAGAAGCCGACGCCGACATCGTACAATGCGATCTCGTCATTGCTGAAACTGAGGTCGTTGAGCAGCAGGCGTAGCACGATCTGCCCCAGCGTATCGCCGATCTTGTGGATCAGGATGAACGCCAGCACGACGATCGCGCCGTCGCGCCGGAAGAATTCGAGGAACGGTCCGACGATCGACGCGACCACGCTGCTCACATCGCCGCGTTCCGCCGCGGCGGGGGTGCGATGCCGTTCGGGCTCGCCAAGAATCAGACCGGTCAGCATCGCTGGCAGCGCGAACAGCGCGCAAGCGAGGTAGGCCCCGCTCCACCCGATCCGCGCCGCCAGCACCAGCGCCAGCGCGCCCGCCGCAACCGAGCCGATCCGCCAGCCATATTGCGTCATCCCAGAGCCGACGCCGAGCTGATACGGCTTCAACGTCTCGATCCGGTAAGCGTCGATCACAATGTCGAAGGTCGCGCCCGCAAAGCCGACCAGCACAGCGGCGACGACCGTCGCGCCGATGCTTGATTTGGGATCGACCAGCGCGAGGTTGGCGACCGCCGCCATCACCAACAGTCCAGCGAAGATCAGCCACGACACGCGCTGCCCGAGCTGCCCGAGCAACGGCAACCGCACGCCATCGACCGCCCATGCCCATAACGGTTTCAGATTATAGACGAGGAAGCCGAGCGTGAAGGCGGTGATCGTCTTCTTGTCGATCCCGTCCTGCGCCAACCGGCTGGTCAGCGTCGCGCCGATCATCGCATAGGGAAAACCCGACGAAATGCCGAGGAAGAACGCCCCGATCGGCGCGGTTTCGAAATAGGGGCGGATTCCATCCCACCACGTCGCGCCGCGCTCTGCCGTACCGTCCATCCGCCGCTTGCTCCCCGCCCGATTCAGGCCGACACTAGCGCCAAATATCAGGAGAGGAAGCGTCATGAACGCGCCCGTGAAAATCACCGTCCCGACGCCGGGTCAGCTCGCGCTCGCCGCACGGCTGGCGACAGGTGGTGCCGCAACCGCGACAGGTATCACGCATGTCGATGCCGCCGCTTATACCGCCCCCGCCCGCCATGCCGCCGAACAGTCGCAGATCTTCGCGCGCGTCCCGCTCGTCATCGCGCCCTCGGCGCTCCTGCCGCAGAACAATATGGCGGTGCCGCATGACGGCTTCGGCAAGCCGCTGCTGATCGCGCGCGACAAAGACGGGCATGCGCAAGTTTTCCTCAACGTGTGCCAGCATCGCGGCACGCGGCTGGTGGAGGGCAGCGAGGCGGTCTGCGCCGCGCGGCTCGTCTGCCCCTATCATGCGTGGAGCTACACGCTCGACGGACAGCTCGCGGGTCTGCCCCGGCCCGACGCCTTCCCCGGGCTCGACAAGGGCGATTTCGGCCTGAAGAAACTGCCGACGCGCGAAAGTGGTGGGCTGATTTGGTTTGCCTTCGAAGACGCCGCCGATTTCACCGAGGCCGAAGCGCTCGGCGCGGATTTCGCGGCATTCGACCTTCCCGGCCAATATCTCTTCCGCCGCCGCACGCATGATGTCGCGGCGAATTGGAAGCTGATCATGGATGCCTTCCTCGAAAGCTATCACGTCCAGCGGCTGCACAGCGCGACGATCGGCCCGTTCTTCAAGGACGGCATCTCGGTCGCCGACCGGATCGGCCCGCACCAACGCTCCGCGGTCGGGCGCGAGGCGACGCTCGCGGCGTGCGCGGCGGATGATTGGCCGACGCTGCGCTCGGCGATCACCTATACCTACCAGATGTTCCCCGGCACCGTGCTGATCGTCAGCCCCGATTACATGAATTTGATGATCATGATGCCGCAGTCCGAGGGCCGCGTGCTGGTCGAGGATTTCATGCTGATCCCCGAGGCCCCGGCATCCGAAAAGGCGCTCGCACATTGGGAAAAGAGCTGGAATTTGCTCGACGGCGGCGTGTTCGCGGGGGAGGATTTCCGCGCGGCGGCGCTTGGGCAGGAAGGGCTGGCATCGGGCGCGATCGAGCGGGTTACGCTCGGGACGCTGGAGACGGGGATCCGGCACTTTCATGATGCGGTGGAGGGGATGCTTTAGATTCTCCCCTCCCTTCCAGGGAGGGGTTGGGGGTGGGTACGTATGGGGTGAGCGCGGCGCTCCCCCGAGAGCAACCCACCCCTAGCCCCTCCCTTTCAGGGAGGGGAGGCACCCGTTACCCCACATCCACAAACAAATTAAACCCACCCGGCAACCGCTTGGGCGGCTTGCCGTCGAGCACCGCCTCGATCGCCGCGATCGCCGCGAGCAGGTCGCGCTGCGCATAGGGTTTGGACAGGCACCCGGCGGCAACTTCGCGACCGCCCTCGGGGCATTCGCCGGTCACGAACAGCACCGGCACGCCCGCCGCGTGCGCCGCACGCGCGACGTCGATGCCATTGCCGTCGGCTAGGCTGATGTCGACCAGCACCAGATCGATCTCGTCGCCGCGCGCGATCACCGCAAGCGCATCGGCGACGCGGTCGACCGTCGCGACCACCTCATATCCCGCTTCGCCGAGAAAATGTTCGGTATCGAACGCGACGAGAGGCTCGTCCTCGACCAACAATAACCGTGTAATCCGCCGCTTCTTCTTACCGAACAACATTGGTCCGGAACCCCGCCTGTTACATCCTGCCGGAATGGCAGTGCGTATCGCCCTCGTTACGCACCCGTCTCTTAACGCGCGGCTACGAGATTCGGGGCAAATTTATTTTGTGCGCACGGGAACACACAAATTCGCTATCAGGTGCATGTGTCCAAAGCTTTTACCCCCAAACCCGCACCGAATGCCGCTCCCAAGGCACCCGCTCGCCCCAAGGATGAGCAGCGCATCGCCAAATTGCTCGCGCGCGCCGGAGTCGCCTCGCGCCGCGAGATCGAACGCATGATTGCCGAGGGGCGAATCGCGCTCGACGGAATCGTGCTCGATACACCCGCGACGATCCTGAAGTCGCTGAACGGCGTCACCGTCGATGGCGTGGCCGTAGCCGCGCCCGAGGCGGCGCGGCTGTTCCTCTATCACAAGCCGCCAGGACTCCTCGTCACCGAGCGCGACCCCGCCGGACGCCCGACGATCTATGACCGGCTGCCGCAGGATTTGCCGCGGCTGGTGCCGGTCGGGCGGCTCGATCTCAATACCGAGGGGCTGTTGCTGCTCACCACCGATGGCGAGTTGAAGCGCCAGCTCGAACTCCCCGCAACTGGGGTCGAACGCGCTTACCGCGCCCGCGCCTACGGCCCGATCACGCAGGAGCAGCTCGAGGAGTTGATCCACGGCGTCGAGATCGAAAGCGTGCGCTACGGCTCGATCGACGCCAATCTCGAACGCCGCACCGGTGCCAATGTGTGGATCGAGATGATCCTGACCGAGGGCAAAAATCGCGAAGTCCGCCGCGTGCTCGAATATCTCGGATTGAAGGTCTCGCGGCTGATCCGCACGCGCTACGGCCCGTTTGTGCTCGGTGATTTACCGGTCGGCGAAATCGGCGAGATCAAGCAGCACGACGTCGTCGCCTTCCGCAAGGATCCGACGCGCAAAGGCGGCGGTGAAGCGCCGAAGCTGGTCGAGAAGGCGCGTCCGGCACCGCGCGGTTTGCGCGAAATCCCCTCCGCGCCCAAGGCCCCAACCCCCAAACCGGCTCCGGCGCGGCGCATCACAAAGGCATCGGCCAACCGCACCGACAAGGCCGCCTTTGCCGAACCGCGCGTGCCGCAGCCGGGCCGCGATCCGGTCGTGCTGACCAAGGCGACCAAGGTGAAGCGTTTCTACGACGCCAAGCCCAAGGCAGGCACCGAGCCGACCGCGCCGCGCGCGATCGCGCCGGGCCAGCGCCCCAAGGTGTTCAACCCCGAACTCGGCCGCAACGTGCGCGCCAAGCCGCCGCGCCCGGAGCGAACCGAACGCCCGGAAAAGCCCGAGCGTGCGCCCGGTAAATCGACGCCGCGCACCGCCGGCAAGGCCCGCGCCGCCCCCTCCAAGCCGCGCACCGTCAAGATTCACAAGAGCCGGACTCGCAAGTGAGCGGGAATGAAGCCGCTTTTTTGAACCATCTTCCACCTTCCCGCTTCCCCGGCGAAGGCCGGGGCCCAGACGCCGAGGTCGATGTAATTGTGCGAATCGCGTGGAGGTCAAAACGCTCGCTACTGGGCCCCGGCCTTCGCCGGGGAAGCGGCACTCGGGAAAACGCCGGATGAGAATCATTGCCGGGAAATGGCGCGGCCGCCCGCTGGTGGCCCCCAAGGGTGACGCAACGCGGCCCACCGCAGACCGCGTGCGCGAGGCGTTGTTCTCGATGCTCGCCAGCCGCATCGGCAGCTTCGAAGACCTTGCCGTCGCCGACCTGTTCGCCGGATCGGGCGCGCTCGGGCTGGAGGCGCTGTCGCGTGGGGCGAAGTCGTGCATTTTCGTCGAGCAGGACAAGCCTGCGCTCGATGCGCTGCGCAGCAATATTACCAAACTCGGTGGTGCGCGGGAGATCGGCGCTGATGTGCGCGCGCAAAGCGTGCTCGCGCTCAGCCATGCGACCCACCCGCTCGACTTGATCGTGATGGACCCGCCTTATGCCAGCGGCGCGGGCGCGGTCGCGCTCGACAAATTGGCACGGCTCGGCTGGGTTGGCGATGCGACCTGGGTGAGCATCGAAACCGCGAAACCCGAGCAGGTCGAGGTGGCGGGGTTTGTCGAGGACGTGTCGCGCGTCCACGGAAAAGCGCGGATCACGCTGCTGCGGCGGGGGTGAGAGCAATCTGCTCCCCTCCCTGAAAGGGAGGGGCTTGATCGCAATTCAAATCGCCCCAACACTCCCCGACGCCATCAGGAATAGCCAGTACAGCCCGCCCGCCAGCGCCATCGCGGCCGGGAGCGTCAGCACCCACGCCAGCGCCATCGATCCGATCGTGCGCGGCTGCAGCCCCGCCCCGCTCGCGACCGAGGCACCCGCCACGCCCGAGGACAGGATATGCGTGGTTGAGACCGGCAGGCCGCCGAACTCCGCACCCAAGATCGTTGCTGCGGCGACCAGTTCGGCCGATGCACCCATGCCATAGGTCATGTGCGTCTTGCCGATCTTTTCGCCGACCGTGACGACAATCCGCCGCCACCCGACCATCGTGCCGAGCCCGAGCGCGAGCGCAACGGTGATCTTGACCCACAGCGGAATATAGCGCGTGCCCTGTTCGAGGTTGGTCTGATACGCCTTGATCGACGCCAACTCGCTCGGGCTGAAGGTCTTGGCGGCCTTTTCCTTATCTTTGGTCGCGAGCCGCGCGCTGTCGAGCAGCAGATACATGTCGTTGCGCAAATTGGGCGTGGCCGCCGCTGGCACCTTGTCGAGCGAACCATAGCCGTCGATCCGCTGCGCCACGTCGCGTGACAGCGTGTTGACCGCGCCATACACTTGCGGCGTATCGGCATGCCGCGTCTGCAGCGCCCCCGTCAGCACCGCGCGCGACGCATCGAGATCGACCGGTCCAGTCTCGGGTGCGGAATGCGCGGCAAAAGCGCCCGCCGCTGCGTTCACACTCGACACGAACGCCGGGGTCGCGCTTTCGGGCATTGTGCGGTTGAGCGCATAAGCGGTCGGCGCGCAGCCGATCAGGATCAGCATGATCAGCCCCATGCCCTTCTGCCCATCATTGCCGCCATGCGCGAAGCTGACGGCGGTGCAGGTGAAGATCAGCAACGCGCGGATGCCGGTCGGCGGAGGCGCATCCGCGGCGGGCGGGCTGTACAGCTTGGGGTTGCGCAGCAAGAGCTTCATCAACCGCAACAGGAGGAACGACGCGCCAAAGCCGATCAGCGGCGCCATCCACAGGCCGGTCAGGATCTTGGTCGCCTGGCTCCAATCGACGCCTGACGTGCCGCCGGTACCCGCCGACAATAATTGGTTGGCAAAACCGACGCCGAGGATCGACCCGATCAGCGCATGGCTCGACGAATTGGGAAGCCCGACGAACCACGTGCCGAGGTTCCAGATCACCGCCGCCAGCAACAAAGCGAAGATCATCGCGAACCCGGCGTTACTGCCGACATGCAGGATGAGGTCGACCGGCAGCAAAGTGATGATCGAATACGCGACCGCACCACTCGACAGCATCACGCCGAGAAAATTGAAGAAGCCCGACCACACCACCGCGAGCGGGGCCGACATGGAATTGGTATAGATGACCGTCGCCACCGCATTGGCGGTATCGTGAAACCCGTTCACGAATTCAAAGCCGAGCGCGATTAGCAGCGCCAGCCCGAGAAACGCGAAGGTGCCGAGCGCGAGCCCCTCACCCACCTCGGCAGTGTCAACGAAAATGCTGTACCCGGCGTAGCTGACCCCAGCGGCCAAAGTGGCGAGAAAGATCCAGCGGCTCGCCGGGTGAATCCTTTGGTCGAGCTTTGGCCCGCCAGACGGGCGCTCGACCGGTTCCGGGAGCGCAGAAAATGTCGTTGCCATGGCTGAAACGCGCATGCCTTTTTCTTGTTACAGTTTGATGACCGAAGCCGATCGCCCCGCCCCCCGCTGGCCCCGTTAGCCGGTCGGCGATGCTCCCGCAACCGCGGCCTCATACGGCGATTCAGATTGAAATCATCCCGGTCTAAGGCATGGTCGCGCCGAAGTGCGGCATCCCAGCCGATCCAAGCCCTAACCCCAATTGGCGAAGTGACCGACCAACCTTGCGTGTCCTGACCTTTCTTTACAGCTTTGCACCGGGCGGGGTCGAACGAATCGCGGCGCGGCTCCATGCCGCCTGGGTCGCGCAGGGCGTGGATGCGCGGATGGTGCTGGCCGACGCGCGGATCGCCCCGCCGATGCCGCTGACCGCGCTCACCCAGATCGCGCCCGAACCGCGCAGCAGCACGCTCGCGCGCCTCATAGCGCTGCTGCGCGGCCTGCCTGCGATCATCGCCGCTGATCGAACGGACGTGCTATTTTGCGCCGGAAACACCTATGCCGCGCCTGCGGTGGCGCTACGGCTGCTGCTGGGCCGCCGCTGCCCGCCGATCCTCGCTAAGATCAGCAACGATCTCGTTCGCCCCGATATGCCGTGGCTGCTACGGGTCTGCTATCGCCGCTGGCTGCGGATTCAGGGCCGTTATATCGATCATTTCGTCGGCATGGCCCCGGCGATGCGCGACGAGATTGCGACGTTGGTCGGTGTCCCGCACGAGCGGATCAGCATTATCGAGGACCCCGCACTGTCCAACGCCGACCTCGCCCGGCTCGCGGGGCTGCGCAACGCCACGCTGCGCAGCCACCCCGGCCGCCACTATCTCGCGATCGGTCGGCTCGCCCCGCAGAAGAATTTCGCGCTGCTGCTCGAAGCCTTTGCGCGGATCGCTGAGCCAAACGATCGCTTGCGCATCCTCGGCGAAGGCCCCGAACGCGCCGCACTCGAAGCCCAAGCCGCGCGCTTGGGCATCGCCGACAAGCTTGCGCTCCCCGGCCATACCGACCCACTCGATATCTGGCTCGCGCAAGCCGACGCCTTCGTCCTCTCGTCCGATTTCGAAGGCGTCCCCGCGGTGATCATCGAAGCGCTCGCCGCCGGTCTCCCGATCATCGCGACCGATTGCTGCGTGAGCATGGCCGATCTACTTGGCCATGGGTCGCTCGGGATGCTCGTCCCCGTCGGCGATGCAGCGGCGCTCGGCGCGGCAATGGCGAAGATCGGCGCACACGAACCCGAAGACACGATCCACGCCCGCCGTGCCGCCGCGCAGACCTTCACGATCGAACATGCTGCCGGCAAATATGTCGCGCTGATGAAGCGGCTGGCTCAAGAGCGCAGCCAAGCAACGGTCAATGCTGACCGTATCCCGGAAAGCGCCGATTGATATAGGCCGATAGTTCGCTCGCGCTTTCAATCGGCAATGATGCATTCCCGGTACGCACAAACAGCTTTTCGGTCTTGACCCCGTTCTTGTCCGCGACATCGACAAAAAACGGCGTTTTGCCCGATCGCACCTCCACCTGACAGATTTCCTGCCCGTCCACCTGCGGGAAGGTCAGGCCGACCGCGCCGATGCCGACGGCCGCCCCCCACCGTGCATTAATCAGTGCGCGCAAGTGCCGCTCGAAAACGTCGCGATCGCCGTCGAGCGAAGCATAGTCGGCATCGAGACCGAATATCGCGCCGTCATCCTCAACGCCAATCAGCAACGTGCCGCCATCGGCATTACTGAGCGCGGCAATCGACTTCAGCACGACCTGTTCCAGCGCCTTGTTGATCCGCGCTTCTTTAACGTCCCAGCGCAAGCTCGACTTGAATTCGAGTCTCTCGCTTTCACCCCGTGCGATGAGCTCGTTGATTGAATTCGGGGCCAGAACAACCCGCGTATCAGACAGAAACGTGTTGATCATTTCGGCGAGCAATTCCCGTCGGCGATCAAGGAAGGCAGCGTAACTGCTGACTTCCCACAAATCGGCGTCCAGCGGGATAGCCTGCTGTTCAAAAGCTGCCGGGCCATGCTGTTCGATGATTGCCGGGGCATAAGTTGCCGGCGGTCTATCCGCGATTTTCCGATTGGTCCGCCCTCCGGCAAAGGTGAGATTGGCGATATCGTCGGCATCGCGCACGGAATATCCAGCTTTCGTCAGAACCGATTTCGGGAAGAAATGGTGAAACTCAAGCTTATGTTGAATACCGACATGATTACGCGAAATGGAAAGGTTGGATGTCCAATCTTTGGCACCGTTGGACCGAAAGGCCAAAAACATTGTCTTAAAGAGCGAGCTTCGTTGATCACGGCCCTCGAGATCTTCCGCAGTGACTTCCAGACGACCAAATTGTAGCCTGACACGATCGATCAAAGACTCAATCGGTTCATTTCGACTGACAGATGCAAGATCTTGATCAAGAATGGTTTCAGTCGAACCTCTCGAAAAGCGGCCTTTTGCACTCGCCAGAAGAGCCCATCGTCGCAACTGTGCCGCCTCGCTTGGAGTAAGCTGATACTTTTTGTGATGGCCGTAGAATGCCAAAACGATGATCAGGAATGGCGAGGACAATAATGCCGGACTATCGATTCCGACATTGCTCTTCAGGAAATTTATGGCGAACCGCATGCCCTCAGTCGCTTCCGCCCAACCCGTTTGTAGTCGTTCAAGCGAGAGGCCACCCACCGTCAGAAACCGAGATTGCCCGGTAGCGAAGGCGATCAGTGCCTTAAGATGGATGCCCATTTCCAAGTCAAAGCCAAGCCCAACGCACTCGCTTTGGAACTTTTGGAAAATCTCAAGCGAGTGTCGCCACCGAGCTGTAATCTGCGCAAGCGCGAGATCGGAACTTCGCAATTTCGCACCAAGCGAGTTAACCCGAACGAATATCTCCGTAACCTCTTCATAGGTCATCGAACGTTCGAGGATGTCCATCCGATACGTATACCGCCGGATACGGCGAAGTTGCGCGAGCCGCTGGGTATATCGCTCATAGCGAGGGTCGTCGAAACTTGTGACCCCAGCACCGCGTAGCAATGCCGCATCGCTATCGCTTTTAAAAACCTCCGAAACACGAACCCATTGTGGCAACGCGGCGAGCTTATTGGTCGCTACAACAAACGTCATTTTCTCAAATCGACGGCTCAGTTCGTCTGCCGTTGCCTCGGTTTCATCGGGTCCGAGTGTATCGTTGTCGGCATCCTCATCAACATCTGTAACTAACAACTGCCGTTCAGGATGCTCGAGATTGAACAATAGCTCGATCGGCTTTTTTGCGCCCTTTACGGTCACCGGCTCGCCGCGGATGACGGCGGACAGCGAGGTTAAGCGCTGCTGCCCATCAAGCAGAAGGCGGGTCGCTTTATACGGGTTGGTAGCTTGCGCGACTGCCATCGCCTGCAAAGGGACTTCCTCGTCGGTCTCCCAGAGTAAAATCGCACCGGACGGGTATCCGCGATACAACGAATCGATCAGGTCGCGCACGCGCGGGCTACGCCACACATATTGCCGCTGCATTTCAGGCAGTCGCAGTTCGCCCCGTTCGACCATGCCAACCAATTCGTCGACGGTTGCCTCTGCCTTGGCCATATCGAGTACTCCCCTTTTTTTACCTTTTTACAGACACATTGCAGTCCGTCGAGTATCCATCGTGAATTACGACCACTTCGGAGCAGCTTGCCCTCCCCCGCGCCGTTCCCTACCTGTTCACCGATGACTCTCCCCGCCCCCGCTCCAGACGAACCCCCCTATCTGCGCGGCCTCAACGCCCCGCAGCGCGAGGCCGTGCTCACCACCGAAGGCCCCGTGCTGGTCCTCGCGGGCGCGGGCACCGGCAAGACCGCCGCGCTCACCGCGCGGCTCGCGCACCTGCTCAACACGCGCAAAGCCTGGCCGAGCGAGATCCTCAGCGTCACCTTCACCAACAAGGCAGCGCGCGAGATGCGGCACCGCGTCGGTCGGCTGGTCGGCGATGTCGTCGAGGGCATGCCGTGGCTCGGCACCTTCCACGCGATCGGCGCGAAGATGCTGCGCCGCCATGCCGAATTGGTCGGCCTGCAAAGCAATTTCACGATCCTCGACACCGACGATCAGCTCCGCTTGCTCAAGCAACTCATCCAGGCCGCCGATCTCGACGAAAAACGCTGGCCCGCGCGCCAGCTCGCCGGGCTGATCGACGGCTGGAAGAACAAAGGCCTCACCCCCGCCGAGATCGACGCAGGCGAGAGCGAACTCTACGCCAACGGTCGCGGTCAGGAGCTCTACGCCGCCTACCAAGCCCGGCTGATCGCGCTCAACGCCTGCGATTTCGGCGATTTGCTGCTCCACATGCTCGTCATCCTGAAGCGCGATCGCGACGTGCTCGCCGATTATCAGCGCCGCTTCAAATACATCATGGTCGACGAATATCAGGACACCAACAGCGTCCAATATCTCTGGCTCCGCCTGCTCGCGCAGGAGCGCAAGAACATCGCCTGCGTCGGCGACGACGACCAGTCGATTTATTCGTGGCGCGGCGCGCAGGTCGAGAACATCCTGAAATTCGAGAAGGATTTTCCGGGCGCGAAGATCATCCGGCTCGAACAGAATTACCGCTCCACCCCGCACATCCTCGCCGCAGCGAGCGGGGTCATCGCCAACAATAGCGGCCGCCTCGGCAAGCAACTCTGGACCGAGCTCGACACGGGCGAGAAGGTAAAGGTGCTCGGCGTGTGGGACGGCCCCGAGGAGGCCCGCCGCGTCGGCGAGGAAATCGACACCGCACAGCGCGCCGGGAAAAGCCTCGACGACATCGCCATCCTGGTGCGCGCACAGCACCAGACGCGCGAGTTCGAGGACCGCTTCATCGCGACCGGCATCAATTACCGCATCGTCGGGGGTTTCCGCTTCTACGAACGCGCCGAAATCCGCGATGCGCTCGCCTATCTCCGCGTGGTCGCGCAACCCGCCGACGATCTCGCGTTCGACCGCATCGTCAACGTCCCCAAGCGCGGCCGTGGCGACAAGGCGGTCGCGCGCGTCCACCAACTTGCGCGCGCGCAAGGCGTCCCGCTCGTCACTGCCGCTGCGCGCATACTCGACACCGATGAACTCACCGGCGCAGCGCGGAAATCGCTCGGCAATCTCGTCATCGATATGGCGCGGTGGCGCGCGCAAGTGACCGAGATTCCGCACGCCGACCTAGCGCGCATCATCCTCGACGAAAGCGGCTACACCGCCGTGCTCCAGGCCGAGAAATCGGTCGAGGCCTCGGGTCGTCTCGAAAACCTCACCGAACTCGTCCGCGCGATGGAGGAGTATGAAAGCCTCGGCGCGTTCCTCGAACACGTCTCCCTCGTGATGGACAATGAAGCCGCCGCCGAGGAGCCCAAGGTCACGATCATGACAATCCACGCCGCCAAGGGCCTCGAATATGACACGGTCTTCCTGGTCGGGTGGGAGGAAGGTCTGTTCCCCTCGCAACGCGCGCTCGACGAAGGCGGCACCAACAGCCTCGAGGAGGAACGCCGCCTCGCTTATGTCGCGATCACGCGCGCGCGCCGCCGCGCGATCATCCTCCACGCCGCCAACCGCCGCATCTACGGCCAATGGACCAGCAGCATCCCGAGCCGCTTCGTCGGCGAATTGCCTTTGGAGCATATCGAGTCAGAATCGAGCATGGCCGGCGGCGAGAGCCTGTGGCGCGCCAATTGGTCCGAACGCGCCGACCCCTTTGCGGATGTCGCGCGCGGCACGGGGAGAGGCCCCGGGTGGCAGCGCGCGGCGGGCGTCGATGTGTCGAAACCGGGCGGGAGTTTTGCAAGCCGAACCTTCACCCGCGAACCCAGCCGCGTCCGCGAATCCAGCGCCCCCGCCGTCAGCATCGGCAACGCCGGCCGCGCGGATGTGTCGGTCGGGATGCGCGTCTTCCACCAGAAATTCGGCTACGGCGCGATCGCGGAGGTGGAGGGCAACAAACTCGAGATCGATTTCGAGACTGCCGGGCGGAAACGGGTGATGGATAGTTTTGTGACGGTGGCGTGAGTTCGCTCTTATCGGCCCTTATCTCGCTTCAACTGTTTGTACGCCCGCTGAAGATCAAGGGCGAAAGGTTTGATCGCATCATCAGCCTCTGACCAGCCCCACGGTACTCGAAAACACTTACCTTTTGCTGAACCATTCAAAGCGATCTCGATGCGCGGCCACCAAAAAAACAAGTGTGCGATCTGCACGTGCTTTTTGGCTCGCACCCATTTTTGATCTAAAACGACGAGCCTCAGGCCAGTTTCGTTAATGGCCACCACTTCGTGAGGCCTTGTAGTCATGGCGCTATCAGCACCGATGATTGCGTCACCACCAGCATCGGCAAATTTCTTAACCCATATCACATCATCGACAGATCTTGCCTGATGATCATCAACCGTCTCGATCACAAAACTACGTGAGGCCAGATGCTTTCGTATTAACTCCGAAAGCACCAGAGATATGTTTTCGTCCGCGCAGACTCTCAATGAAGAGGCCGCAATTCAAAGCGTATAGCCTCATCTACTTCGGAAGGTTCAACGTTGAACCACTCAGCAACGGCCTCTTTTTCGTGATCGTTCGCAACCCAGCTTTCGAAAAGCGTCTTCGTCGGGATCATTCGGCGAGAAATTACTGGCTTCCCGAACGCAAAAACGGGAGCGACCATTACATTTGGTGCCTCGGATGGAGCCGGACGCCATAGCCGTGCCAAACCTTCAACATCAAATTCTAAATCTCGCGCGAACGACTGTTCTAACACCTCATAAATTGCGACCTGCTTGGTCATTAGATTCAATAGTGCATGATCTCCCGTTTCTCGCGCGGTATCGAGAAATATTTGTTTTCGGTCAGTTTGAAATTTTACGTTACTGGTCGCGAATGGATGCGAGCAATTCAGCTCTTCCCTAGCATTTTTTGCGGCAATACGGAGCGATTGTAGACTAATATCAACTCTACGAAAATGACTGACAAAGCGTAGTTCGACCAGATCGAGAAAGCTAACCTCGTTAGCTTCCCCAATTCTTTGGTAATCCCTAACTACAACGGGCGGAGCCTGGCCAGCCGGAGGGGCCAGCCAGCGAGCGATCTTGTTTCCGTTCTCCATGCCAAGCAGTCGTGCGGCTTCCCGCACGGTGTAGAAACCGCCATTTATGTCGATCGAATGCGAATGTGGCTGCATGGGTAACTCCGTCGGCGGAATGCGGTTTTATGGCGCATGCGTCAATGAATTGTTGGTTCGCTGGCCAAGTTGGATGGCAAATTTGAAACGACATGGCTCACAGTTTGGCTAAAGAGAGTCACCCCGCCCCATCCCCGAAACCAACCCCAACCGCTCCACAAACGGATCGAAATCCCGGTCACTATACAACAGCGGCATACCGTCGATGATGCACCGCGTCGCGATCAGCGTGTCGATGGTCTTGCGCACCGTCACGCCCGCCGCGCGCAACGTCCGGTAATTGCGCGCCGCCGCGATGGCGACGTCGTGCCCGCCAATCTCGACCGGCTCCAGCCTGCGCAACAGGCCAAGCGCCCGGTCGAAATCGCGCTCGGTCGTGAAGCCCTGCAGAACCTCGGCAAGGATCAGATCGCCGACCGCAAGCAGCTCGCGCCCCAGCAGAGTGTCCAGCCGGTTGCTCTCCGGCGTCACGGTCCCGCGAAAATAATCGATCCAGACGCTCGAATCGACCAGGATCACCGGTCGCGGCGCATCGCGTCGAGATCACCGTCCCAGCCGAGCTTCCCGCGAAACGCCTTGATCTCGGCCTGATCGCGCAGGCGCACCAAGGTCTTAAGCCCGAGTTCGACCACTTCGCGTTTGGTCTGCGCGCCGGTCGCCGCAATCGCGTCGGCCATCAACGCGTCGTCGATCACGATGTTCGTCCGCATGATGTGTATCCTTTGTCGCGTTCTTACACATAGCCGAGATGACTGACTCCGGCAACATCCAAGCCGATCTGACGCGCCCGGCCGCCACTGTCCTACAAGCCCGCATTCTGTCAGGCTTGTCGGCGAACGCTCTTTCTCATCTCCGCGACAATCCCGCGCGCGTGTCCGGCCGCCTGCGCGAAAAACACGCGTTTCGCGTGACTTTCCAGTGAACTTCCGCACCCGCGATGGTGTGACCTTTGTGCGACTTTAGCCGCCCCCGCCCGACAAGCCGCGACACACCCCACTGGCATCCCCCGCCACACCGGCGCATAGGCCGCCCATGCTCTACCTCACCCTCAAAGCCCTCATATCCGGCATCCTCATCGCCGCCGCCTCGACTCTGGCGAAGCGTTATCCCGGGTTCGGGGCGCTGGTCGCCTCGCTGCCGCTCGTGTCGGTGCTCGGCATGCTCTGGCTGTGGAGCGACAAGCCCGACACCGCGAACATGGCGGCGCATGTTCAGGCGACCTTCTGGTACGTTCTCCCCTCGCTGCCGATGTTTCTGGTGATCCCCGCCTTGCTACGCGCAGGGCTCGGTTTCTGGCCATCGCTCGGGCTCGGCTGCGCGCTGACGATCGGGCTCTATGCCGTGATGGTCGCGCTCGCGCCGCGCTTCGGGATCGCCCTATAATCGAAGACTCCAACCTGTACCTGAGCCTACGATCGCATTCAGCATCCATCGTTGCGGCGGGGCGTATTCCGTCCTCAGCCCGATCACCGGGCCGGAAGGATGCAGACATGAAGTTAACCCATCTCATCGCCGCCGGGCTTATGGTTGCCGGCCTCGGCGTTACCGCCACTGCCGCCTCGGCGCAGGACTATCGCGGCGACCGCGGCTATGATCAGCGCTATGATCGCCGGGATGATCGGCGCGACGAACGCCGTGACGATCGGCGTGATGACCGCCGCGATTATCGCGAGCATGGCCGCCATTATGGCTGGGATCGCGGTCGGCATTATGGCTGGAACAACCGTCAGCGCCATTGCCGCACCGAGTGGCGGTATCACCGTCGCGTGACGGTCTGCTTCCACTAAGATCGAGCGCGGGGGCGGTGCGCACGGCATCGCTCCCGCATCGGGCTTAAGCCTCGACCGCCATCAACGCGGCGTCGCCGTACTTCGGGTCGTTCGCGGCGAACAACGGGTTGGCCGCGAAATTGCGCTCGGTCAGCCCGACTTCGTTGAGCCCGGCCAGCTTGAACGTGCCGAGCTTCAGCTCCTTGGGCGGCTTGCCATCGCGCTCCAGCACCACGCCATCGACGAACAGATCGTCATGCCGGGTGTAGATGATGTGCGGCGCCAGCGTGATGTCGGTGCGGTTATAGGTCGCGCGCAGGCAACGCTTGCGGACGATCGCCTCGAAGACGGTGGGGACTGGGCCGGACGGAGCTGACGCGGTAGACATGACAACGTTATACCCGAAATGGTGCAGTGCAGCAAGTAACGTCTGCGAAACCGATTGTTTCCGCTAAGGAGGCATGGCGGGTTGAGCGGAATGCGATCGGGCACTAGGCGGGCGCGGTGACGCGATTCCGCACCCTGTTCCCGGCTCGGGCCGCAATCATCGTGCTGCTGCTGTGCGTGCTCGCGGTGCGCGTGGTCGTGCCGCAGGGGTTCATGTGGGGCATGGGCGCGAACGGATCGCGCGCGCTGGTGCTGTGTTCGGGCATGGGCGCGCAGACGCTTTCTCCCGTCGCCGCCGCAGCGGTGGCCGCACAGCATCGAAGCGACCAGCGCGATCATGACGGCAAGTCCTCGGATCACCCCTGCGCCTTCGCCGCCGCCAGCCTCGCGGTCGATCTGGTCGGCGACGTTTATCCCGTCGCCAGCCAGCCAGTGCGCAGCGCAACGCCGACCGCGCTCCACATCTTCGCCCGCCCCGGCCTCGGCCTCGCCGCACCGCCACCCCCCAAAACCGGACCGCCCGCTTTCGCCTGACGTCCTTTCCTTCCCGTCAGACGAAAGCTTTACCCATGAAGATCACCACCGCGCGCGCCGCAATGCGCGCGTTCGCGCTGCTGGCATCCGCCGCCGCGCCTTATGCCGCTTGTGCCGAAGACACCGTCACCCCCGCCGCGAACGCCAGCGAGGAAGATATCCTCGTCACCGCGCAACGCCGCACCCAGACGATCGAGAACGCCCCCGCTTCGAAGGCATCGATCGATGCCGCGACGATCGCGACGACAATCAACGCGCGCAATGTCGAGGATACACTGAAATATCTGCCCAGCCTCGTCGTGCGCAAGCGCCATATCGGCGACAGTCAGGCACCGCTCGCCACCCGTACCTCCGGGCTGGGGGCGAGCGCGCGCAGCCTGATCTATGCCGATGGCGCGATCCTGTCGGCGCTGATCGGCAACAACAACACGTCCGCCTCGCCGCGCTGGAATCTGGTGTCGACCGAAGAAATCGCGCGGATCGATGTGCTCTATGGCCCGTTCTCGGCGGCCTATCCCGGCAATTCGATCGGTGCGGTCGTCAACATCACGACGCGCCTGCCAGATACGTTCGAGGGTACACTCGTCGCCGGTACCACCGTTCAGCAGTTCGACCTGTATGACACGCATCGTACGCTTCCGGCCTATCAGCTCGGCGGCACGATCGGCGACCGGTTCGGGCCGTTGGCGGTCTTCGCCAGCGCCGACCATGTCGACAGCAGCGGCCAGCCATTGGGCTTCGCAACCGCGACGCGGCCGACCGCGGCCAGCACGACCGGAACGCCAACCACCGGCGGCTTCAACGACCTCAACCGCACCGGCGGCGCGATTCGGGTGCTCGGCGCGACCGGATTCGAACATCAGGTGCAGGACCGTTTCAAGCTCAAGGCCGCGCTCGACCTCTCCTCCGCGCTGCGCCTGACCTATGTCGGCAGCCTGTTCCTCAACACCACCGATTCCACGGTCGAAACCTACCTGACCAATCCCGCGGCAGGAACGCCGGTCTATGCGGGTGCGATCAACAATGACGGCCGCGCCTATACCATCGGCGCCAGCGCCTTTTCCGGCCAAGTCTACCGCACCGCGCAAAGGCAATGGTCGCACAATCTGTCGCTCAACGGCAGCAGCAGCCGCTTCGACTGGCAAGTGATCGGCACGCTCTATGATGTCGACAAGGACCAGCAACGCATCTCGAACACCGCGCTTCCCGCCGGGCAAACAGGCGGCGCAGGCTTTATCACCGATCTGGCCGGAACCGGCTGGAAGACCTTCGATGCCAAGGGCGCGTGGCGCTCGGATGCGGCGGCCACCCACACCGTCAGCTTCGGCGCGCATGCCGATTGGTACGCGCTCAACAGCAACCGCTTCAACACCACCGACTGGGTGAATGGGAGCAAGGGCACGCTCAACCTGCAAGGCAGCGTCAAGACCCGCACCTATGCTTTGTGGGCACAGGATGCGTGGCGCATCGTGCCGCCGCTGACGCTGACGCTCGGCGGGCGCTACGAATGGTGGCGTGCCTATGACGGCGTCAACTTCTCGCAATCCCCCGCGATCGGCCCGGTCATCCAGCCGAACCTGACGAGCGCCAAATTCTCGCCCAAGGTTGCTCTGTCCTATGCGATCGACGATCACCTGACCGCCCGCCTGTCGTTCGGCCAGGCATGGCGCTTCCCCACGGTGGGCGAACTTTATCAGATCGTCACGACACCGGTCCCCTCGGTGCCCAACCCGACCCTCCGCCCCGAACGTGCGCGCTCGCTCGAACTGGCGCTCGAGCAGAAGGACAGCCACGGCACCCTTCGCCTGTCGCTGTTCAACGAAGTGGTGAAGGACGCGCTCATTTCGCAGACCGGCCCGCTCCCGGTCACGCCGCCTGCGGTCGGCACCTACGTCCAGAATGTCGATGAGACCCGCGCGCGCGGTGTCGAATTCTACGTCGTCCGCAAGAACATCGTGCCACGGATCGATGTGTCGGGGAGCGTCACCTATGCCGATGCCATCACGACCCGGAATGCGGTCTTCCCGGCGGCAATCGGCAAGCTGCTGCCGAGCGTGCCGCGCTGGAAGGCGACCGCGATCGCCACCTGGCGACCGGTCGATGCAATCGCGCTGACGGCCGCCGCGCGCTACGCCAGCCGCAATTACGGGTCGCTCGATAACAGCGATGTGATCGGTAACACCTTCCAGGGTTTTTACAAATATTTCGTGGTCGATCTGCGCGCGCAATTCCGCGTCGCCGATCATATGGAATTCGGAATCGGCGTCGATAACGTCAACAACGCTAAATACTTCCTCTTCCACCCCTTCCCGCAACGCAGCTTCGCCGCCGACGTGAAGGTGAAATTTTGATAGGGGGGGAATCCGCACCGAACTCCGCTATACTGAGTAATATGCCCCATCCCCTCATCGCCAAGCTCAACCTGTCGCCGCACCCCGAGGGCGGCTGGTACCGCGAGACGATGCGCCAGCCTGCGCCCGATCCTACCGCGCGCGGGCTGGCGACGGCGATCCTGTTCCTGCTCGAAGACGGGCAGCGGTCACATTGGCACCGCGTCGATGCCGCCGAATTGTGGCTGTGGCATGCCGGATCGCCGCTCACGCTGCGGATCGACCGGGAAGAGCATGTGCTGACCGGCGAAAACCCGCAAGCGATCGTGCCGCCCAACGCATGGCAATCGGCCGATGCGCAGCGCGGCTGGGCGCTGGTCAGCTGCGTCGTCACGCCCGCGTTCGATTTCGCGGGCTTCGAACTCGCGCCGCCGGGCTGGTCGCCCCCCTGACAGAGCTGCCTGACGGAACCGCTTCCCGCTCCGCCCGTTCGGGCAGGGAAGGAGCGCGACGATGTCCAATCAAGCTGAAATCGAACACAAATTCTGGAAGGCGCTGCGCTCGGATATGACCGTGATGCTCGGCCTCGTCGGGGTCGACGAAGGCCACACGCGTCCGATGACAGCGCAGCTCGACGGCGACGAAGATCGCGGACCGATCTATTTCTTCACCTCGACCGAAACCGAACTCGGTTCGGAACTCACCGCAGGCAGCCGCGCGATCGCGACCTTCGCCTCGAAGGGCAATGACGTGTTCGCGACGATCCACGGCACGCTCAGCGCCGACAATGATCGGGCAGTGATCGACCGGCTGTGGAACAGCTATGTCGCGGCCTGGTATGAAAGCGGCAAGGACGATCCCAAGCTGCAATTGCTCCGCCTCGATGCCGAGCGCGCGCAAATCTGGGTCGATGCGTCGAGCCTGCTGGCGGGCGTGAAGGTCATGCTCGGGATCGACCCGAAGCAGGATTACAAGGACAAGGTCGCCGAGGTTTCGCTGGCATAAAGTCTCGCCCCATACACCAACGCCAAATGTCATCCCCGCGAAAGCGGGGACCGATCTCGTGCCGCTGGAGATGGGTCCCCTCTTTCGCGGGGATGACAATAACAGCACAAACGAGCAATAGCGGCGCGTGACGTCACCCGACCCCGCCGACGGCCTTCCCTTCCCGCGCCGCTATGCTGCTGTCGCGGCAATATCGTTCGGGTCGGCGCTCGTCATCATCGACGGCGGTGTCGCCAATGTCGCCCTGCCGACGATCGCGCATGAATTGAACGTTGGTCAAAGTGCGGTCGTGTCGGTCGTTACCGTCTATCAGGTCATGCTCGTCATGATGCTGCTACCGCTTGCCGGCCTCGGCGAGCGGATCGGCCTGAAACGTGTGTATCAGGGTGGCCAGCTGATCTTCACGGTCGCCACTTTGCTATGCTTCTTCGCCAAAAGCCTGCCTTTCCTGCTGATCGTCCGCGCGGTGCAGGCGCTTGGCGCAGCCGGCGTGCTGGCGGTCGCCTCCGCGCTGATCCGACAAATCTATCCGGCCAATCAACTCGGGCGCGGGCTTGGCATCAATTCGGTCGTCGTAACGAGTTCGGCCGCCGCCGCGCCAACGCTCGGCGGGTTGATCCTTTCGGTCGCGCCTTGGCCTTGGGTGTTTGCCAGCGCCGTTCCGTTTGCGGCGCTAAGCCTCGCCTTCGGTCGCGCAATCCCGGACCCAAAACCACATGTGCAAACCTTCGACGTAGTGGGAGCGGTCATGTGTGCGGCAATGTTCGGGCTCATCATCGGCGGCCTGCAAACCATCGTGACGGGCGGCAGCCCGGTGGTTTCGGCAGCGATCGTTTTGACGGGCGTTGTGATCGGATTCTATTTCGTCCGGCGTGAACGCGGCGAGGCGGCACCGATCCTGCCGATCGACTTGCTCGCGCGCCCGGTGCTGGCACTGTCGGCGATCGGCGGGTTTACCGCCTTCACGGCGTCGATGACCCTGCTGATCTCGACTCCGTTCCGGCTCCACGCGCTGGGGTACAGCGCGGCGGCGATCGGGGTCGCCATCGCGCCGTGGCCGCTGACCAACATGGTCGTAGCACCACTTGCCGGGTTCCTGTCGGATCGGATTCCGGCGGGCATTCTCGGCGGGATCGGGATGGCGGTATCGATCACCGCACTGCTGCTGCTCGCGACTCTGCCCGCCGATCCAAGCTTGTTCGACATAGCATGGCGGATGGCGCTGTGCGGATCGGGGTTCGGCACCTTCCTGCCGCCGAATGCGCGGCTGATCGTCGGCTCCGCACCGCGCGAGCGGGCTGCCGCAGCAGGCGGAATGGTGTCAACGGTGCGTCTCGCCGGGCAGACGACCGGCGCTACCCTCGTCGCAGCTTTGCTGGCGCTCGGCGTCGGTCAAGGGTCGGTGCCGCCACTGGTCGCCGCGGGCCTCGCGCTGGTGGCGGGGCTATGCAGCCTCGCCCGCCTACGCCCCTCGATCCGCGAACCCGACGCCGAAGAGGTGGCGGACGAGGTGCCGACGCTCAAACACGCGCGCTAAAAAACCGCCTTCCCGTCCCCGCCCAGCATCGCCTTCCGCACCAGCGGGATCGGTGGCCCGCCATAGCGCAGGAATTCGTCGTGGAATGCCTTCCACGATGCGCGCCCGCCATGTTTCGCGGTCCAATCCTCGCGGAGCTTGCGGATCATCAATTTGCCCATCGTGTAGTTGAGATAGGCCGGATCATACGTCCCGCGCGCCGATTGCTGCTTCGCATTGCCCTCGTCTTGATAGCATTGCGAGACGAACATTTTGCGCGATTGCTCCTGCGTCATCGTTCCGCTGTGCATGCCGATCGCCGAGAGAAACCGGCAATTGCGCAGCAATGCGTTGGATAGCTGCCCGACATGGGTCTCGGCCCCATTTTGTCCGGGGCCCTTATGTAGCCCCGCCTCCCACATCATTTCCTCGGCATAATGCGCCCATCCCTCGGCAAAGGCATAGCCGACGAACAGCCGCCCGAAGATCGACGGCGAGGCATTGGCGTGGCGGAATTGCAGGAAGTGACCCGGCATCACTTCATGGACCGAGGTGAACAGCAAATCCATCTTGCCGGGGATGAACCCCTCCTGCTCGGCCTTGCTCCAGGAAGGATCCGGCGGGGAGATGTAATAGACCGAGGGGATACCCTTCTCGAATGGCCCGGGCGGATCGATATAGGCGCTGTTCTGCCGGTTATAGGGCGGGCTTTCCTCGACCAGCGCTTGCTCCTGATCGGGGATCGTCACCACATCGTTCGCGAGGACGAAGGCGCGAAGCTCGGGGATTTGCCTGCGCGCCTCGGCGACCGGATCGTTATTGGCAGGCTTGTTGGCATTCATCTTCGCCATGCACGCCGGAACGCTCGCACCCGGCGCGAACTGCGAGCACGCTTCGCTCAGCGCCTTTTGGTTGCGCAGCAAATCGGCCCTGCCCGCCGCCTCCAGCGTCGCGAGCGGGACGTCGACGCCCTCGGTCAGCTTGATCATCCGCGAAAAGCGCTCCGCCCCCAGCGCGAAATCCTGCGTCGCGGTGGGCCGCTGACCCTCCAGATGCGCGGCCAAATCGTGCATTGCCTTCGACGCGACCGTCGCCGCTTTGTCGAACTCCTCCTGCAACGCGGGGCTCTTAACGCCGGCGAAGGCCTTTTTCGCGTCGCCGGTATAATAATCGCCGAAGCCGTTGAACGCGGCCACCCCATAATTGATGTAGCTGAGCGGCATCGGCGTCTTGAGGTTCGCCTTGATCTGCGCGGCGGCATCGGGAATCTTGCGCATAAAGGTGACGATCGCGCGCATCCGCGTCGGCGCATCGGCATAATTCCGCGCGATATAGACATTGGGATCAAGCCCCGCATTCACATACCAGGCCGGGTTCTTGTGCGGGAAATCGGCATCCTCGAGCCAGAACAATTTGCCCGAAGCAACCGTCACCAGATAATCGCGCTCGAACGCTTCGTCCTTGCTCAGCTTGGCGGTATCGAACGCTTTGGCCTTGTCGATCGCCTCGCGCAGGAAGTCGCCCTGCCGCTTCAGCCCGCCCGGCGTCCAGTCGCCCAGCCCGCCGTCGAAAGTGTGCCGCCCCTGATACACCGCATCGGCGGGCGAGACCTTGAACCAATCCTCGATGAAAGTGTCGCGGAAGCTCTTCCAGTCGCTCGTCGGCAGAACGGCGAGGGTTGCCATCGACCCCTTCGGCTCGGGCGCTTTGGCGGAACACGACGCCAGTGCCAGACCGGCCATCCCCGCCAACAATATTGAACGCATGCCTGTTCCCTCGATTCGTTAGCCGGGGAAGCTGGCAGTTTGCGACGGATCGCGCCAGCCCAGCGAGCGGGCGCCGCGGGCGCGCTAGCGGGGGTTCATGCGACACGGTATTGTCGCGACGGACATTCCGCCCCATCAGGAGCACAGCCATGCCCTATATCAAAACCCGCGACGGTACCGATCTCTACGTCAAGGATTGGGGCGCAGGTCGCCCCGTCGTGCTGATCCACGGCTGGCCGCTCAGCGCCAACAGCTGGGATGCGCAAGCGCTCGCACTGGCGGAAGCGGGCTTCCGCGCGATTGCCTATGACCGCCGCGGTTTCGGACGGTCAGGCCAGCCCTGGTCCGGCTATGATTACGACACGCTAACCGACGATCTCGCCGACGTTTTGGAGCAGACCGGCGCAACTTCGGACGCGACGATCGTAGGTTTCTCGATGGGCGGCGGCGAGGTCGCGCGCTACATGAGCCGCCACGACGGCAAGGGCGTGGTCGCCGCCGGACTGATCGGTTCGGTGGTGCCGTATCTGTCGAAGGCCGAAGACAACCCCAATGGCGCGCCGCCCGAGGTGTTCGAAGGGATGCTCGCCGGCATCGCCGCAGATCGCCCCGGCTTCTTCGCGGGTTTCCTCAAGACCTTTTTCGGCATTGGCGGCGCTGGGCCGCAGGTTAGTCCCGAGACGGTGCAATGGGCGTGGAACATCGCCATGCAGGCTGGGCTGCGCGGGACGCTCGAATGCGTCAAATCCTTCGGCCACACCGATTTTCGCGGTGACTTGCCCGCCTTCCGCGTTCCCACGCTGATCGTCCACGGCACCGCCGATGACATCGTCCCGATCGACCTTAGCGGTCGCGTTGCCGCGCGCGGGATCGGGCAAGCGCAACTGGTCGAATATGACGGCGCCCCGCACGGCTTCACCGTGACCGAGCGGGACCGCTTCACGAAAGACTTGCTGACGTTCCTGGGGCGGTAGGGGCCGGGCCCTGTTGCTGTCATCCCCGCGAAAGCGGGGACCCATATCGTGCCGCCGGAGATGGGTCCCCGCTTTCGCGGGGATGACAAAACTAAGACTGCCCTGCGCTACTTTGTCAACGGGACGATCACATCGTTCTTATGCACCACGCCGAGGTTCTTGACCGCAAGTTCCTCAACCATGTCCGGGTCGGCATGGCGTGGGTCGAGCAAGGACACGCGGTTCTTCAATTCCGTCCGGCTCTTGTCGAGCATCGCGAGTTCGCGTTGCTTGACCAGCAATTGCCGCTCGATATCGCCATACGCCAGCGCACCGTTCGGCCCGAAAATCGCATAGCCGCCGAAGAACACGCCAACGATGAGCAAGGCCGCCGGCGCGATTGCGCGGCGGAGCATGGTGCGGAGCGTTGAGCGTTTCTTGGCCACGAAAGCGACCTTCGCGCATCGCGACTCGTGGATCAAGCCCGTATTTCTACGATCTTTAAATTCTCATGACAGAGCGTCCGGCATAGACCGCTGCACCCTCCAGCTCTTCTTCGATCCGGATCAGCTGGTTGTACTTGGCAAGCCGGTCGGAGCGCGCGAGGCTGCCCGTCTTGATCTGCCCGCAATTGGTCGCGACAGCCAGATCGGCGATCGTCGAATCCTCGGTCTCGCCCGAGCGATGCGACATGACGGCGGTATAGCCCGCCCGTTGCGCCATCGAAACGGCTTCGAGCGTTTCGGTGAGCGTGCCGATCTGGTTAACCTTGACCAATAGCGAGTTCGCCGTGCGCGTCTCGATCCCCTGCTTCAGCCGCTTCGGATTGGTCACGAACAAATCGTCGCCGACCAGCTGGACCTTATCGCCGACCATGTCAGTCAGTGCCTTCCAGCCCTCCCAATCGTCTTCGGCCATGCCGTCCTCGATCGAAAAGATCGGATACCGCCGCGTGAGGTCGGCGAGATATTCTGCCATTTCGTGGCTGCAGAGGGTCTTCCCCTCGCCCGAAATCTCATACTTCCCGTTTTTGTAGAATTCGGTCGCCGCGCAATCGAGCGCAAGCATCACGTCGTCGCCGGGGGTGTAGCCCGCGCTCTCGATCGAGCGCAGGATGAATTCGATCGCCTCATTGGTCGACGCGATGTTGGGCGCAAAACCGCCCTCATCCCCGACCGAGGTTGCCAGCCCTTTGTCGTGCAGACCTTTTTTCAGTGTGTGGAAAATCTCCGACCCGCAGCGCACCGCTTCGATCATCGAAGTTGCGCCGACCGGCACGATCATGAATTCTTGGAAATCGATCGGATTGTCGGCATGTTCACCGCCATTGATGATGTTCATCATCGGCACCGGCAGGACATGCGCCGAAACGCCGCCGACGTAGCGATAGAGCGGCAAGGTCCGCGCATCTGCCGCCGCCTTCGCCACCGCCAAGCTGACGCCGAGGATCGCATTCGCGCCGAGGCGGCTCTTATTCTCGGTCCCGTCGAGTTCGATCATCGTCGCATCGATCTCGCGCTGATCCTCGGCCTCGAGGCCCGCGACGGCATCGGCAATCTCGCCATTGACCGCATCGACCGCGCTTTGCACGCCCTTGCCGCCCCAGCGGCTCTTGTCCCCATCGCGCTTTTCGACCGCTTCATGCGCACCGGTCGAGGCGCCCGATGGGACCGCCGCGCGACCGAAGCTGCCGTCTTCGAGCATCACATCGACCTCGACCGTCGGGTTGCCGCGGCTGTCGAGGATCGTGCGGGCATGAATGTCGATGATTGCGGTCATAGAACGATCCTTCTAACGGTCGGACAGAGGTTTGCGCGTGCCTCTATCGGCTAAGTCCAACGCCCGCAATTCGCGGGCGGGATTTGGGAACCAGGGCAGGCGCTGACCGGTTATGTGTTTTCGCTTCATCAATGAAGGGCGCTTGTCATGGCTACCACATCCGAATCCACTACGACCGAACATCTCGACGCCGCCGCCGCCGCCGCACACACTGCCGCCGACGAGACCGTCAAAGCGGGCGTCACCGCTTCGCAGCTGTTCAAGGATAGCGCGACCAAAATCGGCAAGGACGCGGTCGACCGCGCCAAGACCTATGCCGAGGATGGCAAGGCCCGCGCAGGGGGTGCGCTCGACGAGATCGTCAAGATGATCAATGACGCGGCCGGCACCGTCGATGAAAAGCTGGGTGAACAATACGGCCAATATGCCCGCACCGCCGCCGACAAGGTCGCAGGTTTTTCCGAAGGACTGAAAGCCAAGGAACTCGACGATCTGATCGACGACGCGCGCGACTTCGTCCAGAAGAGTCCGGCGATCGCGATCGGTACGGCGGCCGCGATCGGCTTCGTGCTGGTCCGGTTGATCCAGTCGGGCATGGCTGCCGACACCGACGACAAAGCCTGAGCCTGAGCGGCGGGGGCAGTGGTGGACGACAGGGTACGCGACGAACCGGGCGATGACGATAGCATCGCTACGCTCTTCTCGCGCGCCCTCGCCGACGCCGAGAACCTCGCCCGCGCCGAAATCGAGCTGCAAAAAGCGAAGGTCGTCGCGCGGATCGATCAGACGCGGAATGGCATCCTGCTGCTCCTCGCTTCCGTCGCGACCGGATCGGTTGCGCTAACCGCGCTCGTCGTCGGGGTTCTGATGGTGCTTACGCCCTTGGTCGGTCCGACTTGGGCGACGGTAATCGTCGTTGGAACGCTCGTGCTGGTTTCGGGATTGCTCGGGTGGCTGGCGATGCGGCACTTCAAGCTGCTATTCGGCACATCGGAGGAATTGCCGTGACTGGCCGCGCAATCGGAACGCGGCTTGCGCTCGCGCAGGCACGATCCGAGGCTGCGCGCGCGCGGCTGTCGGGGACGATCGGCGCGCTGCAACGCCGCGCCACCCCTCAGGCATTGGCACAGGACGTTGCGGATACCCTAAAAGTGCGGGGCGTCGCTGCGCTGAACGACGTCGCCGAGACCGCGCGACGCAAACCCATGGCTGTCGGGCTCGCCGTGGCGCTGCTCGGCCTGTTCCTGGCGCGCCACCGGATCGCGCGCCTTTTGCGTCGGCGGGAGCCCGCTGCCGCACGCGCCCTCCCCTCCAAATCCCCCAAATGAGGATCTTCGAAATGACCGAAGCGAAATCCAAGACCAGCGGCACCAAGGCCGTCGCCAAAGTCCGTAAATCTGCCTCCAAGGCGATTGAAGCAACCTCGGACACGGCGCGCGACCTCGCGCGGAAAACCGCCGAGGGCATCGAGGCCAATCCGGTTGGCGTCCTCGCGGGCGGGGTTGCGCTCGGCGTTTTGCTCGGCGCGTTCGTGCCACGCAGCGAGCAAGAGGCAAAGCTGCTCGGTCCGGTCGGTAAGCGGATCAGCGATACCACGCGCGGCGCGGTCGAGGCGGCGAAGGATACCGCCAAGGCCGAACTCGACATGCTGGGCTTCACCCGCAACGCAGCGCGCGATCAGGTCGGCAAGATGCTCGGTGGTGTGGTGAAAACGCTCGCCACCGCAGGAGCCGCCGCCATGGTCGCTGCGAAAGCGCAACCGGCCGCTCCCGAAGCGCCGCAGGCGCCCGCTGCGCCCGCGAAAAAAACCGCTGCCAAAAAAGCGAAGCCCAAAGCATAATCGCAGCCGGACAGGTTCCCGAAAGGTCGCGCCGACCTTAAGATGGGTCGAACCGTCAATCCTATCGGGACCGAAATGTCATGAGCAAGCTCCACCTCGTCTTCGGCGGCCGCGTCTCCGATCCGCGCGGCCTCGACTTTGACGATCTCGATTCGATCGAAATCGTCGGACTCTTCCCCGATTATGCCAGCGCCGAAAAGGCGTGGCGCGCGGCCGCGCAACGGACCGTCGACGATGCCGAGATGAAGTTCGTCGTCGTGCATCTGCACCGGCTGTTGCAGCCGGATCTGCTGGCACCGGGGGCAGGCGCGTCGGCGTAGCGACGGCGCCGGTGCGCGTCAGCGCAGCCCCCAGGCCGGTCGGCGGGTCGCACCTGCGAACCCGTCCGACGGCGGCTTTGCCGACGGCGTTTCAACAATCCGTGCGAGCCGACACGGGAATAAATCCCGTGTCGTCGGTCGGCGCTTTGGCGCCGCCGTCCGTACGCGGCTAGTTCGCTAGCGATTAGCTTCGCTAATCGTTTCGCCGCCGCTCAGATGAATTCGATCTTCGACACGACGTAATAACGGTCGCCCGAAGGGACGGTCACTTCGACCTCGTCCTCGAGCTTGCGCCCGATCAGCGCGCGACCGAGCGGCGAATTGTATGAAATGCGCCCGCCCTTGGCATCCGCCTCGGTCTGACCGACGATCTGATATTTGACCGGCTTGTCATCCTCGTCGAGCAAGGTCACCGTCGCGCCGAACACGACCTTGTCGCCCGACAATTCCGTCGGGTCGATCACCTGGGCGCGCGACAATTTATCCTCGATATCGCTGATCGACGCTTCGATCTGGCCCTGCCGCTCCTTGGCGGCATGATATTCGGCATTTTCCGAGAGATCACCATGCGCACGGGCTTCCTCGATCGCATCGACGATCGTCGGGCGCTCCGCCTTCAGCCGTTTCAGGTCCGCATTGAGCCGGTCATGGCCTTCTTGCAGCATCGGCATCTTCTCAACGGTAGCCATCCCTGTCGTCCTTCGTCTTCAAAATCACCCAGTTGGCCGGCCCATCATGGACCTGCCCGCACGCTGTTCTCATGTGGGGGATTAGGTGTGCGAGTGCGAATAATAGGATTGCAACGGCTTTACTTCAAGACTGCGCGTCGAAAGCGCCACAATCGCCTGCGCCGCTTCGACGCTGGCGGGGGCGGTGGTGAAGTACGGGATCTTCAGCGACAGCGCCGAACCGCGGATCGGCGAGGAATCCTTCAGGCTCTGCCAGCCCTCGGTCGTGTTGAAGATCAAATCGATCCCGCGATCCTTGATGCGGTCGACGATATGCGGGCGCCCTTGCGCGACCTTGTTGACGCGCTCCACGGTTACGCCGTGTGCGGTCAGATAGTCCGCCGTGCCCGCTGTCGCCACGATCGTGAAACCATGCTCCGCGAGCGCGCGGACAGCGGGCAGGATCACCGGCTTGTCGCCATCCTTCACGCTGACGAACACAGCGCCACCCTTGGGCAGGACCGTGCCTGCGCCCAATTGCGATTTGGCGAAGGCGAGTGTGAAATCCTGATCGATCCCCATCACTTCGCCCGTACTCTTCATCTCGGGCGACAGCACGGGATCGACCCCGGGGAATTTGTTGAACGGGAACACCGCTTCCTTGACGGCAAAATAGTCGATGTGGCGATCGATCTTCGGAAGATCGGCAAGCTTCTCGCCCGCCATCACGCGCGCGGCGATCTTGGCGATCGGCGCGCCAATCGCCTTGGCGACGAACGGCACGGTGCGGCTGGCGCGCGGGTTGACCTCGATCAGATAGACAAGGCCCTCCTTCACCGCGAACTGAATGTTCATCAGCCCCACCACCGACAGCGCATGCGCGAGCGCCACGGTCTGCCGCTCGATTTCGGCGATAATGTCGGCGGACAGCGAATAAGGCGGGATCGAACAGGCGCTGTCGCCCGAATGGACCCCGGCTTCCTCGATATGCTGGAGCACGCCCGCGACCGTGACATCCGTCCCGTCGCAAATCGCATCGACATCGACCTCGATCGCGTCGCGCAGATACTGGTCGATCAAAACGGGTGAATCGCCCGACACTTGCACCGCGGTCTGGATGTATTCCTCGAGCTGTGGGCGGCCGTCGACGATCTCCATCGCGCGCCCGCCGAGCACGTAACTGGGCCGCATCAACACCGGATAGCCAATCCGCTCGGCGACCGCGACCGCCTCGTCGCGGCTGCGCGCAATGCCGTTGGCGGGCTGGCGCAGGCCAAGCGTGTTGATGAGCGCCGCGAACCGCTCGCGATCCTCCGCCAGATCGATCGCATCGGGGCTCGTGCCGAGGATCGGGATCCCCGCATCCTGCAACGCCTGCGCCAGATTGAGCGGCGTCTGTCCGCCGAATTGCACGATCACGCCGTGCAAGCTGCCGTTCGACATCTCGACATGCAAAATTTCGAGCACATCCTCGGCGGTCAGCGGCTCGAAATACAGCCGGTCGCTGGTATCGTAATCGGTCGACACCGTCTCCGGATTGCAATTGACCATGATCGTCTCATAGCCCGCGTCGTGCAGCGCGAAGCAGGCGTGGCAGCAGCAATAATCGAACTCGATCCCCTGCCCGATCCGGTTTGGTCCGCCGCCCAGAATCACGACCTTCTTCCGGTCGGTCGGCTGGCTCTCGCATTCGGGCTCGCCGAAGCTCGGGGCTTCATAAGTCGAATACATGTACGGCGTCTTGGCATCGAATTCGGCAGCGCAGGTGTCGATGCGCTTGAACACCGGCCGCACGCCAAGCCTGTGCCGCAGCGCGCGCACTTCGATTTCGGTCGTCCCGCCGGTCATCGCCTGGACGACATCGTGGATCAGCCCGCCGCGCGCCATCGGCCGCTCACGCAGATTGGCCGACTCCACCGCGAGGAAGGCGAGCCTTTTGTCGCTGAACCCCATGGATTTCAGCCGCCGCATCCCCGCCGCATCGCGCGGCAGACCATTGGTCGCGACTTCACCCTCCGCCGCGACGATCTCGGCGATACGCTCGATGAACCACGGGTCGAACTTCGCCAGCGCATGCACTTCAGCCACGGTGAAGCCCTCGCGCAGCGCTTGTGCGGCGACCAGCAGCCGGTCGGGCGTCGCCACGGCCAGCGCCGCCTCGATCTCGGCGCGTGGTGCGCCGACCAAGCGGTCGACCATGTTGAAGCCCGACAGCCCGGTCTCGAGCCCACGGAGCGCCTTTTGCAGCGATTCATGGATGTTGCGGCCGATCGCCATCACTTCGCCGACCGATTTCATCGCGGTCGACAGCACCGCTTCCGCGCCCTTGAACTTTTCGAAAGCGAAGCGCGGGATTTTAGTGACGACGTAATCGATTGTCGGCTCGAAGCTTGCGGGCGTCGCGCCGGTAATGTCGTTGGTGATCTCGTCGAGCGTGTAGCCGACCGCCAGCTTCGCCGCGACCTTGGCGATCGGGAAGCCCGTCGCCTTGGACGCCAGCGCCGAGGAGCGCGACACGCGCGGATTCATCTCGATCACGATCAGGCGGCCGTCCTTGGGATTGACCGCGAATTGCACGTTCGAACCGCCCGTCTCGACACCGATTTCGCGCAGGCAAGCGATGCTCGCATTGCGCATGATCTGATATTCCTTGTCGGTCAGCGTCAGTGCAGGCGCGACGGTGATGCTGTCCCCGGTGTGGACGCCCATCGGATCGACATTCTCGATCGAGCAAATGATGATGGCATTGTCGTTCCGGTCACGGACGACTTCCATCTCATATTCCTTCCACCCGATCAGCGATTCCTCGATCAGCACTTCGGTGGTCGGTGAGAGATCGAGCCCGTTGCGGACGATGTTGAGGAATTCCTCGCGATTATACGCGATGCCGCCGCCCGATCCGCCCATGGTGAAGCTTGGCCGGATGATCGCGGGAAGCCCGGTCTTCTCGAGGCCCGCGAGCGCTTCCTCGACCGAATGCGCAATCGCCGAGCGCGCGCTTTCGAGGCCGATCTTGGTCATCGCATCCTTGAACTTCAGCCGGTCCTCGGCCTTGTCGATCGCCTCGGCATCGGCGCCGATCATCTCGACCCCGAATTCCGCCAGCGTGCCGTCGTTGAACAGCGCCAGCGCGGTGTTCAACGCGGTCTGCCCGCCCATCGTCGGCAGGACGGCATCAGGCCGCTCCTTCTCGATAATCTTCCGCACGATCTCGGGGGTGATCGGCTCGACATAGGTCGCATCGGCCAGCTCGGGATCGGTCATGATCGTCGCCGGGTTCGAATTGACCAGCACGATGCGATAGCCATCCTCCTTCAACGCCTTGATCGCCTGCGTGCCCGAATAATCGAACTCGCACGCCTGCCCAATGACAATCGGCCCCGCGCCGATGACGAGGATGGAGGAGATGTCGGTGCGTTTAGGCATTGTTACTCGGTTCCGTCTTCGCCAGTGCCATCTTCAGCCGTGCAGCCCCAGCCGTCATATTCGACCTCATAGGCAAGCTCGATCTGCAGGCATTTGAGCGTCAACGCCTTGATCGATTCATCGTCGGCGGCCTGATCGCGGCCGAGGAACAGGCAGACCTCGCCATCCTCATCCTCTTCGCGCTCGATCACTTCGAAGCCGAGCTCGGCAGCATCTTCCTCGAGCTTGTCGAGCGCATCGTCATCGCCGCGGAAGCTGACATCGACCGGGCGCACGATCTCGGCGCGGTCGCCATTTTCGCGCAAGCTGGCGAGCACGTCCTTGTCGGCGGCCCATTCCTCTTCGAGACGTGCGGGGGAGACTTCGGGGAGGGTCATTTGGGGGCCTCGCTAAATGATTTAATCTTCATCAGTGGGCCTGCAGCAACTGGCTAACCACCGCGCCTAACAATGCGTTGGCGAGTGCAGCAATTGTTGGGTTCTGATAGCGCTTGATTAGCTCGTTAAGAGCCCGGACCAAAACTTCGTACAGAAGGTACGCCCGGAACTCCCCGGCTTGAATCAGCTCCCGGCCCGCTTTAATCTGGCCGAGTAAACGTTCTCGTAGGCCGGGTTGCTCCGGGTCACCGTTATCTTTTTCGAGAGCATCGATAATCTCACTGACGGAGCCGACCGCTGTCTGAACTTCATTGTGATTGAGGCGGACTATTCTATCTGATGCCGGAACCTCAATTTTCCCTTGCACGCTCGAATTGTAATCGCGCAAACGCGCTACAAGAACATACAAAGAGGGAAGCCGTTCTGCAGCTTCCAGCCCTTTATCTGTCAGAGAATACATTATAGGGCTGGATTCATCATAACTATCCGCCGTGACTAATTCAGCGGCACTAAGAGCAGTTAGAACTCTTCGTGTAAATCCAATAGAAAAGACAGAATCTAACTGACCTTGTATGTCGTCGGCTTTCAAAGAGTCAAAATCAGCAAAATTATAAAGTGTCTCGTAAGCCGCAACCAAGACGATGTCTTTTGCCTCTTCGAACGATGCTTTCATGCCAACATCCCCACAAACCGCTCGAACAGATACAGGCTGTCCTGCGGCCCCGGGCTGGCCTCGGGATGATATTGCACGCTGAACGCCGGGCGGTCGGTCAGTTCGATCCCCGCATTCGATCCGTCGAACAGCGACACATGCGTCTCGCGCGCTGTCTCGGGCAGGCTGCCGCGTTCGACCGCGAAGCCGTGGTTCATGCTGGTGATCTCGACGGCGCCATCCGACAGCCGCTTGACCGGGTGGTTGGCGCCGCGATGGCCCTGGAACATCTTGGTCGTTTGCCCGCCGACCGCGAGCGCGAGCAATTGGTGGCCGAGGCAAATGCCGAACAGCGGCTTGCCCGTCTCCAGCAGCTGCTGGATCACCGGCACGGCGTAGACGCCGGTCGCGGCGGGATCGCCCGGACCGTTCGACAGGAAAATGCCGTCGGGGGCGAGCGCGATGATCTGTTCGAAGGTGGCGGTGGCAGGGACGACCGAGACGTTTGCGCCTGCGCGCACGAGGTTGCGGAAGATGTTGCGTTTGGAGCCGTAGTCGATCGCGACGACATGGGGGCGCTTCTTCTTGCTCCCCTCCCCTTTGGGGGAGGGGCTGGGGGAGGGCATATCCGCGAGCGCAGCGCCGGTTGCACTGCCCTCCCCTAACCCCTCCCCCATGGGGAGGGGGACAGAACTGTCATACCCCGCCCCCAGCCGCCAAACGCCGCCATCCCAGCCATAATCCATCTCGGTCGTCACCGCGATCGCGAGGTCCATGCCTTCCAGCCCCGGCCACGCCTGCGCCATCGCCAGCAGCGCGGGCACATCGAACGCACCGGAAGCCGAATGCGCAATCACCCCATTGGGCGCGCCACCCCCGCGAATCCGCCGCGTCAGCGCGCGCGTATCGACGCCCGCCAGCCCGATCCGCCCGTGCTTCGCCATCCACGCGTCGAGCCGCTCGGTCGACCGAAAATTGCTCGGCCCCGTCACATCCTCGCGCACGATGATGCCCAAAGCGTGCGGGTCGTCCGCTTCGAGATCGTCGGGATTCGCGCCGACATTGCCGATATGCGGAAAGGTGAAGGTGATCATTTGCCCGGCAAAGCTCGGGTCGGTCATGATTTCCTGATAGCCCGTCATCGCGGTGTGGAAACACACTTCGCCGACCGCCGCGCCCTCCGCGCCGAAGCCACGGCCCCAAATCACCTCGCCGGTGGAGAGCACCAGAACGCCGGTAGCTCCGTCAGGCGCGGTCATAGGTTTGGCGTCGGCCATTGCGGCGGGCACTCCTCGGGTTCATCAATGTCGCTAAGCGACGGGGACTAGAAGCGCAGAGCGGATGCGTCAATCGCATAAACCCGCTAGTGTCGCCCCCCACCGAAAAGGACCGAGAATGATTCGCGACGACATCAAGGCAGCGCTCATCACCGCGATGAAGGGCGGCGACAAGGCCGGCACCGCGACGCTGCGCCTCATCCAGAGCGCGATCAAGAATCGCGACATCGAAGCGCGCGCCCCGCAATCGCGCGACGGCATCGCCCCCGCCGACGACGATACGCTGGTCGTCGAAGTGCTGCAGAAGATGGTCAAGCAACGCCGCGAATCGATCGACATGTTCGTCAAGGGCGGGCGTCAGGAACTCGCCGATAACGAAGCCGCCGAAGTCGCAGTGATCGAGACGTTCCTGCCGACGCAGATGGACGAGGCGGCGACCGCAGCGGCGATCGAAGCGATCAAGGCCGAGCTTGGCGCCAGCGGCATGAAGGACATGGGTCGCGTGATGGCGGAGCTCAAGGCGCGCCACGCGACGACGCTGGATATGAGCAAGGCGAGCGCGGCGGTGAAGGCGGCGCTTTCGTAATGTATGAGGGCGAGCCCCTTCTTCCTCCCCTCCCGCCTGCGGGAGGGGATCGAGGGGTGGGCGCGCGCTATCGACTGGGCCGACCGACTGCGAAAGTCCGCGAAGCACGCAACAATGCGACCCCACATGAAGAAATGCTTTGGCGACAGCTAAAGGGGAAGCGGGTGGCCGGGCTGAAATTCAGCCGACAGATGCCGATCGCCGGATATCGCGTGGATTTCGTGTGCCGCGCAGAAAAATTGGTCGTAGAGCTCGACGGCAGCCAGCATGGTGAGGCGGCGGGGTATGACGAAGTGCGGACCCGCGCACTCGAGAGGGCGGGCTACCGCGTAATCCGTTTTTGGAACAATGATCTGACGTCGAATATGACCGGCGTATTGGAAACCATCGCTACCGCTGCGCTTGGCGGTGAGCGCGCGCCCACCCCCTGCCCCCTCCCGCTCGCGGGAGGGGAGACTGCTGGGCCGAACTCGCGCGATGCGGCAGGCAAAGCCGCATGACCCTATCACCCCAATTCCTCGACGAACTCCGGTCGCGCACCCTGCTCTCCGCGCTCATCGGGCGCAGCACCCCGCTGCAAAAGGCGGGCCACGAGTGGCGCGCCTGCTGCCCGTTCCACAATGAGAGGACGCCGTCGTTCTACGTCAACGACGACAAGGGCTTCTACCACTGTTTCGGTTGCAGCGCCCACGGCGACGCGATCCGCTGGATGACCGACCAGCGTGGGCTGCCTTTCATGGATGCGGTGAAGGAGCTTGCGCAGGCGGCGGGGATGGAACTCCCCGCGATGGACCCGCGCGCCGCCGAGAAGGCCGAGGCCGCCAAGGGCCTGCACGAGGCGTGCGCCGATGCCGCGAGCTGGTTCACCGATCAGCTGAATGGCCTGACCGGCGCCACTGCGCGCGACGTGCTCGCCAAGCGCGGGATCAAGGCCGAGACCGCGCGCGCCTTCGGCCTCGGCTTCGCGCCAGACTCCCGCACAGCGCTCAAGACCGCGCTGAAGGACTATGGCGATCCGCTGCTGGTCGAGGCGGGGTTGCTGATCAAGGTCGAGGAAAAGACTCCCTACGACCGCTTCCGCGGACGCCTGATGATCCCGATCCGAGATCCGCGCGGCCGCACGATCGCGTTCGGCGGGCGCATCATCGGCGACGGAGAGCCGAAATACCTGAATTCCCCCGAAACCCCGCTCTTCGACAAGGGCCGCACGCTCTACAATCTCGACAAGGCCGCCCCCGCGTCGCGCAAAGCCGGGCGGCTGATCGTGGTCGAGGGCTATATGGACGTGATCGCGCTCGCGCAGGCGGGGTTCGGCGAAGTCGTCGCACCCAACGGCACGGCGGTGACCGAGGCGCAGCTTGAACGCATGTGGCGCTTGAGCGACGTGCCGATCCTGTGCCTCGACGGCGACAGCGCGGGCCAGAAAGCCGCGATCCGCGCCGCCCACCGCGCGATGCCGCTGCTTAGCCCGGGGCGCAGCCTCGCTTTCGTCACGCTGCCGCAGGGGCAGGACCCGGATGATCTAGTGCGGATGAAAGGCCCGGCGGCGTTCGAGGCGCTGCTGAAAACACCCGAACCCTTGGTCGATCGGCTATGGGCGAGCGAACTCGCCGCCGAACCGCTCGCCACGCCCGAACAAAAAGCGGGCCTCAAGGCGCGGCTCGCCGATCTGGCGAACACAATTGCCGATCCAGGCGTGCGCGCCGAATATCTCGCCGAATTCCGCCGCCGCTTCGATGCGCTCTACACCCGGACGCGCCAACCCTTCGTTCCGCAAGCGCGCGGCTCGCGCAAAGCTGGACAACCGTGGAAACCCCCGATCGCGCCACCCGGTGACGGGGCCAAGGGCATCCGCGCCGGCGGCATCGACCGTATCCTCGCCAAGGCGGTGCTCGCCGGACTGATCCGCCATCCCGCGGAAATCGCGCGGCATATGGAGGTGCTCGGGTCGCTCAAACTCGCCGACAATGCGCTCGGCAAACTGTTCGAGGCGGTCGTCGATGTCGCGGTCGAGGACGCCCATCAAAACAAGGCGCTTGATAGTGAGCGCCTCCTTACCATATTGGCCTCATCTGGATTTGATATAATCGCGCACGAACTGCTGCGGGCCGACCAATTATCATGTTCGTTCACGCAAAGGGATGCCGAACCGGCACGGGCACGCGAAGACCTCGACGAGGCGATCGCGATCCTGGTCGCTCGGCCGGAAGTGGATGCGGCGCTGGCAGCGGCGACGGCGATGGTGCAAGCGAACTATTCGGATGAGGCGTTCGAGCGGCAAGTGTCGCTCGTGAGAGAACAACAGGCCCTGAACGCGCGCCTTGCAAATCTGGTGCAGGCGAACGAAGACGCCAGGGCTTTTAGTACCGAGGGCAATTGATGGCGAAGACGGATATGGCGGACGCAAACGAAACCATCGAGGGTAGCGATGCGCCGCTGATCGATTTGAACGACGCATCGATCAAGAAGGTGATCGCCCGCGCCAAAAAGCGTGGCTACATCACCTATGAGCAGCTCAACGAAGCGCTCCCGCAAGGCGAAATGTCGTCCGATCAGATCGAAGATATCAGCTCGGCTTTGTCCGAAATGGGCATCAACATCGTCGAGAATGACGAGCAAGGCGAGGATGGCGACGAGCCCGCCAAGGCCGAAGATGACGATGATGCCGAGCCGGTCGATGCGTCGGAGGATGCCGGCCCCGCGCTCGACGTAAAGAAAAAAGAGGTCATCGACCGCACCGACGATCCGGTGCGGATGTATTTGCGCGAGATGGGCGCGGTCGAATTGCTCAGCCGCGAGGGCGAAATCGCCATCGCCAAGCGGATCGAGGCCGGCCGCGACACGATGATCCTCGGTCTGTGCGAATCGCCAATCACCTTCAACGCGATCATCGACTGGTCGACCGCGCTCAACGAAGGCACGATGCAGCTGCGCGAGATCATGGATCTCGATGCGATGCTGTCGAAGGACCCGGCGCCCGAAGCGCTGACCGATGATGAAGACGGCCCTAATGGGATTGGGGGGGGCGAAATCAGCGAAAAGACCGCCGGCCCGAGCTTCAAGGAAGAGGAAGAGCCCGAAGAGGCCCCCGCCGAGGAAGAAGAGGATTCGATGCAGGAGCGGCGCACGCCGCGCCCGTCCGATGACGAGGAAGAGGACAACACCCTCAGCCTCGCGCAGATGGAAGAGCAATTGAAGCCGATCGCGCTCGAACGCTTCGCCAGCATCACCGCGCTCTACAAGAAGTTCAGCAAGGTCCAGCAGACCCGGCTCGACGCGATGGCAGCGGGCGGCGAGCTGTCGGCCTCCGACGAACGCAAATATCAGAAACTGCGCGAGGAACTCACCGCCGAGGTCGAGAGCGTCCAGTTCCACAACGCCAAGATCGAATATCTGGTCGATCAGCTCTACGCCTTCAACCGCCGCCTCACCGCGCTCGGCGGCCAGATGCTACGCCTCGCCGAGCGCCACAAGGTGCCGCGCAAGGACTTCCTCGATCGTTACATCGGGCATGAGCTCGACGAGCAGTTCATTCCCTCGGTCGCCAAGATCGACAAGAAATGGACCGCCTTCGTCACTAACGAAGCCGATGCCGCCGACCGGATCCGCGTCGAAATCAGCGAGATCAGCCAGGCCACCGGCATGGCGCTCACCGAATTCCGCCGGATCGTCAACATGGTGCAAAAGGGCGAGCGCGAAGCGCGCATCGCCAAAAAGGAAATGGTCGAGGCGAACTTGCGCCTCGTCATTTCGATCGCCAAGAAATACACCAATCGCGGACTGCAATTTCTGGATTTGATCCAGGAGGGCAATATCGGCCTGATGAAGGCGGTCGATAAGTTCGAATATCGCCGCGGCTACAAGTTCAGCACCTATGCGACATGGTGGATCCGTCAGGCGATCACGCGCTCGATCGCCGATCAGGCGCGCACGATCCGCATCCCGGTCCACATGATCGAGACGATCAACAAACTGGTCCGCACCAGCCGCCAGTTCCTGCACGAGCAGGGCCGCGAGCCCACGCCCGAGGAAATGGCCGAGCGCCTGAGCATGCCGCTCGAGAAGGTCCGCAAGGTGATGAAGATCGCCAAGGAGCCGATCTCCCTCGAAACGCCGATCGGCGACGAGGAGGATTCGCACCTCGGCGATTTCATCGAGGATAAGAATGCGGTGATCCCGGTCGACGCCGCGATCCAGGCGAACCTCAAGGAAACCGTCACCCGCGTGCTGGCGAGCCTCACCCCGCGCGAGGAACGCGTGCTGCGCATGCGTTTCGGCATCGGCATGAACACCGATCACACGCTCGAGGAGGTCGGCCAGCAATTCTCGGTCACGCGCGAGCGTATCCGCCAGATTGAGGCGAAGGCGTTGCGGAAGTTGAAGCACCCGAGCCGCAGCCGTAAGATGCGCAGCTTCCTGGATCAGTAACTCCCCTGGCGGTGGGCGCGCCCCGCCGCCGTAAAGGATGCATTTTCCACAAGATTGCTCCGTTCTGGAGTAATATTGTGGCGGACCCGGCGGGATTGCTTATCGTTTCGGGGATGATGTCCCCTGCGCTCCCGCCCGAACAGCTCGTCACCTCGTCGGATCTGGTGCGCCACTTCGGTCTATGGCAGGAACGTGCCGCGCGCGCGCCGCTCTATATTCTGCACCGTGGGCGCCCGCGCTTCGTGATGACCTCGATCGAAACGATGGACGCTTTGTGCGCGGCGCATGCGCCCGATACGGCCGCGCCCGCCGCCGCCGCCGCCGGAGTCGATGCGACCGCGTTGCTCGATGGCATGCGCGATCTCGCAGTGGTGGCGGATAGTGACGGCACGATCACCGCCTCAAGCCGCACCGCGCGCGCGCATTTCGGCGCGACGGTCGCGCCCGGCGCAGCGATTGACTCGGTGGCACCGCCCTCCACCCGCGCGTTTCTGATCGATGCGATCCGCCGCGTGCTGGCATCGGGCATCGGTGATCGGCTCGAGATTCCGTCCGCCGCGCGCGAGGGGCGGATGCTGACGCTGGCGATCGAGCCTGCGGGCTCGGGCGTAGTGCTGTTCGCGCGGGACAATAGGCCCGAACGCGAAGCCGCCCACGCGCTGGCGAGCGTACACGCGCTCGACGCCGCGATGCTCGCCACGACCGGCATCGCCAGCGTGACGATCAACCCGCGCGGCTATGCGGTCGATCCAAGCGCGACGCTGTCGGCGATGACGGGCCTCACCCGCGACGCACTGGCAATGATCCGCTTCGTCGCGCTGGCGGAAATCGGCGGCCGCGCCGCGCTCGGCGCGTCAATCGAGCAAGCGATGGCGGGCGAGACCCCCGCCCCGCTCCATGTCAGCCTGCTCGTCAATCGCGCCGATCCGGTCTCGGTGCGGATCGGCCTCGCGCCCTTGCGCGTCGGTGCCATGATCGAAGGCGTGGCCGCGATGCTCGTCGCTGCATGATAGCCAAGCTGGTTTAGGTACACTTAACCGCCGCTACACCAGGTCTTTACGCGCTTCGGTATATCCCTTGCTCCACTGCTTGCCATTCGGGTGAGACCCGGCGCTGCTGCGTCGGTCGAGGAAGGGACGATACTGGGGGTCATGGCGATCGCATCGACACAGCTGAAACCGGCCCCCGCAGGCAGCATCGCCGCGCTGGCGGCGAGCGACGGATGCGCGCACCATGCGTTGGTGCGCCGTCTGACGCTGCCGGGCGTCGCCGGACGCGATCTCGCCGATGCGGTGCATGCGGTGTGCGCGGTCCACGGCCGCCTCACGGATTTGTTCGAAGAAGCCGCGCGCCGTCGCGTTGCCGATCTCGATACCGACTGGCTGACCGACGCGACCCGCGCCTTCGAGATCGAGCGCGCTTATCTCGCGCGCCTCACCGCCGCAGTCGGCCCGCTCCCTTCTACCCCCGGACAGGCCCAGAGCGACGCCGCCTTTGCCGCGCAACGCCACACCTTCGACATGCTCGCCCGCTCGGATCGGGCCGGCTGCTCGGTCGGCGCCGCACTCGCCATGGTGATCGACTGGCACGCCTTTCGTCGCATCTTGGATGCCGCCGCGCAGCGTGCCGGTGTCACCGTAGTCGCCTCGCACTTGCCCGATGAAATCGCGATCGCGCAAATTGCCACAGCGCCCGGTGCAGCCGCCCCGGTGCGCCGCGCAATGGCGTTCGGCGCGCAACAGACCTTCGCACAGCATCGCGGCCTGTGCGATTTGATCGAGGCCCGCGCCGCAGCAAGAGACGCGCTCTAGGCAGCTTGCACATCCGACGTATTTCCCGCTACCGCCGTACCCGCTATTCAAAAGAACGGGACGGATGCGATGAAGCGGTTCGAAGGTACGCAAGGCTATGTCGCCACCGATGACCTGAAGGTCGCGGTCAACGCCGCCGTAACGCTGCGCCGCCCGTTGCTGGTCAAGGGCGAACCCGGCACCGGAAAGACTGTCCTGGCCTATGAAATCGCCAAGGCGCTCGATGCCGAATTGATCGAGTGGAACATCAAATCCACCACCAAGGCGCAGCAGGGCCTGTACGAATATGACGCGGTCGCCCGGTTACGCGACGGTCAGCTGGGCGACGAACGCGTCCACGACATCTCAAACTACATCCGCCGCGGCAAATTGTGGGAGGCGTTCACGCGCGACAAGCCGCCCGTTCTGCTGATCGACGAGATCGACAAGGCCGATATCGAATTCCCCAACGATCTGTTGCAGGAACTCGATCGGATGGAATTCCACGTTTACGAAACCAAGGAAACGATCCGCGCGGTCGAGCGCCCGATCGTCATCATCACCAGCAACAATGAGAAGGAATTGCCCGACGCGTTTCTGCGCCGCTGCTTCTTTCATTATATCAAATTCCCCGATCGCGCGACGATGCAGGCGATCGTCGATGTTCACTTCCCCGGCATCCAGAAAATCCTGGTCAACCGCGCGATGGACATATTCTACGACGTGCGCGACGTGCCCGGCCTCAAGAAGAAGCCGTCAACCTCGGAGCTGCTCGACTGGCTCAAACTGCTGCTGCACGAAGACATGCCGCTCGAAGTGCTGCAGAATCGCGATCCGACGAAGGCGATACCGCCCTTGCATGGCGCGCTGCTCAAGAACGAACAGGATGTGATGTTGTTCGAAAGGTTGGCGTTTATGGCGAAGCGCCAGCAGAACAAGTAGCTACCGCCGTATCCGCAAACCCAGGGGGATCGACAGGCCGATGACACATCCGATCGACGACACGCTCGACCTGTCCCGCCGCGCGGTGATTGGCGGCGGCATCGGCATCGCCGCGATCTCTGCGATCCCCGAATCCTCCGCCGCGCCCCGGCTGCCCCGTCCCGCGCCAAAGGGGTTTTGGTGGGGAACCGCCACCGCCGCGCATCAGATTGAGGGCAACAACGTCAATTCCGATTTCTGGCTGGCGGAAAACGTCAAGCCAACGCTGTTCAGAGAACCGTCGCTCGACGCGTGTGACAGTTACCACCGCTATGACGAGGACGCGGCGCTCGCCGAACGTTTGGGCTTCAACTGTCATCGCTTCGGGGTGGAATGGGCGCGGATCGAGCCCGAGCCGGGACGGTTCAGCGAGGCCGAGCTGGATCATTATGCGCGCGTGCTGGAATCGTGCCATGCGCACGGTCTGGCCCCGATGGTGACGCTCAGCCATTGGACCGTGCCACGCTGGTTCGCGGCACGCGGCGGCTTTGAGCGCAGCGACAGCCCGGAACTCTTCGCCCGCTTCGCCGAGCGCGTGACACAGCGACTGGGGCCGTTGATGGCGGCTGCATCGACGTTCAACGAAGCCAATATCGCGCGCGTGCTCGATCTCAGCCGGACCTATCCGCCAGCCAAGCCGCTGGTCGCCGCCATGCTTGCCGCCTGCGCCAAGGCGGTCAATTCGGATCGCTTTGCCTCGGTCCTGTTCGCCGACATCGCTAAGAGCGAAGCGAACATGGTGAAGGCGCACCAGCTTGCCTATCAGGCACTGAAGGGCGGACCGGGCAAGTTTCCGGTTGGCGTGACGATCAGCATGCAGGATGTGCAGGGGGTCGGCCCCGACAATAAGGCTGCGGAATATCTCACCAATCTCTATGGCCCGTGGATCGATGAAGCGGCGAAAGCGGATTTCGTCGGTGTGCAGACCTATACGCGTATCCTGGTCGGTGCCGATGGTGTCTTGCCGCCGCCTGCCGGGGCCGAACTGACGGCGGCCGACTATGAATATTATCCGCAGGCGCTGGGGGCGACGATCCGCTACGCCGCGCGCAGGACCGGGAAGCCCGTCTATGTCACCGAGAACGGCATCGGGACCAACGACGACACCCGCCGCATCGCCTATATCGACGAGGCGCTGCGCGCGCTCAGGGCCTGTCTCGATGAGGGCATCGATGTCCGCGGCTATATCCATTGGTCGTTGCTCGACAATTTCGAATGGGTCTTCGGCTACGCACAGCGCTTCGGGCTGGTTTCGGTCGACCGCAAGACTTTCAAGCGGACGCCCAAGCCGAGCGCTGTGCACCTTGGCCGACGCGCTCGGGCAAACCGTATCTGACTCGTGCCGCAGGGTACGCCTGACCGTTGCACCACCACCAAAGATGGTAATCAACTCGTAAACCATGATGCGATACGCGGTCTTGGGGAGTAGCCGGTAACGCGTGCTCTTATGCGGCGTGTATTGCTCGGTTTTTTGTTGATGTCATCCTTCGCGACCGCACCGGTCGCGGCATCGTCGCTGCTCGATTATGTCGGGCAATGCGTGCCCTTCGCCCGCGCCGCCTCGGGCATCCAGATTTACGGCGATGCCTGGACATGGTGGGACAAGGCAGAGGGTCGCTATCAGCGCGGCGACACGCCCCGCCCGGGCGCGGTGATCGTCTTCGCGCGCACCGCGCGTCTGCCGCTCGGCCATGTCGCCGTCATCAGTCGCGTGGTCGATGCCCGCGTCGTGATGGTCACGCACGCCAATTGGTCGCGCCAGAATGGCGAGCGCGGCCATGCTGAGCAGGACGTAACACTGACCGATGTCTCGCCGTACAATGATTGGAGCGAGGTCAAGGTCTGGTACCGCGACATGGAGGCGCTCGGCAGCACCGTCTACCCCACCTACGGCTTCGTCTACGGCAAAGCGCTCGCACGCGGCGCCGCCGCTCGCCCCGCCCCCGAACTCACCAGCCGCGACCCCGATTATGTCGGCGCGCTGATCGACGCTTATCGGTGATCGCGCGTGCTCCGGCGCAGGCCGGAGCGTTGGCCACCGCTCCGGCCTGCGCCGGAGCACCTGACGGCGCTACTCGACTTCGCGCGACACGGACGGCATGGTGTCTCCCATGTTTCTAAATTTCCTCGACGAGCTCCGCGCCGCCGGCATCTCCGCCAGCCTCAAGGAGCATCTGCTCCTCCTAGAAGCGCTCGACGCCGAGGTGATCGACCGCACGCCCGAGGATTTCTATTACCTCAGCCGCGCGGTTTACGTGAAGGACGAGGGCCTGCTCGATCGCTTCGATCAGGTCTTCGCCAAGGTGTTCAAGGGGATCGCCACCACCTTTGGCCAGACCAGCGCCGAAATCCCCGCCGACTGGTTGAAAGCCGTCGCCGAGAAATATCTCACGCCAGAGGAGATGGAAGCGATCAAGTCGCTCGGATCGTGGGACGAGATCATGGAGACGCTCAAGCAGCGGCTCGACGAGCAGGAAAAGCGCCATCAGGGCGGCAACAAATGGGTCGGCACCGGCGGCACCAGCCCGTACGGCAATAGCGGCTACAATCCCGAAGGCGTCCGTATTGGCGGCGAATCAACCCATAAGCGTGCGCTGAAAGTGTGGGACCAGCGCGACTTCAAGAACCTCGACAACACGCGCGAGCTCGGCACGCGCAACATCAAGATCGCGATGCGCCGCCTGCGCAAATTCGCGCGCGAAGGCGCGGCCGACGAACTCGATATCGACGCGACGATCAGCGGCACCGCGCGCCAGGGCTGGCTCGACGTCGTGATGCGCGCCGAACGCCGCAATGCGGTCAAGCTGTTGCTGTTCCTCGATGTCGGCGGATCGATGGACCCGTGGGTCAAGCTTTGTGAGGAATTGTTCTCGGCCGCGACGAGCGAATTCAAGAATCTCGAATTCTTCTACTTCCACAATTGCCCGTATGAAGGCGTGTGGAAGGACAATCGCCGCCGCTTTGCCGAACGCACGCCGATGTGGGACGTGCTCCACAAATTCGGCCATGATTACAAAGTCGTGTTCGTCGGTGACGCGTCGATGAGTCCGTATGAAATCACCCATCCCGGCGGATCGGTCGAGCATTTCAACGAGGAATCGGGCGCGGTATGGCTTCAGCGACTGACCAATACCTATCCCGCTGCGGTGTGGCTCAACCCGATCCCGCAGGAGCAATGGGGCTATTCGCAAAGCCTGCGCATCATCGCCGATCTGATGACCGACCGCATGTACCCGCTGACGCTGGCAGGGCTCGATGAGGCGATGCGGGAATTGACGCGGAAGCGGTAATGCGCTCGCGCGATCGGATCTATAATCTGCGCCGTCGCTTGTTCGGCAGCTACATAATAGACGATCCTAATCCGATCGCCGAGGGGGCTCCCTACACGTATTTCCTGCCGACCGAAAATGAGTTGCTGGCGCTTCAACCGGGGGATGCCGTTAAACTCGTGTTTCGATCGCGTCCGCCAGGATTGGAATGGGATGCCGAGCGGATGTGGGTGGAGCTTTCGGCTGTCGATGGCGGCCTCTTGCAAGGCACGCTCGACAATGATCCCTTCGACATGCCGCAACTCAAGGCGGGAGACGTCGTGTCCTTTCGGCGCGCCGATGTTATCGCCATTCGATGGGACGAAGCTCGCGCCAGTGCGCCCCCTCCCCCGTCCGCTCGGCGCGACTATTGGGATCGGTGCATGGTTGATAGCTGCGTGCTCGCAGGTAGAAGTTTGGTCGATTACCTGTATCGCGAAGAACCCGACATGGCTCAACCAGATGACAAATACCCCGACAGCGGCTGGCGCATCCGAGGAACCGACGCGGGAATCGCAGAGGATGAGCGGCAAGGGGAATCGCCACAATATGTCGCACTTGGCGCAGTCCTGAACCGCGACGATAGCTGGTTGGCGTTTATTGATGAACCAGCAGGATCGCGCTTTATTCGCGATCTCCAAACACACAAATTTGTTGTGTGTGAAGAATAGCCAACCCCCTCAGGCCGGGATCGCCTGAAGCTTCTGCAGATACATTTCTACCAGTGTCATCCGGCGTTGACGCGCTGCCTCGGTCACGGCGCGCGAGGCGGCCTGTCGCTCGGCGGTTACCCGTCGCGTATAGAATTGACGGTCGGATTCCACGGCATCCCTCCGGTACGCAGAAACTGGCCACCCCCGGCCACCGAATCGGCGAAATTCCTCATGGAATACTGCGCTCTGCGTGGCCATCATCAATTTGTGTGAGAGACGCGCGCAGACGCTGCGTTGCGGTGAAACGAACCGAATATCGGATGGATCCGCTCAGTACAGCAGGAAGGGCCGCCGCGTCTCTGCCCAGGCGGTTTCATCGGGCACCGTCAGTGCGTCGAGATCGGCTGGAGTCGTCGCCCGATCATCGACCCATTCGCGCAAAGCGGGGCCGCCATTGATGACGTCGATCGCCAATTTCCCGAACGCATATTCATACGGAAAATCGCGCCACAGATCATAATCGGGATAGAGCGCGCGGATCGCCTTGAAGCCGAGCGCCTGCACGCGCCACGGACGGAAGGCGGTGTGATCGTAGGACTGTCCCTCGGCGTGGATATGCACGCCACTACACAGTTTGCCGACATGCTTGTGAAAAGTCGGCTCGAACCAGATGTCGCGCAGCGTACAGCCGTGCAGCCACTCCGGCGCCAATCGCCACATCTCGGCGATCACCGCCTTTGCGTCGATGTCGGGCGCACCGAACAATTCGAGCGGGCGCGTCGTCCCGCGCCCTTCGGAGAGCATCGCGCCCTCAACCATCACCGTGCCGGGGTAAGCGCGCGCCATGTTGACGTTGGGTGCATTCGGGCTGGGGTTGATCCACACCCGGTCGACCGGCCAGCCATACCCCGGCGCGGCGTCGGGTTCCCAGCCCTCCATTTCGATTACGCGATAGTCGACATCGAGGTTGAGAGTGGCGATGAACCAATGGCCTAACTCCCCCAGCGTCATCCCATGCCGCATCGGCATCGCGCCCGCGCCCACGAAACTCTCCCAGCCGGGGCACAAGGTCAGCCCCTCGATCGGCCGCCCGACGGGATTGGGCCGGTCAAGCACCCACAGCGCCTTCTTATGCTCCGCGCACGCCTCGAGCATATAGCGCAGCGTCGTGATGAAGGTGTAGATGCGCGTGCCGAGATCCTGCAGATCGACCAGCACAACATCGAACGTGCCCATCGATTGCCCGGTCGGTCGCCGGACCTCGCCATACAGGCTGAACACTGGAAAGCCGTAGGTCGGATCGGTGAAGTCGGGCGACTCCATCATATTGTCCTGCAAATCGCCCCGCATCCCGTGCTGCGGCCCGAACGCAGCGGTGATGTTGACGCCCGCCGCGACCAGCGCATCGATGCTGTGCGTCAGGTCGGCCGTGACCGAGGCGGGATGCGCCAGCAACGCGACGCGCTTGCCCTCCAGCGGAGCGCGGAGTGCAGGGTCGGCGAGCAGGCGATCGATACCGAAGTTCATGGACGCTCAGGTGCCGGGAGGGTGGCGATAAAGCAATCCCGGTTGTGGAAATCCGGCGGCCCGGGGGCGTGGGCGAGCGCCCAATATGATTTGGTGCCGTCGCGCTCTTCGATGACAGCGGAGAGGTTCAGGTGCCAGTCTTTCGCTGGGTCGAATAGGGCCGCTGTGTTACAAGACCAGCCATAGGATCCATCTTCCATTTCGCTCCGATAGCCAAGGCCAGCGACGGGCTCCGCCCCCCCCAAATCGCGCATACCCTCGCGGTAGCCGGTAAAAGTATAGGCCGCCCATTGACCATAGGGCGCGAAGTTAAACTCGGCATATCCTGGCACATTTCCAACACGCACGAACGCTTCAAAGCACGTCGTCCGCCATAATCCGTCGGTGCGATCATGCCCTCTAGGCTCGGGCAACCGCACCGCTTCGTAGTCACCAGCCAAGCAGTAAGTCAGGTCCAATGCGCCGCCAATTCGCTGAACCAGCACGGAAAGGCTGATCTCCGCCGTGCACGGAAAGTCCGGGTGCCGCTGAAGATGGAATCGGAACATCCGCTCCTCTCTATGAAATTCCGCACCAAATCGCTACATGCCGCCCTTCCCATGGCAACACTCCTCCCCACCCCGCCGAAAATCGGCATGGTTTCGCTCGGCTGTCCCAAGAACCTGGTCGACAGCGAACGGATCCTGACCAAGCTGCGCTCCGACGGCTATCAGATGTCGCCCGATTATGCCGGGGCGGACGTCGTGCTGGTCAACACCTGCGGCTTTCTCGATTCGGCCAAGGAGGAAAGCCTCGAGGCGATCGGCGAGGCGATCGCGGAGAATGGCCGCGTCATCGTTACCGGCTGCATGGGCAAGGAAGCGGAGCTGATCCGCGCGAAATTCCCGAATGTCCTCGCGGTCACCGGCGCGCATCAATATGAGGAAGTCGTCGGCGCGGTCCACGAGGCCGCCCCGATGCCACCGAGCGCGTTCCTCAACCTCGTACCCGACAGCGGCCTCAAGCTCACCCCGCGCCATTACAGCTATCTGAAGATCAGCGAAGGCTGCAACCACCGCTGCAGCTTCTGCATCATCCCGTCCCTTCGCGGCGATCTCGTCAGCCGCCGCCCCGATGCGATCCTGCGCGAGGCCGAGAAGCTGATCGAGGCGGGCACCAAAGAATTGCTCGTCATCAGCCAGGATACCTCGGCCTACGGCGTCGATATCCGCCATCAACCGCGCATGTGGCACGGCGAGGAAGTCCGCGCGCACATGACCGATCTGTCGCGCGAACTCGGCAAATTGGGCGCATGGGTGCGGCTCCATTACGTCTACCCCTACCCGCACGTCGATCAGGTCATCCCGCTGATGGCCGAGGGGCTGGTGCTCCCCTATCTCGACATCCCGTTCCAGCATGCCAGCCGCAATGTGTTGAAACTGATGAAGCGCCCCGCGAACGAAACCAAAGTGCTCGAGCGCATTAAGACTTGGCGCACGATCGCGCCCGACATCGCGATCCGCTCGACCTTCGTCGTCGGCTTCCCCGGCGAGACCGAGGATGATTTCGCCTATCTGATGGACTGGCTCGAAGAAGCGCAGCTCGACCGTGTCGGCGCCTTCCGTTTCGAACCCGTCGAGGGCGCGGCGGCCAATGCCCTCCCCGACCATGTGCCCGAAGAAATCAAGGAAGAGCGCTACGCCCGCCTGATGGAGCTCACCGCGCGCATTTCGGCCGAGAAGCTCCAGGCCAAGATCGGCCGCACGCTCGACGTCATCATCGATGCAGTGGATGAGGAAGGCGGCGCAACCGGCCGCTCCAAGGCCGACGCACCCGAGATCGACGGCGAGGTTTTCCTGCGCGACGCAGGCCACCTCAAGCAAGGCGACATCGTGCCCGTCGAGATCGAAGATGCCGACGAGCACGATTTGTACGGCGTGCCGGTTGCGGCCTAGCTCTCGGCGCGATCGCCCTTTCGCAGCAGGTCGAACGCGATCAGATGCGTCGTGAAGGTCACGCTCACCCCGAACAGCGGGATCAGCGCCAGCGGCAGCCAGCGCACCGCCGCCATCGACGCTGGGTCGGTCAGCGAGAAATACACTGCGGTGCTCATCGCGACGATCAGATCGATCGCGCCGAAAACATGCGTCCCCCAATAGCGCCAGCGCTGCATCGGCAAGACGACGGTGACAAGCCCGAGCAGCCCGGCAATGAGATCGCCCCACCCGGCGTCGGCGACGAACGGCGCGGGCAACAATCCTTGCGCGCCATAGCCGAAGAACAGGAACGCCGGCCCGATCCGCCATGCCTGAAACAGCGTCAACCGCCGCAGCCCGACGCGTGCGAACCAGTCCCGCAGCGCAGGCATGCGCGCATAAGCCAGCATCGGCAGGCCGATCCCGAACACTGTAAGCGTCGGCACCACCGGCGCGGGCATGGCGGCGACCAATCCCTGGCTTGCGGCGACCGCGACAGTCGTTGCCCAGAGTGCGAGAATAGTGACGACATATGGCGTCAGCGAAGGCCGAGAAGCGACGAATGTAGACATAATATTCTCCTGTGTAGTTACACGTTTACGGATCCGAAAAAGTCAAACTGCGCTTAGCCGCGCCAGGATCTGCCGGGCGTCGCTCCAGGTAGCGGCGTCGAGGGCATCCACGCTGACGACCTGCTCTGCGCGCCACAGCGGCATCGCGTCTGACAGCAGCACGCGACCCATCGCGGTGAGCGATACTGCACGCACCCGGTGATCGCCCGCGTCGCTCCCGACATTGACGAGCCGTCGCACCTTGAGCGGCACCAGATTGCGCGTGAGCGTCGTGCGCTCAAGACCAAGCGCATCGGCAAGCGCGGTGATCGCCACCGGCTCGGCGCGGTTCAACGCCGCTAGAATCGCGAACTGCCCCGAGGTCAGACCGAGCGGCCGCAGCGCTGCATCGTAGCGCCGTGCCACCGCGCGCGCAGCACGCTGCACGTTCACGCAGACGCACTGGTCCGCCATCTGCTGTGCCGAAAGAAGCGCGTCATTCATGGGGCAATGATAGGTGTACTTACACTATAATCAAGCCCCAACGCACATTTTTACCATCCACGACAGCCGCTCGTCCGCTGCACGCCTTGCGCACCACCCCACCGCGGCCAATAATAAGGCATGACCTTCGCACCCGCAGCCTTGCTGCAACCCGATCGCGGCCAGCCCGCGCGCTTGATCCATGTCGTCCATCCCGATCGCTGGACGGAGTGGCTGGGCGCCCAGCCACCGCGCATCCGCACCGCCGTCGCCGCGCACCGGCTGACCGGTAAAGCGGGCAACCGCGCGGTGCTACCGGGGGATGGCCCCGACGATTGGGCGATGCTGCTGGTGTGCAACGAAGGGCTCGACTCGCCGTGGCGGATCGCGTCGCTGGGCGATCAATTGCCCGAAGGCATGTATCGTCTGGCCGAAGGCGAGCCCGGCGCGGCGATGCTCGGCTGGTGCCTCGCACAGCACAAATTCGACCGCTATCGCAGCGATGATTCCGCGCAAGGGCCGCGCGTTCTGCTAACCGGAGAACCGGCGCGGATCGAAGAGACCGTCCGCCTCGCGCTTGCGACAGCCAAGGTGCGCGATCTCGTCAACACCCCAGCCGCCGACCTCGGGCCCGCCGAACTCGAGGCGGAAGCCAAAGCGCTCGCCGAGGCGCACAATGCGACCCTCACGGTGACCAAAGGCGCACCGCTCGCCACCGGCTATCCGATGATCCACACCGTCGGCCAAGCCGCCGCGAAGGGCCGCGAGCCGCGCCTGATCGAGCTCGAATGGGGCGACCCCAAAAACCCGCACATCGCGATCATCGGCAAAGGCGTGTGCTTCGATTCGGGCGGGCTCGATATCAAGACCGGCGGCAGCATGAAGCTGATGAAGAAGGACATGGGCGGCGCGGCGCACGCGCTCGCGCTCGCGGGGCTGGTGATGGGGCTGCGCTTACCCGTCCGCCTGCATCTGCTGATCCCCGCCGTCGAGAACAGCATTGCGGGCAACGCCTTCCGCCCCGGCGACATCCTGCGCTCGCGCAAAGGGCTGAGCGTCGAGAATACCAATACCGATGCCGAGGGTCGCCTCGTGCTCGGCGATGCGCTGACCAAGGCTGCGGAAAGCAACCCCGGCCTGATCCTCGATTTCGCGACGCTCACCGGCGCGGCGCGCGTGGCACTCGGGCCTGACCTACCCGCGACTTTCATCAATGACGAGCCGCTCGCCGATGCGCTGCTCACGGCGGCGAAGAGCGTCGGCGATCCGCTGTGGCGGATGCCGCTGTGGGACGGCTACGATTCGATGCTCGACAGCGACATCGCCGATCTCGTCAACGCCCCCGATGGCGGTTTCGCCGGATCGGTGACTGCCGCCCTCTTCCTGCGCCGCTTTGTCGACCCGGGCACCCCTTGGGCGCACCTCGATACCTTCGCGTGGCGGCCAGCGTCGAAACCGGGCCGACCCAAGGGCGGCGACGCGCTCGGCTTACGCGCGGCATGGGCGATGCTGAAGGGGCGGTATCCGGGATGATCTACATCTGGCTCAACCTCTTGCCGATCCTGATCGCGACCGCGCTGGGACTCGCGATCGGGGCGGCGTACCGAACGCTGTTCGGCCCGCACGCGCGCCTGTCGGGCGGTACCCTCACCGTCATTGCACTCGGCGAATTCTGGCTCGCCGCAATCCTCGCGGGCGCGCTCATCCTCGCCCCCGACAAAGCGAGCCCCTGGGTGATGGCGGTCGGCAGCGCGATCGTCATCTGGGCCGGGTTCGTCTTGCCGAGCATCCTCGTCACTGGGCGTTATCGCGCCGTGCAATGGTCGGCGGTGCTCGGCGATTGCGGTTATTGGCTGGTCACGATGGTGGTGCAAGCGGTGGCGATGAAGCTCATCGGTCTGGTCCCGCCGCCGATTGGCTAAGCCGCCGCCTCCACGATCGGCACGAACTTCGCCGCCGTCAGGCTTGCCCCCCCGACCAGCGCACCGTCGACGTCGCCCGCGTGCAGCAAGCCGCGCGCATTCTCCGCCGTCACCGATCCGCCGTACAGAATCCGCATCGCGTCCGCCTCCGCCCCGATCAGCACGCTAAGCTTCGCCCGGATCGCCGCGTGCATCGCCGCCACGTCCTCCACCGTCGGCGTTCGCCCCGTGCCGATCGCCCAGACCGGCTCATAAGCGATCGACAGCCAGTCCGCCGCAGCACCCTCGGGCAGCGAGCCTGCGATCTGCCCCGTTACCACCGCCTCGGCCCGGCCCGCATCACGCTCGGCAAGCGTCTCGCCCACGCACAGGATCGCGCGCATGCCGTGGCGGCGTAGCGCCTCGGCCTTAGCCTTCACCTCGGCGTCGGTTTCATGGCAGTCGGCGCGGCGCTCGCTATGCCCGACGATGCAAAAGGTCGCGCCCGCTTCCTTGAGCATTGCGGCGGACAGGCACCCGGTATGCGCGCCCTTGTCGGCGGGATGCACATCCTCACCGCCGATCGCGAAGCCCGGTACCAGCGCAACCGCCGGCGCGATCAGTGTCGCGGGCACCGCCACCGCGACATCAACACCATGACCCGCCACCGCAATCGCCACCAACTCGCCGAGCGCCGCGCGGTCGCCATTCATTTTCCAGTTTCCCGCCACCAGCTTGCGTCGCGTCATTCGTCACCCCTGCGGTTCTGCCTGCGGACGCGATAACGCGCTCGCCCGCGCACGCAAGCTTGATGCCGCCACGCCTCCCCCCTAAAGCGGCGCGCAACCCGCTTTCTAAAGATCGGCCGTATCCGACCATGATCAGTTTCATTCGCCGCTTCATCACCAATCCGATCGGGGCCGCCGTTGCGCTCGGCTTCGTCGCATTGATGGGGTTGATCTTTGTGATGTCCGACCGGGCTGGCCTGTCCAGCACCGGCAGCAGCACCCCCAAGGGCGATGTCGCGGTCACCGTCGGCACCACGACGATCACGGTCGAGGAGGTGCGCGCGGCGGCACAGCGCGATGTCTCCCAATATCGTCAACAAAATCCGTCGCTCGACATGGCCGGTTTCGTCGCCGGCGGCGGGTTCGAGGCGACGCTTGAGCGCATGATCGATTCGGCCGCCTTCCGCCTCTATGCCAAGCAGCAAGGCATGGTCATCAGCAAGAAATCGGTCGACGGGATCATCGCCAGCCAACCGAGCCTCGCCGGGATCGACGGCAAGTTCGACGAGAAGAAATATGAAATGGCGCTGCAACAGATCGGCTCGACCGATGCGCAAGTCCGCGACGATCTGACCGATCAGATCGTCACCCGCAGCCTCGTCATTCCCACGGTCGGCGCGACGCAAGTCCCGGCGCAACTCGCTTTGCCCTATTCCAGCCTGTTGCTGGAAGAACGTCGCGGCGTGATCGGCTTCATCCCGACCCAGGCGATCCCCGTCGGTCCCGCCCCGACCGATGCCGAGCTGACCAATTATTACGCGCGCAATGTCACCCGCTACCGCGTGCCCGAGCGGCGGATCCTGCGCTATGCGCTGGTCAATCCCGCCACGGTCGCAGCGCAAGTCGCACCGAGCGATGCCGAAATCGCCGCTGCCTATAAGGCGCAGTCGGCGAAATATGCCCCCGCCGATTTGCGCACGATCGTGCAGGTTGTGCTGGCCGATCAGGCCGCCGCCACCGCGCTTGCCGCCAAGGTGCGTAGCGGAACGCCGATCGCAGCCGCCGCGCGTGCCGCTGGTCTGGAACCCATCACGGCGACCGACGTGCAAAAGGCCGCTTACGCCACCCAAAGCTCGGTCGAGATCGCCAATGCCGCCTTTGCCGGCAAGGTTGGCGATGTCGTCGGCCCGCTTCGCGCCCCGCTCGGTTTCGTCGTGCTGAAGATCGAAAAGCAGCGCACGCAGGCCGCCAAGACAATCGCCGAGGCGACCCCCGAGCTCAAGGCCGCGTTGATCACGCAAAAGACCGGAACGGTGCTGGGAACGCTCCGCGCGACTTTCGATGACGGCTTGGCGCGGGATCATTTCGACGGCCTCGTCGCAAAGAACAAACTGACTGCACTGCGCACGCCCGCCTTGCTGGCAAGCGGCGTCGACCCCGATGCGCCGACCACCAAGCCCGACCCGGCGCTCGCCCCGATCGTAACGGCAGGCTTTACCGCGCAGCCGGGGGATGAAGCACAGACCATCCCGCTCGGTGCCGATGGCAGCTTCGCGCTGGCGCAACTCGACAAGATCGTCCCCGCTGCCCCGCGCCCGCTCGCGCAGATCCGCCAGATCGTCACGCGCGACTTTGTGATCGACCGATCGCAGCGCGCCGCGCGGCAAGTCGCCACAACCGTGGTCGCGGCCGCAAATAAAGGCACACCGCTCGCGCAAGCCCTGAGCGCTTCGGGATTGAAGCTACCGAAGACCCGCCCGATCGCGGGCCCGCGCGCGCAATTGCTGGCGAACCCGCGCGCCGTTCCCCCGCCGCTCGCGTTGCTCTTCGCGATGGCGCAAAACACCACCAAGCTGCTCGAAGCGCCCGAAAAGGCCGGATTCTACATCATCCATCTCGACACGATCGTGCCGGGCGATGCGCGCGGCAAACCACAGGTGATTGCGGGCACGCGTTCCGATATCGGCAAGGTGATTGGCCGCGAATACGCCGCCGAGTTCGGCAAAGCGGTGCAACGCGCGATCGGCGTCAAGCGCAATGCCGTGGCGATTGCCAAATTGAAGGCCGATCTGCTCGGCGGCGCGAGTGCGACCGATCAACCCTGATCGCGCCGATCGATCGGCGGCACTCGCGGCGCTCGCAGCCGGTCGTCCGGCCTTGCTGTGGCAGCGTCAGGTCGCCGATACCGAAACCCCGGTCGCCGCCGCGCTCAAGCTGATCGAGCCGGGGCGCGGCGATTTCCTGCTCGAATCGGTCGAGGGTGGCGAAACACGCGGGCGTCACAGCCTGATCGGCCTCGCGCCCGATCTGGTTTTCCGCGCCGAGGGCAATGACGCCACGATCAACCCGCACTGGCTGACCGATCGCGCCGCGTTCAAACCCTGCGCCGAACCGACGTTGGATGCGCTCCGCTCGCTCGTTGCATCGTGCCGGATGGACGTGCCGCCCGAACTTCCGCGCGCGCTCGCCTGTCTGGTCGGCTATTTCGGTTACGAAACGATCGGCCTGGTCGAACGCCTGCCGCGCCCCGAAACCAGCGCGCTTGGCCTGCCCGATATGATGTTCGTGCGACCGACCGTGATTCTGATCTTCGACCGGCTCGCCGATGCGTTGTTCCTCGTGGCCCCCGTCTGGCCCGATGCGACGCGTTCGCCCGAGGCAATCGTGGGCGACGGCATCGACCGGATTGACGCGACCGCCGCGCGCCTCGCCACCGCCCCGCTCCCCGCCCCCGTGCGCGCCGACGCGGTGGAAGAGATCACGCTCCAGCCCACGCTGGCCCCCGGTCGCTATGCCGCGATGGTCGCGGCGGCGAAGCACTATATCGTCGCGGGCGACATCTTTCAGGTCGTGCTGTCGCAGCGCTTCACCGCGCCCTTCACGCTGCCGCCGTTTGAACTCTACCGCGCACTGCGCCGCATCAACCCGTCGCCCTTCCTCTATCATCTCGATCTGCCCGGCTTCGCGCTGACCGGCTCAAGCCCTGAAATCCTCGTCCGCGTGCGCGACGGCGAAATCACGATTCGCCCGATCGCGGGAACGCGCCCACGCGGCAAGACAGCGGCGGAGGATGAGGCGAATCGCCTCAGCCTGCTCGCCGATCCGAAGGAACGCGCCGAGCATCTGATGCTGCTCGATCTCGGCCGCAACGATGTCGGGCGCGTCGCCGAATCGGGCAGCGTCACCGTCACCGCCAGCTACACGACCGAATTTTACAGCCATGTCATGCACATCGTCTCCAACGTCGTCGGGCGGCTAAGCCCCGAGCATGACGCGCTCGACGCGCTTTTTGCCGGGTTCCCGGCGGGCACCGTCAGCGGCGCGCCAAAGGTGCGGGCGTGCGAGATCATCGCCGAACTCGAAAACGCCGTGCGCGGGCCGTACGCTGGCGGCGTCGGCTATTTCTCGCCCGACGGATCGATGGATTCATGCATCGTCCTGCGCACCGCCGTGGTGAAGGACGGGATCATGCACGTGCAGGCCGGTGCGGGCATCGTCGCCGATTCGGTTGCGGATTACGAACAGCGCGAATGCGAAGCCAAGGCGGGGGCGCTGCTCGCCGCCGCGCGCGAAGCGATCGCGCGCGCGGCAAGCGTGGACTTCGGCCAATAGCCGTTACGGGATCACGCGCTCCTGGCGCCGTGCCTCTGCACGTTCCGCCGCAAATTGCTCGGCGCGCAATTTGGCGCAGCCGGTCTGCCCGCCAGAACCGGTCGGCGAGCATGTATCAGGCAGCCCGCCGGCACGCCGACCCACATCATCGGCCAGCGCCGCGCGATTGACCCAGCTCTGATTTTGCGCCGGGATCGGTTTGTCGTCGCGCAATTCCTTGGGAATCCGGTACGGCTCGCCAACACGCGCGCACACGACGATCTCTTCATCGGGATTGGTTGGCTGCGGGCATTTGTCATTCCCGGTCAGCGTGATCGACCGGATGCGCTGCGGCGGCTTGCCCGATTCGGCCTGCGCCGATTCGGTCGTCGTCGGGGTCGTGGGAGCGGTCTGCGCGATCCCCGCTGCCGGAATCGCGGCAAACAGGATGGCAACGGTCAGGGTGCGCAGCATGGCAGTCTCCTCAAGGTGCATCAACGTCCGGCATGGCAGGTTGATCCAGCCTGAACGAACCGGATCAGGATCGCCCTATCACGAACATTGTCGCGCCCCCGCAAACACGGTAGCGGCCCGCTATGATACTCGTGATCGACAATTATGACAGCTTCACTTGGAACCTTGTCCATTATCTGATGGAATTGGGGGCGGAGGTGAAGGTCATGCGCAACGACGCGCTAACCGCGGCCGAAGCGCTGGCGAGCAATGCGCAAGGCTTCCTCATTTCGCCCGGCCCGAAAACGCCAAGCGAAGCCGGGATTTCGCTCGATCTGGTGGCGGCGTGCGCGGCAACGGGCAAGCCGCTGCTCGGCGTATGCCTCGGCCATCAGGCGATCGGCCAGCATTTCGGCGGGCAGGTCGTGCGCGGCGGCTTGATGCACGGCAAGACCTCGCCCGTCACGCACGACGGGTCGGGCGTGTTCGCTGGCCTCCCCTCACCCTTCACCGCGACGCGCTACCATTCACTGATCGTCGAGGATCTGCCCGCCGATCTGATCGTCAACGCGCGCGCCGATGACGGATCGGTGATGGGCGTGCGGCACGTGTCGCTGCCAATCCACGGCGTCCAATTCCACCCCGAAAGCATCGCGACCGAACACGGCCACGCGCTGCTCGCGAATTTCTTGGCGGCGGCTGGGATTGATGTGAAGGCGACCGCGTGAACGCGTCTACTTCCACCATAAGTGTCATCCCCGCGAAAGCGGGGACCCATCTCGTGACGCCCGAGATGGGTCCCCGCTTTCGCGGGGATGACAAAGGAAATGATCGACTGGGGGTACGTACGTGACCACCCTCACCCCACTCCCCGATACCGCTTCCCCGCTCAGCCGAGAAACCGCCGCGCAGGCCTTCGCCGACCTGCTCGACGCCCGCACCTCCGAAGAAGAGATCGCCACCTTTCTGATCGGCCTGACGGAGCGCGGCGAGACCAGCATCGAAATCGCCGAGGCCGCCCGCGCCATGCGCAGCCGCCTGATCCCGATCACCGCCCCCACAGGCGCGATCGACGTGTGCGGCACGGGCGGGGACGGGCACCACACGTTGAACGTCTCAACCGCAGTCTCGATCGTCGTCGCCAGCACTGGCGTGCCCGTCGCCAAGCACGGCAACCGCGCTGCCTCTTCCAAGGCCGGCGCCGCCGACACGCTCGAGGCACTCGGCCTCGACATGCACCGTGCAGGCCTGAACGCAGAAGCGAGCTTGCGCGATATCGGCATCGCCTTTCTCTTCGCCGCCAACCACCATCCGGCGATGAAGCGCATCACCCCGATCCGCCAGAAGCTCGGCCGCCGCACGATCTTCAACCTGATGGGCCCGCTCGCCAATCCGGCCGGCGTCACGCGGCAATTGATCGGCATTGCTCGCCCCGATTATGCCGCCACCTATGCCGCCGCACTTGAGCAGCTCGGCACCGAAGCAGCCCTGGTCGTCTCGGGCGAGGAAGGCCTCGACGAGCTGTCGAGCGCTGGCCCCAGCATCGCGGTCAGCGTCGGGCAGGTCTCGCTCCCGCCCAGCATCACGCCCGAGGATGCCGGGCTGCCGCGCCACCCGCTCGCCGCGATCCGGGGCGGCGACCCGGCACATAACGCCGCCGCACTGCGCCGCTTGCTGCAAGGCGAGACCGGCGCCTATCGGGACGCAGTCTTGCTCAACGCCGCCGCCGCTTTGGTCGTCGCAGGTCGCACGCAGGATCTGGTCGAGGGTGCCGAGATCGCCGCCGAAGCGATCGACAGCAACGCCGCCGCCACCCTCCTTGATCGCTGGATCGCTTATTCATGACCGACATTCTCAACCGGATCCTCGAAACCAAGCGCGCCGAGGTCGCCGCCCGCAAGGCGACTGTTGCGATGAGCGAACTCGATGACCGTATCGCGCACCAGTCGGCCCCACGCGGCTTCCGCGCGGCGCTCGATGCCCGCGCCGCCATCAGCTACGCGCTCGTCGCTGAGGTCAAGAAAGCGAGCCCGTCCAAGGGCATCATCCGCGATGATTTCGATCCGCCCGCGCACGCCCGCGCCTATCAGGCCGGTGGCGCGACGTGCCTGTCGGTGCTGACCGACGAAGCGTGGTTCCAGGGCGCCGACGCCTATCTGGAGGCAGCCCGCGCAGCGTGCGATCTGCCCGTCCTGCGCAAGGATTTCATGGTCGATCCATGGCAAGTCCCCGAATCGCGCAGCATCGGTGCCGACGCGATCCTGCTGATCATGGCCGCGCTCGACGACGTGCTCCTCGCCGAGATCGAGGCAAGCGCGCTCGACTGCGGCATGGACGTGCTGGTCGAGGTCCACAGCCACGCCGAAATGGAGCGCGCGATGAAGCTCAAATCGCGGCTGATCGGCGTCAACAACCGCGATCTGCGTGATTTCACGGTCGATTTCGCACGCACCTATGAACTCGTGTCCAAGGCCCCGAAGGACTGCACCTTCGTCGCCGAAAGCGGGCTGATGACGCGCGCCGATCTCGACGCGATGGCCGACCACGGCATCTCCTGTTTCCTGATCGGCGAAGCGCTGATGCGCGCGCCCGATATCGAAGCGGCAACGCGGGTGTTGGTGGGGTGAGCAGACTCACCCACCTCGACGCCGCCGGTGCCGCACACATGGTCGACGTCGGCGCCAAGCCCGATACGCGGCGCGAAGCGGTCGCCACCGGGCGAATCGACATGAGCCAAGACGCCGCCCGCGCGATCCGCGACGGCACCGCGCTGAAAGGCGATGTCCTTGCCGTCGCGCGCGTCGCCGGGATCATGGCGGCGAAGCGCACCGCCGAACTGATTCCTTTGTGCCACCCACTCCCACTCACCCGCGTCGCGATCGATCTGGCGGTGGATGAAACCGGCGTAACCGCCACCGCCACGGCCGCGACCGCAGGCAAGACCGGGGTCGAGATGGAAGCACTTACCGCCGTCAGCGTCACGCTGCTGACGATCTACGACATGGCCAAGGCGATCGACAAAAGCATGACGATCGACGGCGTGCGACTGCTGACCAAGACCGGCGGCAAATCGGGCGATTGGGCGCGAACCGGGTAGAGCAACGCCATGCCCGCCCCCCTCCTCTCCGTCCCAGAAGCGCAAGCCCGCCTGTTCGCGCTCGGCTCCCCCGTTCCGGTCGAGACGGTGAAGCTCCGCGACGCCGTCGGTCGCTGGGCGGCGAACGATGTGTTGGCGCGGCGCACGCAACCGACCGCCAATCTCTCGGCGATGGACGGCTATGCGCTGCGCTTCGACGATCTTCCCGGCCCGCTTACGGTGATCGGCGAAAGCGCGGCGGGACGCAGTTTCGAGTCCGCGCTCTCGCCGGGGCAAGCGATCCGCATCTTTACCGGTGCCGCGATGCCGGACGGCGCCGACAGCGTGCTCGTGCAGGAAGAGGCGGTCCGCGACGGCGATACGGTGCGCCTTTCGGGCGAAGGCCCCACGCGGGGCGGCAACGTCCGCCGCAAGGGCCTCGATTTCAGCGAAGGCGAAACGCTTGTCGGCACGGGCGAGCGGCTAACACCAGCGCGGATCGCGCTTGCCGCGATCGCCGGACACGGCACGCTGGCGGTGCGGCGGCGGCTCCGCGTGGCGATCCTGGCGAGCGGCGACGAACTGGTCGCGCCTGGTGCTGCCTTGACCGCAAACGCACTGCCCGAATCGAACGGCGCGATGCTCACCGCCATGCTGGCCGATCTGCCGGTCGACGTGATCGATCTCGGCATCCTGCCCGATCGGCTTGACGCGATCGTCGCCGCTTTCGCCACCGTCGATGCCGACATTCTGGTTACTACCGGCGGTGCCTCGGTCGGCGACCACGATTTGATCCGTCCCGCGCTTCAGGCGGCCGGCGGCAATCTCGATTTCTGGCGGATCGCGCTCCGTCCCGGCAAGCCGATGCTGGCTGGTCGGTTGCGCGACACCGTCGTGCTCGGCTTGCCCGGAAACCCGGTTTCGGCCTTCGTTACCGCGACGATCTTCCTTCGTCCGCTGATCGCGCATCTGGCCGGAGCAGCAAACCCGCTGCCGTCGCCGCGCCACGCGATCCTCGACGCACCCCTTCCCGCAAACGATCAGCGCCAGGATTATCTGCGTGCCACAACACACACTGGCCGCGTCGCTCCGGCAAGCCAGCAGGATTCGTCGATGCTGCGCACCTTGGCGCGCGCGGATTGTCTCATCGTTCGCGCGCCGTACGCCCCCGCCGCCGTTCCAGGCGATTTGGTGGAAGTTGTGATGCTTGCGTAACAGCCGCGCTTGACGGGCAATTTTTCGTTCCGTATAGGTTCGTCGTCTGTTCCGACGAAAGGGCCCGAGCGATGCTTACCCGCAAGCAGCATGAGTTGATTTGCTTCATCAACGACCGGCTCGACGAGACCGGCGTGTCCCCGTCGTTTGAGGAAATGAAGGAGGCGCTCGATCTGAAATCCAAATCGGGGGTCCACCGTCTGATCAGCGCACTCGAGGAACGCCAGTTCATCCGCCGCTTACCCAACCGCGCGCGCGCGCTCGAAGTGCTCAAGATGCCCGAACGCGGGATTAAGCTTCCAACGAAGGCCGCAGCCTCCGCCGCGAACGTGCGTCACCTGCCCGAACCCGCGAATGACGTGATCGAAATTCCGCTGCACGGCCGCATCGCTGCGGGCGTGCCGATCGAAGCGTTCGAAGGCGCGTCGATGCTCGCCGTCCCAGCCGCCTTGCTCGGCAGTGGCGAGCATTATGCGCTCGAGGTTTCGGGCGATTCGATGGTCGAGGCAGGCATTCTCGATGGCGACTACGCGCTCATCAAGCGCCAGGAGGTGGCGCGCGACGGCGAAATCGTTGTGGCGCTGATCGAGGAAAGCGAGGCGACGCTCAAATTCTTCCGGCGCGAAGGCGCGATGATCCGGCTCGATCCCGCCAACCGCGCTTATGATCCGCAACGCTACGCGCCTGCGCAAGTGCGGGTGCAGGGGAAACTCGCAGGGATATTGCGCCGCTACGACTGATCTTTAGGCACGGCGGCTTTGGGGGGAGTCATCCGGAGCCAGCAATTGATCGCAAAGCGCGAATCGATAAAGCGCCCCGACGGGCAGGAAATCGGCATGACTTCGTGTGGCACCCATGATGCGAAGGCGACCAAGCGGTTCTGTTCGGGTTCGACATCGACGAAAATGTCGTTCCGCGTTGTTAGCGTGTAGAGGCGCAGAGCCCCGCCATGGAACGCCTTGGGTTCGGCATGGAAATAATAGACCAGGCTTATTGCACGTCGAGCCGTTTCGGACGGGCCCGTCTGCGTGTCGATGTGACGACGATAAAAGTCTCCGTCATTGTGACGAACAAGTTCGATTTCGTAGCGTGCGACATCGAAAGCCTTAATCCCGAGTTCGCTTAGGATGTCCGGCAGCAGCGGCGCGACGATTCCCTTGATCCGGTCGCGCCATGGTTTGAAATGCGGCGGCGTCAGCGCGCGCGAGGCGCGATACCCCGGTCTAAACTCCTCCGTGCCCCGCTCGGAATTGCCAACGCCTGTCGGCTCGAACGCCGCTTCGTGTGCCACCGCAAAGGCGAGAAGCTCGGCAAGGTCTTCGGACGACAGGACCGCGTCGCGCACCGCAAACGTCGGAAGCCGCTCGAGCGGGTTTGTAGGCGAATCGATCAGCGTGCTCATTCGCGCATCTGGCGCAGTAACGGACGATTTGCCAACCGTCCCCGGTCAAAACGACGGCGTTCCGGCGCGGGCGCTGCGGCGACCCACGGATGCGCGTCGCCCGCATGGCGGACCGTGCGCACCTCGGCCCGCCCAAAAGTGATTGCCACCCCGCCAGTGCGCGCCAGCGTCGGCCGGTCAAGCCGCAACCAGTGCGGCACGCAGCCACGCGGCAGTCGGCGCTCACTGACCACGATGTCGACCGTGCGACACGCCGCGACGAGCTCGGCGACCGGCACCAGATAGGCACTGCGCGTCGCCAGCACGCGCCAGTCACGCCCCCCAACATTGCGCGTCACTAGGCACAGATCGCGACTGCAGCGCGCATCGCGCTGTTCGGACAGCAGGATCGGCAAACCGTCGATCCCGCCATTTTCCGCCAGCATATCGGCGGTGTAATCGCCGGTCCGGTCGCGCAGCAGCGCCAGATCGCCGCGCGCGGTGCGGATCGCCAGATGCCGCCCGTCCCCCGTCACCAGCAGATCGGGCGCGGGGGTCGCGAGCGCCCACACTGCGCCGACAAAGAGCGGGATCATCCCCAACCGCCGCCACCGCGTCCGCCACAAAGCGATCCACAACCCGCCCGCCACCATCAGCGCGTACGCCCCGCCCGGCATCGCCGGCAGCGGCGCTACCGACCCCGGAATCGCCGCCGTCGTCCGCGCAATCCACAGCAGCAGATCGAGCGAGCGCGCCGTCAGCCACCAGAATGGTGCGCCCGCACCGACGGTATCGAACAGTAACGCCAGTGCCTCGAGCGGCATCGTCACGAACGTCGTCAGCGGGATCGCGACGATATTGGCGACCGCGCCGTAAACGCCCGCTTTGTGGAAATGGAACAAAGAGATCGGGATCAGCGCCAGTTCGACCATGATGCCAGTGAGCAGCAGCGCCGCAGTTCCGCGCGCGATCGCCGCCATCCGTGATTGCTCGCGCGGGGCGAACCAGCGGCGCACAGCGGGATGTTCGTTGAGCGCGATGATCGACGCGACCGCCGCGAACGAAAGCTGGAAGCTCGGCCCGACCAACGCCTCCGGATATAAGCAAAGCACGATCACCGCCCCCGCCGCGACCAGCCGCAACGTCAACGCCTCGCGCCCCAGCACCAAAGCCACCAGCACGAACAGCGCGGCCACGCACGAGCGGATCGTCGGCACCTCTGATCCGGTGAGCCAGGTATAGCCGATCGCCGCCAGCGCCCCTGCCCCCGCCGCAATCAGCGGGATGCGCCAGCGGAGTGCAACCCACGGGCTGAGCGCGAGCAATCGCGTCACCAGCAACATCACCGCCGCAACCGCCGCTGTGATGTGCAGCCCGCTCACCGACAGCAAATGCGCCAGGCCCGAGCGCCGCATCGCCTCATTATCCGCCGCCGGGATGCCGCCCTGATCGCCCGTTGCAAGCGCCGCCGCGATTCCGCCCGCCCCGCCGCCGCCCGCGCTCGTCTGGATATGTTGCGACAAGCGCACGCGTAGCCCCACGTCGCGTGATCCGCCGCCCGCGATAACGCTGACCGGACCGAACCCGCGGCCGGTCGCGCCGATCCCGTCAAACCACGCGGTTCGCGCATAATCATAGGCGCCGGGCACCGCTGGCTCGGGCGGCGGCAGCAGCCGCGCCGAAAGCTGCAACATGGCGCCCGGTACCAGCCCCACCGGCGCATCGACCGTCGCCAGATTGACCCGGATCCGCGGCGGCAGGGTCGGCAACGGCCGTGTGGCCCCGCGCGTCTCGGGCACTGCCAGCACCCGCACCGGTGCCAGCCGCAACCGCACCAGATCGCGCGCCGGCAGCGGCTCGACGCGCCCCACCCGCGCCGTGAAGGTCGCGATCGTGGGACGCTGTAGCACGCCTTGCGCGACATGCTCCGCGCGCCACCAGATCAGCCCGAGCCCGAGCGCGACCGCCAGCGCGCCGACGGCAACTACCCGCGCCGCGCGCCCATGCCGCGCGAACGCTACCCCGCCCAAAGCCACCGCGATCGCCGCCAACCCCGCCGCTTGCCAGCCCCGCGCATCGGGCAGCACGAACCACAAGGCGATCCCGCCGCCGAGCGCCACCGGCAACCACAAAGCGAGCTGATCACGCTCCGCCTCCAGCCAGCGCTCCAAACTCGCGCTGACACCGCGCACCGCGCCTACGCCGATTTGAAGCGCGGCGAGGTGCGTGCTAGGGGCGCTCAAGGCTGATCCGGCCATCCACATAAGTCTGGGAGCATGCGCGATTGAGCGCAATATCTGATCCCGCCGCGGCCCTCGCCGTCGGCGCTGCAACGACACCGATCGTCACCCGGTTCGCGCCCTCGCCGACCGGGTTTCTGCACATTGGCGGCGCACGCACCGCCTTGTTCAATTGGCTGTACGCGCGCCATCACGGCGGAAAATTCCTGCTGCGGATCGAGGATACCGATCGCGCGCGCTCGACTCAGTCCGCGATCGACGCGATCCTCACCTCGATGCGTTGGCTCGGGCTCGATTGGGACGAGCCCGAAGTCTATCAATTCTCGCGCGCCGCGCGTCATGCCGAAGTCGCGCGCGCAATGGTCGCGCACGGCCATGCCTATCGCTGTTTCCTCACGAGCGAAGAGCTCGATGCGATGCGCGCCGAAGCGCAAGCCGCCAAGAAGCCGCTCCGCATCCGCAGTCCATGGCGCGAGCGTGATTCGGCCGAAGGGGGCGACAAGCCCTTCGTGGTGCGGCTCAAGGCCCCGCTCGACGGTGCAACGACGATCGAAGACCGCGTCCAGGGCAGCGTCACCGTGCAGAATGCCGAACTCGACGATCTCGTCCTGCTCCGCTCGGACGGCACGCCGACCTATATGCTCGCGGTCGTCGTCGATGATCACGACATGGGCGTCACCCACGTCATCCGCGGTGACGATCACCTGAACAACGCCTTCCGCCAGCTCCCGATCATCCGCGCGATGCACGAAATTGAAGGCGGCTGGCCCGATCCGGCCTATGCCCACATCCCGCTGATTCACGGGTCAGACGGCGCCAAGCTGTCGAAGCGCCACGGCGCGGTCGGCGTCGAATATTACCGCGACGAACTCGGCATCCTGCCCGAAGCGCTGGAGAATTACCTGCTCCGGCTCGGCTGGGGCCACGGCGATGACGAAGTCATCGGCCGGCGCCAAGCGACCGAATGGTTCGATCTCGACGGGGTTGGAAAATCACCATCGCGGTTCGATTTGAAGAAACTGGAGAACCTCAACGGCATCTACATCCGCGAAGCTGCGGACGCGCGCCTCGCTGAGCTTGTCGCCACGCGCCTCACCTTCGCGCCGACCGAGGCGCAGAGCGCAGTGCTCGCGCGTGCGATGGCGTCGCTCAAACCGCGCGCCGCCAATCTCAACGAACTGACACGCGGTACCGACTTCCTCTTCGCCACGCGCCCGCTCGACATCGCGCCCGATGCAGCACCGCTGCTGGCCGGGGAAGCACCGGCATTGCTCGCAAAGCTCCACGCCGCGCTTGACGCGCTCGACGGCTGGGATACGGAGGCGCTCGAAGCTGCGGTCCGGTCTGTCGCTGAGGATAGTGGGGTCAAGCTTGGTCAAGTCGCGCAGCCGCTGCGCGCCGCCTTGACCGGGCGCAAGACCTCACCCGGTATCTTCGACGTGCTCGATTTGCTTGGGCGTAACGAAAGCCTGGGTCGGATCGAAGACCGGATGACTGCCTGATATTTCGAAACGATACTCGAAAGGACGATTGATGACCGACCCCGTCACGCTGAAGACCGCTGGCAAGGATCTCGACCTTAACGTCCTGTCGGGCAGCGTCGGGCCGGACGTGATCGACATCCGCAAGCTCTACGCCCAGACGGGCATGTTCACCTACGATCCCGGTTTCACCTCGACCGCAAGCTGCGACAGCGCGATTACCTATATCGACGGCGACGAGGGCGTGCTCCTCCACCGCGGCTATCCGATCGGGCAATTGGCCGAACAGTCGAGCTTCATGGAAGTCTCGTATCTGCTGCTCAACGGCGAACTGCCGTCCAAGGCCGAACTCGACAAATTCAGCTACACGATCAGCCGCCACACGATGCTGCACGAACAGCTCGCGACCTTCTACCGCGGCTTCCGCCGCGATGCGCACCCGATGGCGATCATGTGCGGCATCGTGGGCGCGCTCAGTGCCTTCTATAACGACAGCGCCGACATCACCGATCCGACGCAGCGCATGATCGCCAGCCACCGTTTGATCGCCAAAATGCCGACGATCGCGGCAATGGCCTACAAATACAGCGTCGGTCAGCCCTTCCTTTATCCTGACAATTCGCTGAGCTACACCGGCAATTTCCTGCGCATGACGTTCGGCGTGCCGGCCGAGCCCTATGTCGTGAACCCGATCGTCGAAAAGGCGATGGACCGCATCTTCATCCTGCACGCTGATCACGAACAAAATGCCTCGACCTCGACCGTGCGACTGGCAGGGTCCTCGGGCGCAAACCCCTTCGCGTGCATCGCGGCCGGCATCGCGTGCCTGTGGGGTCCAGCGCATGGCGGCGCGAACGAAGCCGCGCTCAACATGCTGCGCGAAATCCGCACGCCCGATCGCATTCCCGAATATATTGCGCGGGCGAAGGACAAGAACGACCCGTTCCGCCTGATGGGCTTCGGCCACCGCGTGTACAAAAATTACGATCCGCGCGCGACCGTGATGCAGCAGACCGTGCGCGAAGTACTCGGCGAGCTTGGCGTTACCGATCCGGTGTTCGATGTTGCGATCCAGCTCGAGGAAATGGCGCTGAGCGACCCCTATTTCATCGAGAAGAAGCTGTTCCCCAACGTCGATTTCTATTCGGGCGTGATCCTGTCGGCGATCGGCTTCCCGACGAGCATGTTCACCGCGCTCTTCGCTCTCGCGCGCACCGTCGGCTGGGTCGCGCAGTGGAATGAGATGATCACCGATCCCGACCAGAAGATCGGCCGCCCGCGCCAGCTCTACACCGGCCCGACGCAGCGCGATTATGTGTCGCTGGATGCACGGTCGTGAAGGCCGTCGCGCTGATCGCAGGCGTCGTCCTGCTCGCCTTCGGCCTGCTGTTCGCGGGCCAGGGCTCCGGGATCATCATGTGGCCCGCCTCAAGCTTCATGCTCGCGGCGCGGATTTGGATCGTTTACGGCCTCGGCATCGCGGCGGTCGGGGCGGCGCTGCTCTGGTGGTCGCGCCGCGCCTGACGTAGGCGCGGGTGTCCTACAGGCGGGCGATCGGGCATAGCCTGCGGTTCTTTGACAGCTCTGGCTTGAACGTCCCTCGCATTACCAAGCGCGGCAAACACATATCCGTCACCCCGGCCTCGTGCCGGGGTCCACCCAGCCGTTTGCGTTGGCCTCGAATCTCCACAGACTTCCCTCGCCGCGCAGTGGACCCCGGCACAAGGCCGGGGTGACGATAAGAGACTAGCGAATGTCTGGAAGTCGCGGATTCCCGTCTGTCTGCTTATCAAGCTCGAACGCGATAGCCAATCTTCAACCCGAGCGGTCTTGCCACAAACTCGGCGGTTTGGAGCAACGCCAAAGCGCGGTCTGGTGGGCTTACACGAAATACCACCTCGATTTTGGTTCCGACCTGCCGCCATGCTGGCTCAAGTTCCGAGATTTGCCCACTTTCTACGAACCCGACGTAGGCGTTTAACTTCGTTTGTAGGGCGGACAAGTGGGACGGCTCGTCCCTCCAATCCCAAGCATCAACGATAGTTAGAACAACCTCGCCAGTCTCACGATCTATCCCAGCAGCGTCGATAGTTTCAGGTTGATCAATAGCCATAAGTTGACGCTCGCACATCGCGCTGCACGACGGCAAATGGGCGAAAGCGTTCGCTCCAGACACCGTTCGTTGAACAACACGTTTATCCCTAACTTTAGCCTAACCTTCCGTACCCTCACCCCGCCCGAATCGGCAAGGTAAACACGAACCGCGCGCCCTGCCCCGGCGCGGAATCCACCGTCACATCGCCGCCCATCGCCCGCGCCAGCCGCCGCGCGATGTACAGCCCCAGTCCCGATCCCCCCGCCTCGCGCGGGTCGACGCGTTCGAATTTCTCGAAGATGCGCGCCTGATCCTCCAGCGCGATGCCCCGGCCCTGATCGGCGACGATGATCGCGGCTACATCGCCCTCGCGCTCGGCGCGGACCCACACCATGCCGTCGGCGGGCGAATAGCGCACCGCATTGCCGATCAGATTGACCAGCACTTGCAATGCGCGGCGGAATTCGCCGGTCGCGGGCAAGGTCTCGCCAAGCGACGGGCGATCGATCCGCACCTTCGCTTCACCCGCCCGCACCTGGAGCAAGCCTGCGGCACGGCGCGCCACATCGGCCAAATCGACCGCTTCGCGCGCGACGACGAAATCGGGCCGCTCGATCGCTTGCAAATCGACCAGATCGTCGACCAGCCCCATCAAATGCCGCCCGGCACTCGCGATATCGGCGGCGTAATCGGCATAATCCTGGCGCAGCGGCCCTTCGGACTGCGCATGAATGCTGTCGGCATTGGCGATAATCCGGTCGAGCGGAGAGCGCAGCGCCTGGTCAAGCCGCGCGGCAAAGGCCGAGGTCGTCACATCGGGCACGGGCGCGGGCGACGCCGCCACCGCGGGAATGGTCGCATCGTCGAGCATATGCGCCGCGCCGACAAAGCCCGCAAACGCGCCGCTCGCATCGGTGCGGGGATTGGCCGCAAGCCGCACGCCGCGTCCGGTATCGCGGATCGTCGCTGGCTGATTGTCGAAGCGTTGCTGCATCGCGAGGCCGCCGAGGATCGGAAACGCCCCGCCATCACTTTCGCCGAGCACGAACAGCCGAGTCAGCGGCTGACCGAGCATCGCAGCCGCATCGAAGCCATAGCGCGCCCCGGCCGAGATCGACAGGAAGGTCAGCCGCAGCGCAGAGTCGGTTTCCCACACCCAATCCGCCTCGCTGCGCAGGAAATCGGACGCGCGCTGATCGGCGATCCCGCCGGGATGCCACGGCGCGCGGTTCCGCCAGCCGGTAATGGCGAGCCGCACGCCGCGCGGTTCGGGTTCGGCGCGGACCCACAGTTCGAGATCGCCATCGCCGTCACCCGCCACAACCCCGCGCGAGACGAGAATCCCGAGCCGCTGCGCGAGCCGCGCCAGCGTCGCGATCTGCGGCACCGCCAGCGGCTGGCCGATAGCGCCGCCCGCGCGCGCGTTGAGATCGTGCAGCCGCTGGTCAGCCTCGACCAGCCGACCATCCCGGTCGATCAGCCCGCGCACCGGCGGCAGCATTGGTTCATTGACGTTCATCGAGCCCGTCCTAGCGCAACCAGCGCAGCGCGATAATCGCGGTGCAGCAGCAATGGCGCAAGCGCATGGCGTGCAACGGTCGGCTCGACCGCGACGATCGCATCGAGCGCCTCGGCGAAACGATCGATATCGCGGCGCGGGTCGGCATCGCTCAGCGCCAGCCCGATCCGCGCGATCGATTCGCGATCAAGTTCGAGCGCGCGCAACAGCAGCCACAGCCGCTCCCCACCCGGATCGAGCACGATCTCGCGTGCATCGCCATAATCGAGGCCGAGCGCGTGCGCGAGCAAGGCGACGAACAGCGACAGGCGGCGGTCGGCCAGCGACTCGACCAGCAAGGCCGGCAATTCGTTTGCTTGTGGATCAAGTGCCGCGGCAAGGCGCAAGGCGGTCGCCTCCAGCCGGTCGCCCTCGTCATGCGCGGCGATGCTGCGCAGCGCCGCCTCGGCCAGCGCCCGGTCGAGCTCGGGCAGCGACTCACCCGCCGCATCGGCAAAGCGCTCGCGCAAGGCCGCCGCAACCCACCAGACGATCCGGTGATGAAGGTCAGCGGGCAAGTCGCTCGGGTTCGGCTGACCCGGCGCAGGCGGCACGCGACGGCGGCTTTCGGCCGACAGCAAGGCGATCGCGCTCGCTGCGACGACGCTGTCGCCATGCTGCGCAAGCCGCGGGAGCAAGCTCGCACGGTCGGGATCTTCGGGCGCATCGTTCGGCAATGCATCGGCGAGCAGATCCTGCCGCACGCGCCCCAACAGTTCGCGCATCAGGTCGGGATCGCGCAGCAGACCTGCGCTGACTAGGCGTTCGAGGATCGAAGGTGCCTCAGCATTGAGCGTCTCGGCGAGCGTGGCGGCCTCGCGCGCGGCAAGCAAGCGTGCGGCATAGCGCCGCAGCGCCGCCTCGATCCCGAGCGCAAGGTCGCCGAGCACGGTCGCCGTCGCCACGCGCGTGCGATCGTCGAGCCGTGCGTCCTCGGCGAGAAAGAAATCGTCGATCGCCACGCGCAGCCGTTCGTCGGCGCGCACGTCCGCCGCCGCTGCACGCGCGAGCAGCGCCGTGGCACCCCGACGGGTCCCATCATCCATGTCGCGACGTTCAATCGACATGTTCTCGGTTCTAGGGGGTTGTCGTTAAGGCGAGACTAAGGCTTTTCGCGAAACGCCTCAATCGCCGCTGCCAACGTCGCCGCGGCATAGAGTCCGGCCCCCGCCAGCGCGACCAGCGGCTCGCCTGCGATCAACAGCGGCAGCATCACGACGGGATAGGCGAGCGGACTGGCCCATAGCCTGCGCTGGTGCGCGGCGGGTGCGGCCCGTTCCAGCAAGGCGGCGGCAATCAGGAGTGCGGTGGCAAGGATCAGGCCCGCAGGCCGATCGGCGCCATATCCGACCGACAGCGCGGCCAGCGCGGCAATGCCGGGCGCGGCATAATCGGTGAAGCGCACCAGCACCCCCTCATCCCGCACCCAGGCGAGCGACGCGGCGATGTTCGCAACCAGCAGGGCAAGGCACGCGACCGCCATCCCGATCGCCGGATGCCCGAACGCGATCGTCGCCATCGCCGATACCGTCAGAACGACCGCAAACGCCAACGCGGCAATCGTCGGTAGAGCGCGCTCCATCAAATGCGGCAGCGCGAGACGCACCAGCGGCGCAAAAAGGAACCGATCCGCCCAGCGCAGTGGCCGCGCGACGAGCGCCGCGACCGTCCCGTTGCCGCGGTGCGCGAGCGCCTGCGCGCTCCGTTCGATGCCGTGCCCGGGGGCCATGTGCGCGTCGAGCCGAACCTGATCGGCGCCCGCTTGCGCTGCGGTGCGCAACAGCGTCGACTGAAAATCATAATCGCGCGGCATTGCGGCAACCTCGGCGATGCGCTTGCCGTCAAGCAGCGCAAGCCCCGCCCACGCCGCGTTCGCGCCGACGCGTTCATAGTGCGAATCGTCCTGATCGGTCACCAACAGCGTGTCCTGCCCTGCGGCGGCCAGCGAGTGGACGACATCGCCGGTCGTCACCACACCGTCCGCGACCACGAGCACGCGCGCCAGCGGATGCAGTTTCTCGACCGCCTCGGTGGCAGATCGCACGGCATCGACCGAGACGCCGCGTCGCCCGATCCGGCTGATCGCGCCGAGCAATTCGGGCGTCATCCGCGCCACAACGAGTATGATTTGGGTCGCACCAGCCGAAGCGAGCAAGCGCGCCTGAAATTCGATCAGCGTAAGCCCGCCGAACGGCAGCGTCGCGGCCAGCACACCCGCGCGATCATCGGCATCTTCGGTTGCAAAAATAAGTCCAGCCAACATCGCTGGGCTGTTAGGATGTATGCGCAGCTAAGGCAAAGCCCGTTCGGACGTTACAGACGGTCCACCGCGCGACGCAGCCGCCGCATCAGCCCTGCATCATGCGCATCGCTCTCGGCGGCTTCGGTAGCGATCGCCATTAGCCGAACCGCACCGAAACTCGCGGCAAGACCACGCAGACGGAACGCGGCCGCGCGCCACGCTTCATCCCCTTCGGCGCATTCAAGCACCATCAAACCCCGTTTAACGCTTTCGAGAAACGCCTCACGCAGCTCCGCGATCAGCGCGGGTTCATCGCCCACCGCCGCCGCCAGAGTTGCATCGATTGCACCGGGATCATACGCCATGTCGCATGCATAAGAGCCAAGGCCTTAAAGTATGGTTTCGCAATTCGCTTTGCGTGCGCGCTATTCGTGGTAAACACCGGAAATGAACGGGGGTTCGCGTATCATAGACTTGCGGCCGCACGGTGCCGCGCCAGCCAACGAGCCGCGTGCGAGCGTGGCTCTTCCGGAGGTCAATGCAGCGCCGTTATCCGAAGCCCTGCCTGAGGATCCGATCGAGCTGACCGAACTCGCGGAGGACATCGCGGTCGCGCGCGGCAGCGGACCGTGGCTGGCGGTGCTGGGCGGGCTGCTGTCGCTTGGCTGGGTCGGCGGCATGCTGTGGCTGTGCCGCGACAGCCTCGCCACGCTCGCACCCCCTGCGCTTGCCAGCTTCGTTGCCTCCTTGTGCGTACCGCCTGCGCTGATCGGGGTGATGCTGCTGCTTGGCCTGCGCACCAGCCGCGCTGAAGCCAAGCGCTTCGGTCGCACCGCCCGGGCAATGCGCGCGGAAGCTGCAAGCCTGGAGCGCACGGTCGCTGGCCTGTCCAACAGGATCGAAACCAATCGCGCTAATCTGGCGGAGCAAACCACCGCGCTGATGGCGATGGGCGATGGCGCAGTCCTGCGGCTCGCAACGGTCGGATCGGGCTTGGCCGAACATGTTGCCAGCGCTGACTCGCATGCCACCGCCTTGGCGGCTGCGGCTGACGCGGCACACACCCGCCTGCAAGTGTTGCTGGCCCTATTACCACGCGCGCACGGGGAGACCGAATCGCTCGCGCAACTGCTGGAGTCCACCGGCGTTATCGCAAGCGAGCACGCCGCCGCGCTCGACGCGCAACTTACCGCCTTGTCCGAGCGTGGGCGCGAGGCTGATGCGGTCGCGAACGGTGCCGCACAGAAACTGGCGGCGCACATTACCCGGATGGAAGCGACCAGCGAGACGGCTGGCGCGCGGCTCGAACAGGTCACCGGGGATATGTCGAACGCGGTCGATGGCCTGCTCGGCCGCACCGCCGACGCGGTCGATGAAGCGCGCAAGGGGATCGCGGCGCAAGGCGATGCAATGCTGGCGATGCTCGGCGCCAACCAGGCCGCGCTCGACCGCGCCGCGCGCGACAGTGCTGAGAACCTCGCCGCGCGAATCGGTGAGATTGAGACGCTGATCGACCGCGTCGCCGCACGCCTGGCGGAACAGCGCGATGCCAGCGAAACCATCGTCAATGAGATCGACTCGGGCATCACCCGCGTCAGCGGCACCTTCGATACGTTCCGCACGCGCGGGGTAGAGCGTGCGCAAGCGCTTGCCGCGTCGATCAGCGCGCTGTGCGGGTCCGCCGATGCGATGACCGAGGCGCTCAAAACCGGCGATGCGATGGCGATCACCGCGATCGGCACGACCGAGCGGTTGTTGCTCGCGCTCGATTCTGCCGCGCGCGAGATCGACGAAACCTTGCCAGAGGCGCTCACCCGCCTCGACACCCGCATTGCCTCCAGCCGCAAGATCGTCGGCGCGGCCAAGCCCGAACTTCTCGCGCTCGTCACGGCGGCGGAAAGTACGCACGACGCGATCGAGGCGATTGCCCAGGTCATCGTCAACCAGCGCGACACGGTCGGCAAGCTTGCGGGAACGCTGCTCGACACGCTGAGTGACGGCAAGGCGAAGACTGCGGCCTTGGACGAAATGGTCGAGCAGACGATCGGCCGTACGCACCGTTTTGCCGAGGAAGCCGCCCCGCGCCTGGTCGAAGCCCTCCTCCGCGTCCGCGACACTGCCAGCGCCGCGGCCGAACGCGCCCGCGAAACGCTGGCGACGGTCATTCCCGAGGCAGCTGCCGCGCTCGAACAGCAAAGCGCAGCGGCGATGGAACGCGCGATCGGGACCGGGGTGCGGCGTGAAATCGCCAGCATCGGCGCGGCCGCCGAAGCCGCCGCCGATGCAGCAGCCGGGGCCTCCGAACGGCTGACGCGTCAGATGCTCGCGATTGCCGACTCGACGGCGATCGTCGAATCGCGACTGGAGGAGGCGCGGGTCGAGCGCGAAAATGCCGATCAGGATACACTCGCGCGCCGCGTATCGTTGCTGATCGAGTCGCTCAACTCGGCGTCGATCGACATTGCCAAGGCCTTCTCCAGCGACGTGTCGGACAGCGCCTGGTCGGCCTATCTAAAAGGGGACCGCGGCGTCTTCACCCGTCGCGCGGTGCGCTTGCTCGATGCGAGCGACGCACGCGAAATCGCACGCCTTCACGAAGAGGACCCCGCCTTCCGCGATCAGGTCAACCGCTACATCCACGATTTCGAAGCGATGCTACGCCAGATCCTGTCGCAACGCGACGGATCGCCGCTCGGCGTGACGATCCTGTCGTCGGACATGGGCAAATTATACGTCGCTTTGGCGCAGGCGATCGAACGGCTGCGCGCCTGAGGGCTCTAGCCCACGCGTCGCCCGAACGCCGGACGACGTTCGACCAGCGGGTTCGATTCGCGCTCCAGCATTGACAGCGTTGTATCGAACAGCGCCCGCAGCGCGACGATGTCGGCCAATGCCGCGTCAGGGGTATCGCGATTCTCGACACAATCGCGCGCGATCATCTCAATTCGCTCGGCCATCGCCCCCAGCGGCTCGGCACCGAACTGGCGCGCTTCGCCTTTCAACGTGTGCGCCGGTATGACCATGCCTGCCGCATTTTGCGCCCGCATCGCCGCCTCGATCGCCGCGACCGACTTTACGCCATCCTCCCGAAAATAGCCGAGAATGCGCACGAAGCCGGCACCGAGTTCGGCGCGCGCACGCGTAAACACGATCCAGTCGATCAATTCTCTATCGTGGAGCGACACCGACATCTCCCGCTTCGAGCGCCATCGCCCGAAAGTATGGTGGGTGTACCGCGCGCAAGTAAACGACCGGTTGACGCGCGCGATAAAAGTCACCCCGGCTAAGCCGTTAGGTGCTTGTAAAGCGGCGCTAGGTACAATCAGAACGGTCGAAAATTTACCGATCAAAGGGGTTTTTAGGCGCGCGCAGCGTCAGCCGCACCGGAACCGCCCCGAATCCAAGGTCGCGGCGGATGCCGTTGATAAGGTACCGCTGATAGCTCGTCGGCAATTGATCGACCCGCGTCCCGAACAAGACGAAGCCGGGTGGCCGGGTCTTCGCCTGCGTCAGATAGCGCAACTTGATGCGCTTGCCGCCGGGCGCTGGCGGCGGGTTGGCCTCGACCGCCTTTTCAAACCAACGGTTGAGCTCGCCGGTGCCGACGCGGCGCGACCAGGCGTCACGCGTCTCGAACGCGACCTTCAGCAACGTATCGATGCCCTTGCCGGTCGCGCCCGACACGGTCAGCACGGGCATGCCCTTGATTTGGCTAAGCCCCTCTTCGAGTGCGGCTTTGATCCCGTTGAACAGGCTCGACCCGTTCTCCGCCACGTCCCATTTGTTAATCGCGACAATCAGCGCGCGGCCTTCCTGCAGCGCGGCGTCGGCAATCCGCAAATCCTGCGATTCCAGCCCGCGCGTTGCATCGAGCAACAATACGACGACCTCGGCAAAGTCGATCGCGTGGAGCGCATCGGCGACCGACAGCTTTTCGAGCTTGTCCTGCACATTGGCGCGCTTGCGCATCCCGGCGGTATCGATCAAGCGCACCTTGCGCGCGTCCTCGCCCGGTTCGCGCTCGGGGTCGTGCCAGATCCAATCGACTGCGATCGAATCGCGCGTGATGCCTGCCTCGGGGCCGGTGATCAGCCGTTCTTCGCCGAGGATGCGGTTGATCAGCGTCGATTTTCCCGCATTCGGCCGTCCGATGATCGCAAGCTTCAGCGGCGCGTCGGGGCTATATTCCTCGTCCACATCGGCATTCGGAATATCCTCGCCAGCCGCATCCTTTTCGGGCTCAATATAGGGCAGCAATGCGTCGAACAATTCGACCAGACCCTCGCCATGTTCGGCGGAGAGTTCGACCGGATCGCCAAACCCGAGCGACAGCGATTCGAGAATACCGTCGGCCCCGGCTTTCCCTTCGGCCTTGTTGGCGACGAGGATGACCGGCGTGGTCGAGCCCCGCAGCCAGCGCGCAATCTCCTCGTCGAGCGGCACCAAACCAACCCGCGAATCGATCATGAAGAGCGCGACATCGGCTTGCGCAACCGCCGCCTCAGTCTGCTGGCGCATCCGCCCGGGCAGCGACGCCGCGTCCTGATCCTCATAGCCCGCGGTGTCGATCACGCGGAAATCGAGACCGACGAGCGTTGCCGCGCCCTCGCGCCGATCGCGAGTCACGCCGGGGCGATCATCGACAAGCGCGAGTTTCTTGCCGACGAGGCGGTTGAAAAGGGTCGATTTGCCGACGTTCGGCCGGCCGATAATTGCGACCACGGGGAGACTGGACATGCGCCCCCTTAAGGGAAACGCACGCTTTCGTCACCCCGCCTTAGGCCGGGTCACTTATACGCGGTCACGCGGCCCTTTTGGTCGAGCACGTATAGCGTCGAGTTTGCCACGATCGGGGGCAAAGTGAATGCCGTCTTCGCGTTGATCACGTTAATGATCTTGCCGGTGTCGACCGAGGCGGATGCGATCTGCCCTTGCGAGTTGGTCAGGATCAGTCGGTTTCCGGCAAGCACCGGGCCGTACCACGTCACCGGATTGGATTTCTTCGAATCCTTGATCGTGCCGTCCTTCTTAGTCTTCTCGCTCTTGTAGCGGCGAAGCTGGCTGATCCACCGCACCTTGCCGGTCGCGCGCGCCAGGCAGACGAGCCGCGCATCGTCGGTGACGATGAACACCCACTCGCCCGCGACCCATGGGGTCGAGATTCCAGCGAAATTCTGTTCCCACAAGCGCTGGCCCGACACGATTTCGAGCGCGACCATGCGCCCGCCCTGCCCGACCGCAAACACGATGCCACGGTCGATGACCGGATCGGCGTCGATGTCAGCGAGCGAGGATACCGAGGTAGAAATCGTCGAACGCGACAAGGCGTCCTGCCACAAGGTCCGGCTATTTTCATAGCGATAGGCGTTCAGCTCGCCCGAGGAGAAACCCGCGACCACGGTTCCCTGGCTGACGGCGGGGGCGGCAACACCGAACACGCCTTGTGTTTCGATCGACCCCGACTGGGTCCATTGCACGCTGCCATCGGCCTGCGACAAAGCGTAAAGCTGATTGTCCTGACTGAGGATATACACTGCGCCATTCGCGACCGTCGGCGCACCGCGCAGCGGCGCACCCGGCTTGGCGCGCCACGCCACCTTGCCCGTGGCCGCGTCGAGCGCCACGACATCGCCAAGCCCGTCGGTCGCGAAGACCTTGCCATCCTCGAAGCTCACGCCGCCGCCGAAGCGTGCGCTGCGCGATTTCCTGTCGGCGGTTGCGATATTGGTGGTCCAGACAGATCCGCCATTGGTCGCCGAGAAAGCATGGACCGTGGCATCGACGTCGATCACATAGAGCCGACCATCGGCGACGACCGGCGCCGCGCCAAGCCGTTGGCGGTTGCTACCGCCGTCGATCGTCACGCTCCACGCGCGCGACAAATTGGCACCGAGCGCCACATTGCCGACCGACTTGGCCGCATTGCCGCCGGGTTGCGCCCAGCTATCATTGGGCACCGCAGGCGGCACCAGCACTTCGACCCCGGCAATCGTCTTGTCGGCAAGGACGCTATTCTCCCCGGCCAGGATCGCAATCCGCTGGCCGAGCACGGGGGTCTTTTTCTTGCCCTTGAACGTCGCGCAGCTGCTTAGCGCGATCGCAGCCATGGCGACGATCACGAAACGGTTGGTCATCTTCATCGCGGTTTCTGGTCCTTAGCCTCGGTAACGGCATCCACGCCCAATACGCCCGCCATCTGAACCGCACGTTGCCGCATGGTCTCCGACATGTCGGGGTCGCGAGCGATTTGCCCAAAGAGTGTGCCCGCTAGGTCACGGCGGTTCATTCGCAGATACGACACCGCAACGAGCTCACCCGCGCTGCCAAACCACGGATGGCCCTTGACCGCGATGCCGCGCAGGCGGCCGACGACCACTTCGGGTTTCAGCGTATCGAATTCGGCGGTGGTCTGGCGGATCAGCGCAAGATCGCGGAACGGCTGCCCGACCGATGCATCGGTCGCAACCTGCGCAAACTTGGTCGCGGCACCGCGCAGATCCTGCTTCTTCAGGAGAATATCGGCCTGGCTCATCAAGGCGAGCGCACGATACCCTTCGACGCTCGATCCGGCGAGCGTGGTCAGCTTGCTTTGCGCGGCTTCGGGATGTGCGCCACCAATATCTTCATACGCCTTGGACAGCGTCTCGCCTTGCTCGCCCGCCGCGGTCAGTTGCTGCGCGCGCCAGATCTGCCATCCGCCAAAGCCGAGCACGGCCAGCACGACCAGAGCGATCGCAGCAATCCCGTAGCTCCGCCACGCCTTGGCAAGCTGATCGCGGCGCAGCTCCTCATCGACTTCGCGCAGGAATGCAGCATCGGTATTCGGCGGGACGGCCAAGGGGGAAACTCCATCGCGGAAAGGGTGTGGAAGGCGCGGACCTTAGCGCCGCACCGCGCCAAACAAAAGCGTTCAAAAAAGCCGGTCGGTTCAGTCCTTTGGCGCGTAAATCTGCTCGGCTCCGGGAAAAGTGCGTGCGCGCACCTCTTCTGCATAGGATGCGACCGCGGCGGAAATGCGGCCCGCCATGTCATCGAACTTTTTCACGAACCGGGGCGTGCGTTCGAACAGGCCGAGCATATCCTCGGCCACCAGCACTTGTCCGTCACACTGTGCGGAGGCGCCGATGCCGATCGTCGGACAATCGATGCTGCGCGTCAGTTCGATTGCAATCGGCTCCACCACGCCTTCGATCACAATCGCGAACGCGCCTGCCGCCGCCACCGCCTGGCCGTCGTCGATGATCTTGGATGCCTCCGCCTGGGTCCGCCCGCGCGCGCCATAACCGCCGAGCGTGTTCACCGCTTGCGGCGTGAGCCCGACATGGCCCATCACCGGAATGCCGCGTTCGGTCAGGAATTTTACGGTCGGCGCCATCGCCACGCCGCCTTCCAACTTCACCGCCGCCGCGCCGGTCTGTTTGAGCAAATAGGCGGCACTGTCGAACGCCTTTTCGGGACTGGCCTCGTAACTGCCGAACGGCATGTCGATCACCACGACCGCATGGTAGCTGCCGCGCACCACCGCCGCGCCGTGCGCCGCCATCATTTCGAGCGTGACCGGCACAGTCGATGGCAAGCCGTAAACGACTTGCCCAAGGCTGTCCCCGACCAGCAGCATGTCGCAATGCGGATCGAGCAACTGCGCGGTCCGCACCGTGTAGGCGGTGAGCATCACCAGCGGCTCGCCGCCCTTCTGCTTGCGAATCGCGGGCACGGTAAGCCGCTTCATCGGTGCGGGCATCGGGTTGGCGCGGCTGGTGGCGGTGTCGATGGTGAAGGTCGTGGACATGGGTCGCGGCATAGCGAGTTCGGACTCGTGCCGCTAGCGGCGAACGCGTGTCGTGTACTGCATGATTGACTCAATGTTATGTTTTACATACATTGCGTCAATCGAATCGAACATGGAGTTAGCAATGCCGTTCAGGGAAAAAATCGCGTGGATTTCCGTCGTCAGCACAATCGTTATCTGGGGCGGGTTCTTCGGCTTCATGGCGCTCACGCGCGGTCGCTATCATGGATCAATCTATATGGTCGGCTTCGTCGGCGCGATCATACTCCAAACGATCCTAGTCACGGCCGCCGCCATCGTCACCGCCGTCCTATCGCCAAAGGAAGCGGGTGCCAGCCGCGATGAGCGGGACCGGACCATCTCGCGCCGTTCCTATGCGATCGCCTATCCCGTGCTGCTCGCGCTCGTCGTGTGCGTCGCCGCGACTTTGCATTTCGGCGCAACCGCGCGCGACATGGCGTATGAAATCATGGGCGCGATCGTCCTCGCCGAGATCGTCCATTACGGCGCGCAGATCGTCGGGTATCGCCGGGGCTGGCATGGCTGAGCTCCGGATAAGCAATCAAATCCGCACATTGCGCTTCATGGCGGGCGAGATGACGCAGGCCGAACTCGGCGAGCGAATCGGCGTCACGCGCCAGACGATCGCCGCGATCGAAGCGGGCAAATATTCCCCGACGCTTGAGGCTGCATTCCGCATCGCACACGTCTTCGGCAAACCGCTCGACGACGTCTTCCAATGGGAAGGTTAAACCTTCACCCGATCCATTCGCGCTTTCGGGCATAGTCGGCGAACCAGATCTGGCCCACTGCCGCCACGGCGATGAAGATCGGGAAGCCCATCGCCGTCACCGGTCCCTTGACCGCGATCATGTCCGTCGCGACGAAAATCCAGCCGAACAGCGCCACGACCGCGACCAGCGAAACGACGAACACCGGGTGCGCATGCCGCGATCGCGCCAGCAACGCGATCGCGCCGATGAAGCCGGTCCAGACCGCAATGCCGTACGCCCAAATTTCCCAGGTCGGCTGGTGGGCGCGAAACGCCTGGTCATAGGCGCTCATCTTCGCGACGGCGGCGGCGTCCATCGTGCGATCGGCATAGAAAGCGAAAATACCCATCGCGCCCCACAACATGATCACGATCGCCACGCCCCAGAACCATACGGGCGGTTTCAGCCGTCCAGCCATGTCACTCTCCCCCCAAACCCCGGCAGGAGAATGCGCTCTCGACGTAAGCGTGGCAAGCTAGGTTATGCGACCGTATTGGACACAAACCTCACTCCCACTCGATCGTGCCAGGCGGTTTCGACGTATAGTCGTAGGTCACGCGGTTGATGCCCTTGACCTCGTTGACGATCCGCGTCGCAACGCGCGGCAGGAAATCGCCGGGAAATTGGAACGCTTGCGCCGTCATCCCGTCGGTGGACGTCACCGCACGCAGTGCCAGCACATTGTCATAGGTCCGCCCGTCGCCCATCACGCCGACGCTGCGCACCGGCAGCAAGACCGCGAACGCCTGCCAGATCGTATCATACAACCCTGCGGCGCGGATCTCTTCGAGATAGATCGCATCGGCCTTGCGCAATATGTCGCAGCGTTCCTTGGTCACCTCGCCCGGGATGCGGATGGCGAGGCCCGGGCCTGGAAACGGATGCCGCCCGACGAACGCCTCGGTCAGCCCGAGTTCGCGGCCCAACGCGCGGACTTCATCCTTGAACAGTTCGCGGAGCGGCTCGACCAATTGCATGTTCATGCGCGCGGGCAGGCCGCCAACATTGTGGTGGCTCTTGATCGTCACCGAAGGCCCGCCGGTGAAGCTAACGCTTTCGATCACGTCCGGGTAGAGTGTGCCCTGCGCAAGGAAATCCGCGCCGCCGACCTTCTTCGCCTCGGCCTCGAATATGTCGATGAACGCCCCGCCGATAAATTTCCGCTTCGCCTCCGGGTCGGTGACCCCGGCGAGCCCAGCCAAGAACGTGGCCTCGGCATCCACATGCACCAGCGGGATGTTGTAATGGTTGCGGAACAGCGTGACGACCTGCTCGGCTTCGGCAGTCCGCATCAGGCCGTGATCGACGAACACGCACGTCAGCTGCGCGCCGATCGCCTCGTGGATCAAGACCGCCGCGACAGCCGAATCGACTCCGCCGGACAGGCCGCAAATCACCCGCCCCTGTCCCACTTGCGCGCGGATTTCGGCGATCTTGGCGGCGCGGAATTCGGCCATCGTCCACTCGCCGGTCAACCCACAGACATGCCGCGCGAAATTGGCGATCAGCTTAGCACCGTCGGGGGTGTGCGCGACCTCCATATGAAATTGCGTCGCATAATATTTACGTGAATCGTCCGCGACCACCGCGATCGGCGATCCGGGGCTGATCGCTACAGGGCGGAAACCGGGCGCGAGCGCCGTCACTTTGTCGCCATGGCTCATCCACACCTGATGGCTCTCGCCCGTCTGCCACACGCCGTCGAACAACACGCAATCGTCGGTCACTTCGATCACGGCATGACCGAACTCGCCGCTTTCGCCGAGCGTGACGCTGCCTCCGAGTTGGTGCATCAACACTTGCTGGCCGTAACAAATGCCGAGGATCGGCACGCCGCTATCGAGGATCGACTGCGGAATGCGGGGGCTGCCCTCGTCGAGCACCGAGGCCGGACTGCCCGACAGAATCACGCCTTTGGGGGCCATCCGCGCAAACGCCGCATCGGCGGTGGTGAAGGGCGCAATCTCGCTATACACGCCGCTTTCACGGACGCGTCGTGCGATCAATTGCGTTACCTGGCTGCCGAAATCGACGATGAGGATGGAGTCTGTCGGTTGGGTCATGGCGCCAGATAGCAGATGCGGGGGCGCAGGAAAGAGCTTTGGGGGCGAAAATGAACGACAGCAACGACCTGAAGGCAGTCGCGCGCGCGGGCTTCGAGCCAATGGTGGCGGCGGCGGGACGTGATGGGCGCAAGCTCGCCGCGCTCGCCGGTCTGGCCTCGAAGATCGGCCTGCGCGCGCGGGTCTATCCGCTGGCGCTCGAGGCGCGCGAGCTCGCGCCCGACGATGTCGAGGTCGCCGCGCGCACGCAGCAGTTGATCGGCCACAGCGTACCGCGCTGGCATTTCAACATGCTGCGCGACGAACCGCGCAACGCCGCGTTCGACGCCGCGATCCGGCGCGCGGTGACGCCTGGCACGCATGTGCTCGATATCGGCGCGGGCAGCGGGCTGCTGTCGCTGATGGCGGCGCGGGCCGGGGCCGGACGCGTCGTAGCGTGCGAGGAAAACCCGGCGATCGCCGACGTCGCGACGCGCATCGTCGCTGCCAATGGCTATGCCGAGCGCATTCGGGTGGTGACGGGCAATTCGACCGACCTCGACGTGGAGGCCGATCTCGAAGGTCGCGCCGACGTGATCGTCTCCGAAATCGTGTCGAACAATCTGCTGGCCGAGGGCGTGCTGAAAACCTTGGCCGATGCATCGACGAGGCTGCTCGCGCCCAGCGGCCAGATGATTCCGGCCGGGGGCGACGTGATGGTCGCGCTCTGCAATTGGACCGCAATCGAAGAACGCGACGTCGCCATGGTCGACGGGTTCGATCTCAGCGGGTTCAACGCGCTGGCGCAGGTCCCGCGCACCGTAGGGGTCGCGGATGCGACGCTGACCTTGCAGAGCGAGGCTGTGCCGCTGTTATCGTTCGATTTCACCGCCCCGCCGCCGCGCGAGCCGCATCGTGCCGCGCTCACGCTGACTACTATCGGAGGACCGATCGGCGGGGTCATCCAGTGGATTCGCCTGCAACTAGATGCGGAGGGTGTTTACGAAAACCGCCCCGGCCCCGACGCCAAATCGCATTGGGGGGCGCAATATTATCCGTTCGCAGAGCCGCTCGATGTCACTGCCGGGACGGTCCTGCGGATCGCCGGGGTGCACGACGGCCAGCGCTTGCTGGTGTGGCGCGAGGATCAACCCTGAAACGGAAAAGGAGCCGCACCCTTGCCGGGTGCGACTCCTTTCTCAATCTCACAATCGCGTCGCGGCTAAGCCGCGCCGTCGGACGGTGCTGGTGGCACCGCCGTCCGGACGAGGCGTATGCGGCGCGTAGCTACGCTACGCTCACGCCGCCTCGTCAAACTCACCGTCGTTCATCACCGGGCCCGAATCCTGGCCCTTGGCGCTGACGTCACGATCGACGAATTCGATGATCGCCATCGGCGATGCGTCCGACATGCGGATACCGGCCTTGACGACGCGGGTGTAACCGCCGTTGCGGTCGGCATAACGCGCGGCAAGCACGTCGAACAACTTCACCAACTGCGCATCGTCGAGCAGCCGACTGTGCGCCAGACGACGGTTGGACAGGCCACCCTTCTTCGCCAGCGTGATCAGCTTTTCGACGTAAGGGCGCAGTTCCTTCGCCTTGGCGACGGTGGTGGTGATCTGCTCATGCTTGATCAGCGCTGCCGACATGTTGCGGAACAGGGCGATGCGGTGGGCCGAGGTCCGCTGAAGCTTACGGCCGCCTACACGATGGCGCATTGGTTAGTCCTTTTCGTTCGTTATGGGGCCGTGTGAGGTACCCCAGAGCAGGTGGGGACGGTGGCCCACCCAGTTTCCGTCATCCCCGCGAACGCGGGGACCCCGCTCCTTCTGCCACCCGCTAGAAGCGGGGTCCCCGCGTTCGCGGGGAAGACTGCAGAAGGGCGTTATCCCATGATTTCCTGTTCCAATTTCTTGGCCATCTCTTCGATATTCTCAGGCGGCCAACCCGGGATTTCCATCCCAAGCCGGAGACCCATGCTCGACAGCACTTCCTTAATCTCGTTCAGCGACTTGCGGCCGAAGTTTGGCGTGCGCAACATCTCGGCTTCGGTCTTCTGGACCAGATCGCCGATATAGATGATGTTGTCGTTCTTGAGGCAATTGGCGCTGCGCACCGACAGTTCGAGCTCGTCGACCTTCTTGAGCAGGTAGCGGTTGATCTGCTGGGTGTCGCCCGACACTTCGCCACCGGTCGAGGCGGGGGCCGCATGACCGATCGGTGCCGAACGCGGCACGCTCGAATCATCGAAGCCGACGAACAGAGCGAGCTGGTCCTGCAGGATGCGTCCTGCATAACCCACTGCATCTTCCGGCGTGATCGTGCCGTCGGTCTCGATCGTCAGCGTCAGCTTGTCGTAATCGAGCTCCTGCCCGACGCGGGTGTTTTCGACCTTGTAGCTGACTTGGCGGACCGGCGAATACAGCGCATCGACAGGGATCAAGCCGATCGGCGCATCGGCCGGACGGTTGGCAACCGCGGCGACATAACCCTTACCGACGTCTGCGGTCAGTTCCATGTTGAGTGTCGCGCCCTCATCGAGGTGACACAGAATGAGCGCAGGGTTCATCACTTCGATGTCGCCCGAAACCGCAATGTCGCCAGCCTTGACCGGGCCGGGGCCAGTCGCCGAAAGCTGGAGCCGCTTCGGCCCTTCGCCCTGCATGCGCAAAGCGATCTGCTTCACGTTGAGGACGATGTCGGTGACGTCTTCGCGGACACCCGCAAGCGACGAAAATTCATGCAGCACGTTCTCGATCTTGATCGAGGTAACAGCGGCACCCTGCAGCGACGACAGCAAGACGCGACGCAGTGCGTTACCGAGCGTCAGGCCGAAACCACGCTCCAGCGGCTCGGCCACGAAGGTCGCCTTGCGCTTGCCGTCTCCGCCAGCCTTCTTTTCGAGGCCGCTCGGCTTCTTCAGTTCCTGCCAGTTCTTTGCATTGACGGACATGGGCTATCCCTTGGTTTTGGGCCGGAATGGGGGGATTCCGACCATGTTTGGACTCAAATCCGTGCAGCGCGATCAACCGCGCACGGCCGAGACGAAATCAGACGCGACGACGCTTCGAAGGACGCACGCCATTGTGCGGGATCGAGGTCACGTCGCGAATCGAGGTGATCTGGAAACCGACCGCCTGCAATGCACGCAGCGCCGATTCACGGCCCGATCCAGGGCCCTTCACTTCGACTTCGAGCGTACGCACGCCGTGTTCAGCGGCCTTCTTACCGGCGTCTTCGGCGGCAACCTGCGCCGCGTACGGGGTCGACTTGCGCGAGCCCTTGAAGCCCATTGCGCCGGCCGACGACCACGAAATCGCGTTGCCCTGGGCATCGGTGATCGTGATCATGGTGTTGTTGAAGCTTGCGTTCACATGGGC
>JBBQLB010000006.1:0-118061 GCA_038327465.1 Sphingomonadales bacterium | reverse complement strand
GTGTCGCGTATAGCCGGACGACGGGCCAAGTGCTCAACATCGTCTACCTCTCCAAATCGGCGCTGATCGGCGGCGGCTTCTTTCCAGCTGGCATCAACGGAAATATCCGGACGAGCGCCAACAGCGCTTGAACTTTTACGTCCCTCCCCTTGGACATCTGGGCCGTGCGACTCTGTCGCGCGGCCCGTTTTTTTGGTGCGGAGCAATTCAGGGCAGTTGCGCGTTCGACCCGATACCGCCAGCACGGCACCCGTTCACGACCACAGGAGTTCCCCATGCGTCGATTCGCGCTCGCAACGACCGTTCTGACGACGGCCCTCATGCTTTCGGCCTGCGACAAGGAGTCGATGGCGACCGGCGCACCCATCGCGCAAGGCGCGCAAGCCGTCGCGATGCTGCGGACGCCCGATGGGGCGGATGTCGGGCGCGCGGTTGCGACCGAAGTGGCCGGCGGTCTTCGCGTCACGCTCGATGTTCACGGCCTGACACCGGGCACGCACGGCGCCCATGTCCATACCGTCGGGCACTGCGACGCGCCCGATTTCCAGACGGCGGGCGGGCATTGGAACCCGCTTGGCGCCAAGCACGGGTCGATGAATCCGCAAGGCCCGCATGAGGGCGATCTGCCCAATCTCGTGATCGGATCGAATGGCCATGGCACGATCGGGATCGTCGTTCCGGCTGCGACGATGTCCGGACTGCTCGATGCCGATGGCTCGGCGATCGTGGTGCATGACAAGGCCGACGATCTGATGACCGACCCGTCGGGCAATAGCGGCGCGCGGATTGCGTGCGGAGTGTTCGGGGCGAACTAGCACCCGACCCGTTCGCCCTGAGCCTGTCGAAGGGCCTGTGGCACATAAGCAGGTTACGCTTGCGGAGAGATGTGCTTCGACAGGCTCAGCACGAACGGAATTGGCGGACGCCGTGCCTCAGATCGGTTCCCCCGCCGCGCGCGCGCGCGCTTCGCGATTGGCTTCGGCTTTTGGGACGAGGCGATAGGCCGCGATCCCCGCGGCGATCGTGATCGGCGCGGTGAGCAACAGCGAGAGCACGCCGGTCGAAAGGCTCCCGGTCAGCGTCGAGACGCGGCCCGCAATGTACGGCCCCATCGCCAATCCAAGCAAGGTGGTGCCGATGAAGAAAGCGCCGGTCGCGGTGCCACGCATCCGCGGCAGCACCAGATCCTGCATGGTGGCACCGGCGGCACCCAGCGCGGTGCTGGCACAGGTGGCGGCGATCAGCAGGCACGGCACAAAGGTGCCAACATCGGTGCTGCGGAAGGCGAGGATGATGAAGGGCACCGGCACGATCGCCCCGAACAACACGACCATGATCCGGCCCGAAGGGTGCCAGCGCCGCATGCGATCCGCAATCACACCGCCGACCATCACGCCGACAAAGCCGCCAAACGCCAACGTCCCGCCAATCATACCGCCAGCTTGCTGGATCGTGACGCCGAGGTTGCGCATCGCAAAGGGTGCGGACCACAGGCTGACCCCGTAGGCGACGAAGGCGTTGAGGCCGTAAGCGATGACGACCGCGATAAACGCCGGGTTGGCGATCACCAGCGTATAGGTTGGCAAATCGCGGCGCTTCAGCGCGCTGGCCCAAGAAAAGACGGCATAGGCGCCCATCCCGACCGCGGTCCATTGCGGCCACGGTTCGCCGTAGGAGCGCAGGATCGCGATCACGCCCGATACGATCCCCAGCGCAAGTAGGTTAACCGCCAGCGCGCGTGCCCCCCCCCGCGCCGCGCCGATCAGCGTAAACGGCGGCACGATCGTGACGAGATCGGCAAGCAGTGCCTGGAAGGGTGCGGGGTGGCGCTCTGGCTCGGGCAATCCCTCGACCGCGCCGCGCTTTGGTTCGCGCAAGGTGGCAACGAGCAAGGCGATCACGAGACCCGGCAGCCCGACCGCGATGAACGCCGCTTGCCAGCCATGCAGCCCGAGCGGGCCGCCATTCGGATAGGCCTGGTTCCAGCGATGGACGACGAGCCCCGCGATGCTGAGCGACACGCCGCCGCCGACATAAAGGCCTGAGGAATAGATCGCGAGCGCAGTGGCGCGCAGTTTCTTGGGGAAATAATCGGAGATCAGTGAATAGGCCGACGGACTCGCGGTCGCCTCGCCAATGCCGACGCCGATCCGCGCGCCGACCAGCATGCCGCCACTCCGCGCAAAACCCGAAAGCGCGGTCATGCTCGACCAAAGGACCAGCCCGAGCGTCATTAGCCGCACGCGGTTCCAATTGTCGGCAAGCCGCCCCAGCGGAATCCCGAACAAGGAATAGAACACGCCGAACGCGGTGCCGTAGAGGAAACCGAGATCCTCATCCTTCAGATGCAGGTCGCGCTTGATGTCTTCGGCGAGGATCGAGATGATCTGGCGATCGACGAAATTGAGGACATACACCACGAAAAGGACGCCGAGGACGTACCAGGCATAGCCGCTCGCGCGCGTCGGCGGAGTTGCCGGTTCGGTCGTCATCACGCATTCCCCCTGGGGCAGTTTCTATTCTGCGCAAAGGCGTAGCAGAGCATAACGGAATTACGGAAGCGAATTTGCCGCGGGAGGGCGCCGCGTCAGTGCGGACGGTCGTCCGGACGCTTTGGCGTATCGGGATTGGCCAGATCGATCGAGAAATAGCGCGAGCGATGGCGGCTCCGCGCGCGCTGGCGGCGGTTCCGCGCAATCACGATGGCGGCAGCAGCGATCGCCAGTACCGCGAGGAGAATCACGAAAGTCATCATGGTCGCTACCCTTGATTCTGATTCGCGCGATATCGTGCTGCCATGCAGCATTTGGCCGGGCGTGGCGAATGAAATTCCTGTTAGAATTGGTTGCTAATCGTGCAACTGCAAGCGCGCGATTTCGCGGTATTCCGCGCCGCTTGCCACCAAGTGGCTATCGTAAAGCGTGAAATGCGTAAAACCGAACGCGGCGCTCGCAATTGCGGCATGGCGCTGCTGCCATTGCGCGATTTCTGCGGCCGCATCTGCACCAAGCGCAAGGCGCGCCACCGTAATATGCGGCACGAAGGCGCGCACCTCCAACTCCAGTCCCAGCCCTTCCAACGCCCGATCGACGTCACGTTGTAATCGGCAGAGTTCATCGTGCGGCGTTACGCCGACCCAGAGAGTATGCACACGGTCGCGCCGGTCGAACGCCCCGACCCCGGCGAGCTGTGCCGCGATCGGCGGTAGGCGAACCGCGCCGAGTGCGGTGATGATGTCCTGCGTGACGCCTGCATCGACGTCGCCGATGTAGCGCAAGGTCACATGCAGTTGCGCGTCGGATTGCCACCGCGCGCCGGGCACCCCGGTCATCAGCGCACGCACAGACGCGCGGATCTCGGGCGGTGGACGCAACGCGACGAACAGACGGGGCATGGCCACGAGGTTAACCCGTTTCCCGCCGACCCCGCGACCGGATTCGCTTGAAAAGCCGCACCGAAACGCCGATATTGCAAAATGACCGGCACAGCGCCGGTGTTAAGGAGTTTTTCGCAATGGCAAACTGGTCTGATCCACGTCCGAATGCCTCGGTATTTCAGACGACCGGGACAGTCGGTACCGACGCGTTCGACGCCGGACTTCGGCGCTATATGCTGTCGGTTTACAATTATATGGCCTCTGCGGTGTTGCTGACCGGCATCGTCGCGATGGCGTTTTTCTACAGTGGCGCCTTCATCGTGCTTTTCACGGCGGCGGGTCAGCTGTCGATGTTCGGCTGGCTGGTGATGTTGTCGCCAATCGGGATCGTGCTGGCGATGAGCTTTGGCCAAGGGCAGTTTTCGACCGCAACGCTGCAGCTGCTCTTTTGGAGCTATGCCGCACTGATCGGCCTGTCGCTGTCGACCCTGTTCCTCGCTTATACCGAGACTTCGATCGCGCAGGCATTCTTCGCGACTGCGGCGTCTTTTGCTGGCCTCAGCCTCTACGGTTATACAACGAAGCGTGACCTCACGGCTTTCGGTACCTTCCTGATCATGGGTCTGGTCGGTCTGATTGTCGCGACGTTGTTGAACGCGCTGGTGTTCCAATCCGGGGTGATGGGATTGGTGGTTAGCATCCTCGGCGTCCTCATCTTCGCCGGGCTGACCGCCTATCACACGCAGCAGACGAAGAGCATGTATGCCTATGTCGCCGGGACCGCAGACGAAGGGCGCGTGACGATTATGTCGGCACTCAGGCTGTATCTCGACTTCATCAATATGTTCCTGTTCATCCTGCGCATCTTTGGCGGCAGCCGGAACTAATTGGGGACCGGATCGCTCCGGTTTCGGGGCCCGACGGGGAGACCTGTCGGGCCCTTTTTCTTTGCCCGTCCCAAACACCCACGGAACCCTTATGCGCCTCTCGATCGACGTGATGCTCGACTATACGATCGATGGCGAAGCCGATGTGCTGTTGCTGATCGAGGCGGCAAAAGGCGCCGATCAGCGGCTCGAGCTGCAGGATTTGCGCGTCTACTCGCCTGAGCCGCTACGCGCGGTGCCGGGCGAGGATGGGATCGGGCAGCGCTGCTGGGCGCGCGGCAAAGGGGCGTTCCGCGCCGACTATAAAGCCGTGGTCGAAATCCTGCGCGCGCCCATCGACTTTTCCGATCTCGGCGACACGCCAATCCGGCAGATGCCGCCCGAAACGATCCCGTATCTTTTGCCGAGCCGCTATTGCGAATCCGATCGGCTCGAAGGGTTTGTCGAGCAGGAGTTTGGCGGCCTCGCAGCAGGTCCGCTTGCGAGCGCGCTGACCGCTTGGGTGACCGAGCATCTGACCTATGCCTCGGGTACATCGAGCGGAACCACGACGGCGCTTATGACCTTTGCCGAACGGCGCGGGGTGTGTCGCGATTATGCGCATCTGCTCGTGGCGCTGGCGCGCGCGGGCGGCATCCCGGCGCGCTGCGTGTCGGCTTATGCACCGGGCGTCGATCCGCCCGATTTCCACGCGGTCGCCGAATTGTGGATCGGCGGGGGTTGGCATTTGGTCGATGCGACGCGGATGGCATCGTGCGGCAATCTCGTGCGCGTCGCGGTCGGGCGCGATGCGACCGATATCGCCTTCATGACCGTGTTCGGCAGCGCGACGCTCCACCAGCAAACGGTGTCGGTCAAGCAACTCTGAGGGAACACCCCTCCGTCTTCGCTCGTTCTATTCCCGTCACGGACAGGAGAGCGAACATGACCGAAGATATTAAATTGGTTGACGAAAAGGCGCTCGACAGCCTGTCGGTCGCGCCCGGCAGCCCGGAGGAGAATGCGCAAATCCATCATCCGCGCCAAAATGCAGGCCAGGATGAATCGATCGCCAAGCGGCTGGAACGCGATCCGGGGAACCCGGATGCCGCGCTCGACACCGCGCTCGACGAATCGATGGATGTGTCCGATCCGGCATCGACGACCCAACCGGGCGACAGCGGCGCCCCGGCAAAATCCTCGGGCTTCGACCCCGACGCCGAAGCCGCGATCCTCGCCGATCGCAAATAGTCACCCCTGACCCCGGCGATTGCGCAGCGTGAAAACGTTGCGCAATCGCCGCACTTTCCGGCAATTTTGCAAACTATGCCCCAATTTGGCGCGCGGGATATTGCGTCGCACCACGATTCATGGTCGCTTGGTTAACATCGGGCGACGCGGCGTTAACCATTCAGCAACGCATGGAGGCGCATCATCTCCCGACGGCATTTTGACGCGGGGTGATGTATGGCTGCTCGGATGAAAAAACCGGCCAATGGCGCAATGACCTTGGCGGAAATGAAGGAGTTCGCGACCTTCCCCTCGGCCACGCAACGCTATGTCCGACGCTCGCTCGACATCGGGCTCGACCGGGAGGACGCAATGGCGCGCTGGTCGCGCGACATCGTCGAAGCGGCGAGCATCCGCGCCCAATCCAAGCTCTATTCAAAGCTTCCAGCTATTCGGGAGACGATTCCCGACGACAGCGGACTCGATGCGGTCGAACCGTTCTTGGCCCCCTTGACGACCGTCACCGCGTTCGATCTCGGCCAGGGGCGGCTGACGACCTTCTCGGCCTATCGCTTCCTCTATGAGCGGCTGGTTGGCGCCGAAGTTCGCCCGTGGCTTCCCGCCGCGTTCTGCTCGGCGGCGGCGCTGCCGCATTTGCACCCCGATCTGCGGCGCAAGCTGCTCCAGTCGATCAGCGAAGCGGCAGCGACAGCGTCGGGCTGGTCGAACCGCCAGCCGGCTTTCTTCCCGAAATGGGTGGAAAAGGTTGACGCGGGGGCGTTGCCGAACTGAGGTTTAGAACGGCACGGTGACCCCAGGGTTTCCTCTCACAATAGCTCGTTCGTCCTGAGTAGCGGCTGAGCCTGTCGAAGTCGCGTATCGAAGGATGCGCCACAAAAACTGTCCTTCGATACGCGCTTTCGACTTCGCTCAATCGCTACTCAGGACGAACGGACTTTTCTAAATTCGGTGACAAGCTTACCGACACACCGTCCAACCCATCCGACCGCGCGCCGCCTGATCGAGATGAAAATGATTGGCGTGCGCCGGGTTATAATCGGGCGAAAGCGTCGTCGCGAACAGCCGACACCCGCCGTTGCGGACACGGTGCAGGAAAGTCGCTTCGGGGCCATTGCCGCGCCAATCCTCCAGCACGCTGATCCGGCGACCGTCGGCCAGCACGAACCCGGCAATATCGACCGCGTCGGCGGTCGAATGCTCGCTCCAATTCCCCTCCTCCCCGCCGCCGATCCTGCGGCAATTATAGCTGCCGAGCTGATCGATCGCGACGACCGGGCTGCCGAGCAAATTGCGCGCTTCGGGCTGGACCGATTGCCATTCCCATAGCGCCAGACTGGCCGCGACCGCGCACGAACTGCCAAGCGCGGGGCGATACGACGCGTCGCGCGCACCGCCTGGTTGGAAGGCAACGGCGTCGTCATAACCGCAATGGCCTTCGTGCACGGACGGAAGCGGAGCGTAGCGCACGCCGGCGCGATCCAGCAGCGCGCGGCACCCCGGGAAATCGTTGGTCAGGGCCGCGAGCTTGCGCGCGGTGAAGATGCCGACCGGATCGGCGAGATCGAGCTTGGTCCACGGCAAATCCTGCGGACGCTGTCGCAACCCGGCGATCGCGGTCAGCACCACCACCAGCACGACCGCCGCGACCAGCATCGCCGCCACCGCTTGCCGCAGCGTGCGCATCAGCCGCGCTGCGCCGCGCTCATCGCCTCCGACGTCACGGGATAGCCGAGATCGTCCGGGATGCAGAGATACTCGGCCCCGCCGCGTGTCTCGATCCAAGGCGTTACGGGACGGATTTCATAGGACGCGGCATCCGCGACCGCTTCGGCAAAGCTATCGAATTGCGCGAGGCGTTCGAGATTGCGGCGCGTCGGGAAGATGATCCGCACGCGTCCGGCGTCGGCGTCATCAAGTATTGTTTGCGCGGTCGCCCAGAAGACCCGGACGTTTTCGGTATCATCGACCACCGGCTCGGGCGCGTCGGCGGGCAGTTGCGCGAGATAAAAGCGCGTGTCGAAGATGCGCATATTGGCGTGTGCCGGGAGCCAGCGCGCGAAGGGCGTGAGCGCGGTCGGATCAAGCGTCAAATCCAGATCACGTAGCACCGCGCCGATCGCCTCGCCGCGGTGAAGTCCGGCGCGCAGCTTCGCCAAGGTCTCGGGCGACAGATCGGACAGGCCTACGCCAACTCCAACTTCCTCAATCGTCTCGCGGATCGCGCCGATGCGCGCGGCCATATCGTCCGCCTCCCCGCCCAGCTCCAGCGCCAGCGCGCGGTCGCCGGGATCGATCCGCCCGCCGGGAAAGACCAAAGCGCCACCGGCAAAGACCATCGCCTTGGAGCGTTCGACGAAGAGCAATTCGGGCACGGACCCGCGTTCGCGGAACAGCACGAGCGTGGCGGCGGGAATGGCCTCGGCGATGGTTTCGCTCACGTTCGAAACGCCCAGCGCAAGGTGCTGGCCACGCTATAGGTTCCGGCGCGCAGCAACGGCAAACCGAGGCTCGGCTGCGTCAGGCCATGCATCGCGCGCGCCCAGTTTGGGAGCAGATCGACCCCGGCTTGCAGGGTGATCGTCTGGAACGGCCCGGCCGCCAGCGAGGGCGCGGGCTGGCTCATCAGCACATGCGCCACGTCGCGCGTGCGCGCATCGACCAGCAATTCGCCCCGCATCGCCGTCATGATCGCCTCGGCCTCCGCCCGCGTCGTCGGAATCGGATCGACGCCAAGCGGTTCGGCGATCCGCGCCATCTCGGCGACATAGCGGTCCTGATCGGCGCGCGACATATTCGGCTCGCCATAGCGGATCCAGCCGCCAAGAAAGCTCAGCACCTCGCAGACATGCACCCAGGCGAGCAACGCCGGGTCGCTCGCGCGGTATTCCGAGCCATCGGGCAAGGTCCCGCCGATATGATCGTGGATCCGCCGCACCTTGGCGAGGGTCGCGCGGGCATCGTCGGGCGCGCCGAAGGTGGTGACCGCGATGAAGCGCGCGGTCCGGCGCAAACGGCCCTGCATATCGTCGCGAAACCCCGAATGATCCCACACCCCGGCCAGCACCTTGGGGTGGAGCATTTGCAGCAGCAACGCAGCAATCCCGCCGACCAGCATCGACGTCACGTCGCCATGCACGCGCCACGCGACCGAATTCGGTGGGAACAATGCGTCGGGTCTGCGCTGTACCGGCGTCTCCCCGCGCGCCTTGTCGTTGAACAGCGCACGGACTTGCCCGACGATAAGCCCCTTTAGCGGGCGGGCGAGATTCGTGGCGGTGGACATTACGGGCACCGTGCCTGAAGGTTTGAGGCGGCGATAGCGTTTCGTCGGACATTTGCTCAACACGCGCGCAGCGCAAGGGGGGCCAAAGGCCGTATTGAGGGGAGCGCGCGTGCGTGGCACCGCGCCCCGAGCGGGAGCCTGACGCCCGCTTATCCCCCCAAGTCGCCGGTATCGCGGCATTCGTCCGCTGCAGAGATCTGCGTCATCCAAGGAACCACCATGACCGACACCGTACACGACATTGTCGACACGGCCGTTGCCGCCGGCTCGTTCACTACCCTGGTCGCCGCCGTTACGGCAGCAGGCCTGGTTGACACGCTGAAGGGCGAAGGTCCGTTCACCGTCTTCGCACCGTCGGACGATGCATTTGCAGCGCTTCCGGCCGGCACGGTCGAAGATCTGGTCAAGCCCGAGAATAAGGAGAAGCTCACCGCGATCCTCCTGCTGCACGTCCTCCCCGGCAAGGTGATGGCGGCAGACGTGACCGGTCAGGTTATGGACCCAGCCACCGCCGGTGGTGCGACGGTTCATGTCGATGGCACCGACGGCGTGACCGTCGATGGCGCCAAGGTGGTGACGGCCGATATCGCCTGCACCAATGGCGTCATCCACGTGATCGACGCAGTCCTGCTGCCCAAGGGCTAAAGGCCGAAACGGGGGCCGGGGGCAGCGATGCCCCCGGCCCCTTTTTTATGCCGGTACGCCGTTCACGACCTTCGGGTCGACCGCGAAATCCTTCGCAATCTCGCGCGCGGTCATCTTGGCGGACATCATCACCGAGGGCGTGCCGCCGCCAGGCTGCGTCCCCTGCCCGACCAGATACAGATTGGCGATGTCCTCGCTGCGATTATGCGGGCGGAAGAAGGCGGTTTGCGTCAGGCGCGGTTCGACGCCGAAGCCGTTGCCGGCATAGGCACCCAGCACCTGCTCGAAATATTTCGGCGTAACGAAGCTGCGATAGACCAGCCGCTCCGCAAGATCGGGGATGTAGCCGCGTTCTTCGAGGAACTTCATCACCGTGTCGGCGAAGGGCTCGCCAACCGCGTCCCAATCGACATCGCCCAGCGTGTTGGGCACCGGGATCAGCGTGTAAGCGGCGTGATGCCCCGGCGGCGCGAGGCTCGGATCGGTCAGCGTCGGGATATGGAGATATTGCGAGAAATCCTCGGCAAGGACCTTGCGTTCGAAAATATCGGTCAGCAATTCCTCATAGCGCGGCCCAAGGATGATGTTGTGGTGGCGCAAATCGGGGTCGCCGTCGCGCTTTTGATAGCCGAAATAAATCACCATCAGCGACATGCTTTGCTTGCGGAATTTGACCACCGAATCGCGGTTTATCATGCGGTGCGTCTTGTCGATCAGCTTCAGATAGGTCGTCGCGTAATCACCGTTCGAAACAACCAGATCGGCCTTCAGCGTTTCGCCCGAGGCGAGCGTCACGCCAGTCGCTACACGCTTGCGCCCGCGTTTCTCGACGTCGATTCGGTCGACCTTGGCGCTCAGCTGTATCGTCCCACCCAGTTCCTCGAACTTGCGGACCATCGCGCTGACCAGCGCGCCCGTCCCGCCCATCGCGAAATGCACGCCCCAGGTCTTTTCGACGAAATGGATCATCGCGTAGATGGCGGGCACTTTCAGCGGGTTGCCGCCGACCAGCAGCGGCTCGAAGCTGAACACCTGGCGCATCTTGTCGCTCTTGAAATATTTGCTGATCAGCGAAAACAACGGCTGCACCGCGCCGAGTTTGAGCAAATCGGGCACCACGCCGAGCATCGAGCCCAAGCTGCCGAAATAGGTATAGCCAAGTTCGAGAAAGCCGCGCTGGAAGATCGCGCGCGCGGCCTCGTGGAAGCGTTCATAGCCCTCCAGATCCTCGGGCGCGAGCTGCGCGATTTGCGCGCGGACATTCACCGGATCGGCATCATAATCGAAGAAGGTGCCGTCATCGAAATAGATGCGGTAGAACGGCAGCACCGGCACGATCTCGAGATAGCGGCTGGTGTTCGGCCCGCCGCTGATCCCCGACAGAATGCGCTCTTCGGCCAGTACTTCCGCCGGGAAATCGGGCAGGCCCAGCATCGCCGTGTCGCGTTCGAGCGAGAAGAGTTCCTCGATGAAATGCGGTACCGTCAGCACGGTCGGCCCCATGTCGAACGTAAACCCCTCGGCGCGCCGGACATAGGCGCGGCCGCCGGGCGCATCGAGCTGTTCGACGATGCGCGTATCGAAACCGAGGCTCTGAAGCCGGATCGCGCAGGCGATGCCGCCAATGCCGGAGCCGATCACGATGGCAGTCTGGCGAGTCATAGCGAGCCTGTTCCTGATAGGGCGCTACTGCGCCGGTGGTGTTCGTTCGTTGCCAACCGCCGCTCCACCCAGCGCGAGAAGAGCAAATGCGGGACCGCAACCGCTGCCAGTAGCTGAAACGCTTGAGCCGTCAAATTCGGATCGATGGTGGTGGTCGCCAGCCGCTGCAACGCGCACCAGCCGAGGACCGTCGTTCCCGAGACGCCCGCGCCGATCGCCAGCCACCGGGCGGGTGTCAGGGTGTGCAGCGCTGCGCGCGTTTGCGTCAGATGCCGGGGCGAATGGAGGAAGACGAAGAACAAGGCGAACCCCGCGACCGGCGGCGCGACGATCAGCAGCACAAGGCACAGCGCCATCGCCACCGCCCAGTGCCGACTGTCCTCCTGCCACGCGACCACGATGCCGACTGCCGTCACCAGCAGCGCAACCGGCGCTGCGGCGGTAACACACTGCGCGAGCAGCGCCGCGCGCTCATCGCTCATCGCGACGAACAAGCGCGTCACCTCGGCTGGATGGCCGATCGTCGGCGCGGCGATCACCGCAGCACCCGCTGCCACGCGCAGCAACGGTTCGTCGAGCATCGTCCAATCCTCGCCGAAATGCACGGCTGCCACTGCGAGGAACAGGATCAGCGCGGCGAGTGGCAGCGCGATCCACAACAGCGCCATCGCAATCGCGACCGTCAGATAGCTACCGACCGCCAGCGCGATCCCAGCGCGACCGAGCACTACCGCGCGGCGCAGCAAGGCGATGTCATAGGCGCCATGCGGCAATCCCCCGCCGATAAAGACGATCGTAGCCGCAGCTACCGCCGCCGGTTGCCCCAGCGGCATCCCCACCACTAGCGCGAGCAACAGCGCGACCGCGGCCATCCAATAGGACACATGCACCAAATCGCCACGCTCGACCGGAGCGTGACGATTCGGTACCGGCAAGGATGACGCGACTGCCTGCATCAGATCAGGCGGCGTGGACCTTGAGGCCGCTCTCGGCCTCGGCTTCGGACTTCCGGACCGCGATCAGGAAGATCAGGATGCCGAGCCCTGCCTTGGCGAGGATATCCGCGATCGTATAGCCGATCTGGATTGTCGTGGTGACCGTTCCACCGGTCAGCCCGGCATAAGGCGCCATATAGACGATCGGGTAGAAACCCCATGAGGCGAAGGTCAGCAGCCGCGCCTTGCGCACCAGATTCTGCGCGTTCGCGGGCTGCTGCGCGATCGAAGCGCCCAGACCGCGGAACAATTCCCACACGATATAGACGAACGGGATCGCCGAGAGCGTGCCCCACAGCGCGCGGGTCGCAATCTCCGTCGCGATTTCACCGGGATAGCCGAGCACGATCATCAACGCGGCGGCCGAGCCAAGACGAAGCGACTTGGACATCGTCTCTTCGCGCGACAGGCGCATGACAAGAACGAGCTCGATCAGCAGCAACGGCACCGTCAGCAACCAATCGACGTAACGATACGCATCGTTGAAGGCGAAGCCGGTGGCCGAAACCACGCCGTTCTCGAACGTGTAGGACGCGTTCCAGCTCTCGAAGATGCGGAAGTAATGATAGGCGGCAATTGCCGTCACCAGCCCCGAAATCGTCAGCGCCGTGCGATACGCCGAGGCAACTTGCGAGCGGCTGAGCCACAGGAACAAGGTCGCCGCCGCCATCGTGGCGAAGGTGAAGGAGAAAGCATTGTAAACCAGGGAAAATTGAAACGGTGTAACGATGTCCATCGGAATCTCCGGCGCGGTGATGTCCAGCGCGAACGCTGGGCGGGAAGGATGCGGGGAGCGCGATCAATCGTAACCCAAGACGATTTTGGGCCCCCAAGCGGCGTCGTCACAGCGGCACGCACGGCGGGAAGGGATGGCCGAACGACACGTCAAATGGCGGGGACGTGAGGCACTGCCGCTGTGACGACAATAGCGAAATAGGCCCCGATCGCGGATGCGGCGATACAGACCTTGTGCCGTATCGCGGATGTCGCCGTGCTGGGGTCGCGTGCACAGGCACTCGTGCTCCTGCGCAGGCAGGAGCCCTGCGTTACGGAAGGCACCGTAGAGACCCAGGGCTCCTGCCTTCGCAGGAGCACAAGAAAGCTATTCAAAGAAACCCTAGAAACCCGCCTCGACCGCAAGCCGGATAAGGTCCGCAGTGGTGTGCAGACCCAAACGATTCATCAGGATCGCGCGGTGCATCTTGACGGTTTTCTCGGAGAGATCGAGTTCCGCCGCAATCTGCTTGTTGAGCAGCCCATTGGCCACCAGCCGGAGCACTTGCCCTTGTCGCGGTGAGAGCGCCTTGACCATTTCCGCAGCACGAATCCGCCGCATGCTCGACGGCGACGCGGCATCGGCGTCGATTTCGAGCTGCGACCCGAGGAAGTATAAAAGCGCGTCATGCTCATCATAAATCGGCGCGACGAGGACGGCGTTGCGGAACGGCTGGCCACTCCGCTTATAGTTCAGGATTTCGACCAGCACCGGGCGATGCTCGCGCACGCCGCGGCGGATTTCCTCGGTCAACCACGGCTCGGTCGCCGGGCCTGACAGGAAGCGGCAGTTGCGCCCGATCACTTCCTCGGGCGGATAGCCGGTCAGTTCGCAAAACGGCGCGTTGCAGGCAACGATCGGATTGTCGGGCAGCCGCGGATCGCTGATAACCGAGGGGATCGGACTATCGGTGACAAGGCGCATATGGCGGTTATCGACGGTCACGAGATCGGCTCCGGGAACCATATCAGCGGTGAGTCCTGTGCATCTGCGCCATCATACCGACGGTGGGCCGCTATGCCACCCGCTTTAATGACACCGCACGAACGAATTCCAGGATCGTAGCGTGGTGGAGCTGAGCGGAATCGAACCGCTGGCCTCTGCAGTGCGATTGCAGCGCTCTCCCATCTGAGCTACAGCCCCGCACCACGCTTAGGCCTCCGTAGCAGGCCGGACCGCCGATTTAGCGGGGCTTTTTTGGCGATGCAACCGGGGCGGACCGGTACCTGCGATTTCGCGCTGTCAGCTCCCGCGATTCGGCATTGCCAAGGCAGCAACATCGGCATACCCCGCCTTCGAAAATCATAATGAGGATGCTTCCGATGACCCGTGCCTGGACCCTGAAATCGCGCCCGAACGGCATGCCCGTTGCAACCGACTTTGCGATGATCGATGTGCCCGCCACCGCCTTGCAGGATGGAGAGATACGGGTCGCCAACCGCTGGCTTTCGGTCGATCCCTATATGCGCGGGCGGATGAACGACGTGAAATCCTATGTTCCGCCGTTCGCGCTGGGCGAGCCGATGCAGGGCGGCGCGATCGGCGAAGTGATCGAAAGCAAGGCCGATGGAATCGCGGTCGGCGATATGGTGCAGCACATGCTCGGCTGGCGCGACGAAGCGGTGCTGCCCGGCGCGATGGTGCAGAAACTCCCCGCTCTGGGCGTACCGCCGCAGCAATTCCTGGGGCTGCTCGGCATGCCCGGCATGACAGCGTATTTCGGTCTGCTGCGCGTCGCCGAGGCAAAACCCGGCGATGTCGTGTTCGTATCGGCGGCGGCAGGCGCGGTCGGATCGACCGTGGTGCAAGTCGCCAAAGCGAGCGGGATGACGGTGATCGGCAGCGCGGGCGGCGCCGACAAATGCGCGCTGGTGACGTCGCTCGGCGCCGATGCCGTGATCGATTACAAAAGCGATGGCCCGCTGGTGAAGAAGCTGATGGCGGCGCTCGGCGAGGTCGGCAAGGGCGGGATCGACGTCTATTTCGACAATGTCGGCGGTGAGCATCTCGATGCCGCTCTAGCGACGGGCAATCTGCACGCGCGCTTTGCGATTTGCGGGATGATCGACATCTATAATTCGAGCGCGCCGACGGAGCTGCGCTATCTCGCGCGGCTGATCGGGATGCGGATCCGCATGACCGGGCTATTGGTCAGCGATCATATGGGCCATGCGGCAGAATTCTACCGCGTGATGGGCGGCTGGCTGGCCGAGGGCAAATTGCGCAATGAGGAGACCGTTTTCGACGGGTTGGATGCAATGCCCGACGCTTTCCTCGGACTGTTTACCGGGGGGAATACGGGCAAGATGCTGGTCAAGGTCTAAAACCCCCAGCGTGTCATCCCCGCGAAAGCGGGGACCCATCACCAACGGTCAATGGTTGAGCTTCAGATAGAGATCATCCCAATCGGGATTATCGCGCTCGATCAGCTCGATCTTCCAGGCGCGCCGCCATTTCTTCATCGCCTTCTCGCGCGCGATCGCTTGCCCGACGTCCTCAAAGGCTTCGGCGTGGACCAGTCGATGGATGTCATATTTCTTGGTGAACCCGTCGATCAGGCCTTCGCGGTGCTGGAAGATGCGCTGGACGAGGTGGCCGGTCACGCCGATGTACAGCGCACCGTTCTTGCGATTGGCGAGGACGTAGACGTGGTAGAACTTCATCAATCAGCGTCCGGTGATGGGTCCCCGCTTTCGCGGGGATGACATTGTTTTAAGGGGCGCCCCCTCAAATCCCACCCGAAAACGTGTCGCACTGGTTCGGGTCGCCGGTTTCCATGCCCTTGCGTAGCCACGCCATGCGCTGCGCCGAGGTGCCATGGGTGAAGCTGTCGGGCACGACGCGGCCTTGTGATTCCTTTTGCAGCGTATCGTCGCCGATCGCGTGCGCGGCGGCCATGCCTTCCTCCAGATCACCCGGATCGAGCCGGTCCTTATTCTGCGCCGCCCACACCCCGGCAAAACAATCGGCCTGGAGTTCGAGCTTCACCGACGCCTGATTGCCCTCGGTCTCGCTGCCGCGACGCTGGACTTGCGCGACCTGGTCCGACGTGCCGAGCAAATTCTGGATATGATGGCCGAATTCGTGCGCGATCACATAATCCTGCGCGAAATCGCCCTTGGCGCCGAAACGATTGGCCAGCTCGTCGAAGAAGCTTGTGTCGAGATAAATGCCCTGGTCGCGCGGGCAATAGAAGGGACCCATCGCGCTTTGTGCCGCGCCGCAGCCCGAACGGCCTTCGCCGCCGTAAAAAACGAGCTTGGGCGCCTGAAAGCGCGACCCGAGTAACGCCGACCACGCCCGGTCGGCCGAGCTGAACGCGTTGCACGCGACTTTGCTCGCGGCGTCGAGCGTGCAGCTCGACTTCGTATCGCCGCCCCCCTGCTGCTGCCCTACTTGCGCGGTCGGCGCGGACAGCTGCCCGCCGCCGCTGCCGAGCATGTTCAGCCCGCCGCCGAAGAAAAATACCACCGCAAGCAACACCGCCACTCCGCCGCAGCCGAACCGGCTGAACACCAAAGGCACCAGCCCGAACAGCAATCCGCCGCCACCGCCGCCAAAGCCGCTGCCGCCGCCTTGCCCGCGCTGGTCCTCGACATTGATGTTGGGATCGAAATCGTCGAGGCGCATGGTCGTGTGTCCCGGAGTCATTACCGCTGCGGCATGAATGCTTGGGGTGGCGCGGAGTTGCAACTGCCTTTTCGGGCATCGACCGCCTGTCCCCAAACGGTCGTTGATCCCGCACTGCAACACGCGCATGGGGAAAACATGGCCGATGCACCCCCATCCAAACGGAAACGACAAGCCAAGGGACGGGCTGCCCCCCTGCCCTTGCCCGATTGCGTCGCTTTGGTGCTGCAGGGGGGAGGCGCGCTCGGGTCGTATCAGGCGGGGGTGATCGAGGGCCTCGCGGCGAGCGGGATCGAGATCGACTGGGTCGCGGGGATTTCGATCGGTGCGATCAACGCCGCGATCGTCGCAGGCAATCCGCCCGAGCGGCGAGTCGAGCGATTGGGCGCGTTCTGGGACAAGATGACGTCAGCGCTGCCGAGCTTCCCGATCTTCATGAACGATCAAATGCGCGAATTTCTGCACGAATGGTCGGCAGGGTTCGTGCTGGCGGCGGGCGTGCCGGGGTTCTTCAGTCCACGCCTCGTGTCGCCGATGTTCGCGGTGCCGGGCACGCCCGAGGCGATGAGCTTCTATGATTCGGCCCCGCTTAAGGCGACGCTCGACGCTTTGATCGACTGGGATTTGCTCAATCATGGTCCGGTGCGACTGTCGGTCGGCGCGGTCGATGTCGAGAGCGGCAATTTCCATTATTTCGATACGACCGACACGAAGATCGATGCGCGCCACATCATGGCATCGGGCGCGTTGCCGCCGGGGCTACCGCCGATCGAGATTGACGGGCGACTGTGGTGGGACGGCGGGCTCGTGTCGAACACGCCGCTAACGCACGTGCTCGATCATCAGACCGAAGCATTGCTCGCGTTCCAGATCGACCTGTTCTCGGCCGCGACCGAGCGCCCGCGCACGATCATGGACGTCATGGCACGCGAAAAGGAAATCCGCTTTTCCAGCAGGACGCGGCAAGTGTCCGATCAGGTGATGCGCATCCGCAAGGACCGCGAACTAGCACGCAAGGTGATCGCGAAAATGCCCGAGGCCTTATGGGACGACCCCGATGTCGTCGCCCTCTGCGCACGCTCGCAGGAGCATCCCGTCAACCTCGTCCATTTGATCTACCGCGCCAATGCGTGGGAGGGCGGCAGCCGCGACTTCGAATTCTCCGCACGCACCATGCGCGAACATTGGGAAGCGGGGCAGCAAGCGGTCGCCGAGACGATGGCGAACGCGCAATTGGTGGCGCACAATATCGAGACCGGCACCAGCGCGGCGTTCGATCTGACCACCAAGAGTTTTCCCAACCCCGTTCGTCCTGAGTAGCGGCTGAGCGAAGTCGAAGACGCGTATCGAAGGACTTCCACCCAATGCCCTTCGATACGGGCCTTCGACAGGCTCAGTCCCTACTCAGGGCGAACGGCAGGAATCATTTTGCAGAAGGAGACCCCCATGTTCCTAACAGGCAAGACCGCCATCATCACCGGCTCGACCTCAGGGATCGGGCTTGAATATGCCAAGGTGTTTGCCGCCGAAGGCGCGAACGTCGTCATCAACGGCTTTGGCGATCCAGCGGCAATCGAGGCCGAACGTGTCAAGCTGGAAGCGGCGAGCGGTGCCAAGGCGCTGTACGATTCCGCCGATATGACCAAGCCCGATCAAATCGCCGCGATGGTCGCGCGTTGCCATGCCGAGCTTGGCGGGCCGGACATCATTGTCAACAATGCCGGGATCCAGCACGTTGCGCCGATCGAGGATTTTCCCGCCGACAAGTTCGAGGCGATCATCAAGATCAACCTCACCTCGGCCTGGTATCTGATGCAGGCTGCAGTGCCGCTGATGAAGGCCAGGAAATGGGGCCGGATCATCTCGACTGCGTCGGCGCATTCGCTCGTCGCCTCGCCCAACAAATCGGCCTACGTCATGGCCAAGCACGGGATCGCCGGGCTGACCAAGACGATCGCGCTGGAAACGGCGACGTTCGGCATCACGGTCAATTGCATCTCGCCCGGCTATGTCTGGACGCCGCTGGTGGAAGGGCAAATCCCCGACACGATGAAGGCACGCGGCCTGACGCGCGAGCAAGTCATCAACGATGTGTTGCTGCAGGCGCAGCCGACCAAGGAATTCGTCACGGTCGATCAGGTCGCGGCACTCGCCTTGTTCCTGTGTCGCGACGAGGCGAAATCGATCACCGGTGCGAACCTGTCGGTCGATGGTGGCTGGACCGCCGCCTGACGCGATACACCGGCTTGGCAACCTTCTGGAGCCGTGGTTAGTTGGACGTGCGTCGCAACGAAAGAACCATCGCCTTGAACCTCTCTTCCCGCATATTTGGATCGGCATTATGCGCGCTCTCAGCGATGCTGCTCATGGGGTGCGGCGGCAAGGGTCACAAGACGATCGCGGGGCGGAGTGCGCCTGCGCGCGCGGTTATGCCGGAGGCCGAAACCGCAGCCGACTGGCGGAAGATTGCCACACCGAACGACCGCATTCGCCTGCGCGGCTGGCGAAAGGCCTGGATCGATGCGCTGGCTAAGGTCACGGCCGCGGATGAACTGGCGGTACTGCGGGCGGACCAGGCGCTGTTCGACCCGGACCGCGTATTGCCGGGGGCCAGTCTGCCACCCGGCCGCTATCGTTGCCGCGTGTTCAAACTCGGCGCCAACGGCACCGCGATGCACAATCTCACGGCCTATCCTGCGGCGGATTGCACGGTGACGAACGAGGGCGCGGTGTCGAGCCTCTACAAGGTCTCTGGCGCGCAACGGCCCGTCGGGCTGGTCTTCCCGGATTCAGACGCGCGCGCGGTGTTTCTCGGCACGATGGTGCTGGGGGATGAGACCAAACCGCTCAAATATGGGCAGGATACCAATCGCGACCTGGCGGGGTATGTCGAACGCATCGGGCCGCAGCGCTGGCGGCTGGTGCTGCCGCGACCGCGGTTTGAATCGCTGCTGGATGTGGTGGAGATTGTGCCGAAATTGTAGCGCGGAGAACGTTATGTCTGCTTTTGGTGGTTAGTTCTCGGTCTGCTTTCAGGCTGGCCCTTTAGCAAAGCCGACATAGTCGCCCGGCAGCAACGAGACTGATATCGGCCCAACTCTAGCATTCCGCAAACGACGCCTGAATGGCCGCTCCTCCCGATTTGCGGTCCATCCGCACGCGATATCATAACCCTCGGTCAGCGGCCGGATTGGTCCGACAGTGCCGTCTGCGCAAACGAGCGCAGGCGTCAGGGTGCGACAGTGATGCGATCGAGGCCGAAATTGCCGTCCGGACAGCCCGCGCTAGTCGCCACCGCGACGGGCACACTGCGGGCGGTATGAATGCCGAACCGCGCGAGACCGTCATGTATCAGCCGAAAGACATAAGCCGCCATTGCGGGCGCGCCGACCGACCGATCGCCACGATAGAGATAGCGGACCGACCCAACTCCCTCCATTTGCTTGCGAAAGGCCTCGGAAGCATTTTCGCCGTCGACTGCGTCGCGCGCGGCTATCCGGCAGGCGCCGCGTGTACCGAGAAAGATCCAGGTCTGGAAGCGGTGCGGCTCGACGCGCACGGCAAAACCGCGCATGCGCAACGCGGCGACGATCGCTGCGTTAGTTTTGCCCGACACTTCGACTGGCGGCGCCGAGGCGAGCGCTACCTTCAGTGCGAGCGATCCACTCGTCGCCAGCACCAATATCCCGATCCAAATGCTAAGCGCGACGGGCGAGCGCGTCATAAGCCCCAGCACCGATGATCAGCCCGGTAACTAGCAAACCGGCCCAGCCGAACAACGTCGCACCGGAGCCAGAATGCAGCCATTCGTAATTCGCCGGGAACATCGCGATCGCAGACAGCCGCGCGAGATTAAGGGCGAACATCGCAAGCACTGCCGCCGCGCCGACCAGCAGCAACCGACGGCTGATCTGCAGATCGAGCAAGGCGACGACGGAGCTCCATAACAGCACTGCGAGCGACACGTTGTGGACCGACGAACATCCCCCATAGACGACGAACTCCCCGCCGCCGACGAAGCCAACGAGATTGCCCTGCGCTCCCGTCCCGACGATCAATCCGACGAGCTGCGCGTCGAGCGCCAGCACGACCGGAGCGAAGGCGAGAAGCAAGATGTTGCCCCACACCAGGGGGCCGCTGAGGGCAAGCAATACGAGTGCGATTCGACGCGCGCGTCCGTCCTGCGCGGTCAATGCGAGATAAGCGCCGAGCACGAACACGCCGATCGCCGCCGCCGTACTAGAAAACAGCGCGCAAAGGCCGATCATGCCGAGCACGAAACGGTCGCTGCGCCGCCATGCCGATGCGCCCGGTTCGACCGCGATGCGCAGCGCCGCGAACAGGCTGAACCACAGGACCGCGCTGACCCCGGCCAGCGAAACCACGGTGTCAATCACGCCGGTTTCATGCAACGACCCCAGGATCATTGCAGCAAGCGCATTCACCGAAGAAAAAACGCCGACGCCCGCGAAGGCGGCGGCGCGATCGATTGCGAGGTCTTTAAGCGGGAAACTAAGCGGCCCGGATTTGGCGGCGTTCAGCGGCCAGCCCGACGCTTCAGCGCGCGATAGCCGAGGCCGATCAAGGCGACTGCACCAAGCCCGATTCCCGCGATCGGGGCAGGGGTAGGTGTGATGCCCGCAAAAGCAGGGGCGGCTTCGGTCAGTAGGATGGCAAAAGCTGCAGCGGTGAACGCATGCGTACGGAATATCATAAAAATCCCCTGTTGTTATCAGCTTCACAGCGTAACATGCCCGGGGCGTCGCGCAAGGCATATGATGCGAGGAATTTCAGGTGGGACACGTTGGCTGGATCTGGGCGGCGGCACTCATTGCCTGCTTTGTCGTGCTCGCTGTTTGCGAGGTGGTGGCGCCGAAGGTGGAGCGCGCTCTCGGCCCAGCGTCCGACGCGCGCCTCGTCACCAATTTCGCGTTGGGCATCGTCACGATCGGCCTTGCGAGCGTCTTACCGGTCTCGACGCTTGCATCGGCGGTGTTCGCGCAGGAAATGCGGATCGGGCTTGGCCAATCGGTTGCGTTGCCCTGGATCGCGGCGTTCGCTCTGATGCTTACCGTGCGCAGTTTCACGACCTATTGGGTGCACCGTTCAAGCCATGCGATCCCGTGGATCTGGCGCGTCCACCGTATCCACCATGCCGACGCTGCGGTGGATGTGTCGACCGCCTTGCGCAACCATCCGCTTGAGCTCCTGCTCGCTGTGCCGGTCGCAGCCGCGACGGCGTTGCTGATCGGACCGCCGGTTACCGTCGTCCTTGCAATCGATACAATACTATTTGCGTTAGGCATGTGGCAGCATGCCGACATAGCGCTGCCGCCACAGATCGAGCGCTTTTTGCATCCCGTCGTGGTCACCCCGGCGTTCCACCGCGCCCACCACGCGCCGGACCGCACGGCGCACGATCGTAACTATGGGGATTTTCTGCCGCTATGGGATCGACTGTTCGGGACGCTTGCTCCGCCCGCCGATCGCGCTGCGCCGGTCGGTCTCGACCGCCAACATCCCGACCGGTTGCTGGTGCAGTTGGTCGACCCCGCGCGGCGTTGACTGGTTGCCACGGTGCTGTCAGTCCGACGCGACCCGCTCCCCGCGACGAAGACGATACCGATCGACAATGGCCGACCAAGGCTCGCTGTTCATCGACGGTGAGAGGTTTCGATCTACTCGGACAAGCTGAACGAACGGCCGCTTACAGGCAAGTCACTGGCCCGAGCGCGTGTCCTGAACTGGGCGCAAGCGGTCATTTCCTCTTGCGCGCCTCCGATATGACGCACCCGCTCAACCGCAATGCGATCGCCGTCGGTTCCACCTGCGCAATACGGGTCTTATCGGGTCAAAATTGGCGCACCGCCACTCTTGCCTACCCGCGCGGGGCTCCGGGCAAGACCGCCGCATTCTCCTGCTTTTCGGGTCGGATGTAGATTGACGAGAGCATCGGCTCCGCCGCCTTCAACGCCGTCTCAATCTCCTCGATCAGCGTCTCCGCCTCGCCCATCGTCAGCGTATCGCGGAAATCTGCGCTGATCGCGACGAAGATGCTTTGCGGCGCGGTGTGCAGCGTGCGGACGTGGTTGACCGCGGTGATCTCGGGTCGCGCATCGACGATCTTGCGGACTTGCGCCACGACGGCGGGGTCGGCCGCTTCGCCGATCAGCAATCCCTTGGCCTCGCGCGCCAGCAGGACTGCGACCACCCCCAGAATGAGTCCGATCACGATCGAGGCCAAGCCATCGATCCGCGGATCGCCCCAATGGTGGCTCGCCCACACACCCACGCCCGCGACGATCAGCCCGGCGAGCGCCGCCGAATCCTCGAACAGCACGATGAACCCCGCCGGGTCCTTCGACTGGCGCACCGCCGCCCACCAGCCGCGCCCGCGATTATCGGCGGAGAATTCACGCATCGCGAGAAACCACGACCCGCCCTCCAGCACCAGCGCGACGCCGAGCACGATGTAATTGACCAGCGGATCGCGCAGTTTTTCGGGGTGCTGCCAATGCACCCAACCTTCATAGATCGAAACGCCGGAACCCACCCCAAAGATCAGGATCGCGACGACGAAGCTCCAGAAATACAGCTCGCGACCATAGCCGAACGGGTGCGCTTCATCGGGTGGCCGCCGCCCGCGATGTTTGCCATAGAGCAGCAGCAGCTGGTTGAAGCTGTCGACGACCGAGTGAAACCCCTCGGTCAGCATCGACGACGATCCGGTGATCGACGCCGCGACGAACTTGGCCACCGCGATGCCGAGATTGGCGAGCATCGCCGCGATGACGACGATGTTCGAACCGCCTTGCTTGGACGCGGACATGGCGATGCTCCCTATGCGGGTGGCTCTATGCGCTGAGCGTGCCGGTGACCAGCGGTTGAATTTTAGCGGGTTGGTGTTATAACGGATGTATGAACGCATCCTTCACGCCCGCCAAGCGGCTCAAACTCATCAAGATCGGCAACTCAGTCGGCGTGATCTTGCCAAAGGAGACTCTTGCCAAAATGGGCGTCGAGCTCGGCGACACGGTCGATGTGACGGACAGTCCCGAGGGGATCGGGCTACGCCGTCATGATGACGGCTTTGCGGCGCAGATGGAGGTCGCGCGCGACGTGATGAAACGCCGCCGCAATGCCTTGCGCGAATTGGCCAAATAAATCGTGGCCGAGGACTGGATCTGGGTCGACCGCGCGGTCGCGCTTGCGGCGCATGAGGAGCAGCTTGCCGAGCATGGCGGGGCCGTCGGCGTGCGCGACCCCAACATGCTCGATAGTGCAATGGCGCGCCCGCTCAATCTGGTGGCTTACGGCGAACCCGACGTGGCCGATCTCGCGGCGAGCTACGCGTTTGGGATCGCACGCAACCATCCGTTCGTCGATGGCAACAAGCGCACGGCGGCGGTGGTCAGCGAAACCTTTCTGGTGCTGAACGGCTATCGGCTCGATTGCAGCGACGTGGAACTCGTCACGACCTTCCTCGCTTTGGCAGCCGGAGAGTTGACGGTCGACGCCCTCACCGCCTGGTTCCGCGAACGCATCGTAGCGGCCTAGCCCGCCATCGTCGCCCGCGCGCGGCCATAGGCAAAGTACACCGCCAGCCCGATGCCGTTCCACACCAGGAACGACACCTGCGTCACTTCCTGGAGACTGGTGAACAGATACAGGCAGCCGAGGATTGCCGCAGGGGCGATGATCCACACCAACGGCGTGCGGAACGGGCGGCGCGCGGCGGGGTCGCGGCGGCGTGAGACCATGACGCACGCCGCGACCGCGACGAAGGCGCACAACGTCCCGGCATTGGCGAGGCTGGCGATCACGTCGAGCGGGGTCAGCGCGGCGACCACGCTCACGAACACCGCCGTCACCAGCGTGATCCGCGCGGGCGTGCCGCGCGCCGAGATTTGCGCGAGCTTGGGCGGCAGGAAACCATCGCGCGCCATCACCAGGAAGATGCGGCTCTGCCCGTAAAGGAACCCCAGGATCACCGTCGGCAGCGCGATTGCGGCGGCGGCGGCCACGACGGTCGCAACGCCGCCCTGCCCCAATTGTCGCAGGATCAGCGCGAGCGGTTCCGCGCTCTTGCCGAAAACGCTGAAATGCACCGCGCCAACTGCGGCAGCGGCAACGACCATATAGATGATCGTGCAGGCGATCATCGACCCGACGATGCCAATGGCAAGGTCGCGCTCCGGATTCTTGGCTTCCTCAGCGGCAGTCGAAATCGCGTCGAAGCCGTAGAAAGCGAAGAAGATGATCGCGGCGGCGCCCATCATGCCATACTTTACCCCGCACTGCCCGGCGACGCTGCCGTATCCGAATGGCGTGAACGGTTGAAGGTTGGCGACATCGAAATGCGGCAGCGCAACCGCCACGAACAGGCCAAGCGTTGCGATTTTCAAAAGCACCAACACCGTGTTGATCCGGGCACTTTCGCGCGTACCGAGCGTCAACAATCCAGCGACGACCGCAATGATAAAGACTGCGGGCAGGTTGATGCCGAAGCTTGCCACCTGTGCCTTGCCGCACGCGACGCCCGCAAGCGTCGGCCCGTGCGTCATCCAATCGGGCAAGATGATCCCCAGCCCCTTGAGGAACCCGACGGCATAACCCGACCAGCCGACAGCGACGGTGGACACCACCAGCGAATATTCGAGGATCAGGCTCCACCCGACGATCCAGGCGATCACCTCGCCCAGCACCGCATAGCTATAGGTATAGGCGCTGCCCGAGGCCGGGATCAGCGTCGCCATTTCGGCATAGCACAGCGCCGCGCAGGCGCAGATCGCACCCGCCACCGCGAAACTGACCAGCACCGCCGGCCCCGCGCGGTCCGCGCCGACCCCGATCAGCGTCAGGATCCCCGTCCCGACAATCGCGCCGACCCCCAGCGCGACCAGATGCGGCCAGGAGAGTGTCCGCGCCAACCGGTGCTCGACCGGACGGTCGTCACCGAGCGCAATGATCTTTCTGCGGAACAGATCGGCCATGCTCAGCGCACCCGCTTCACATCCACCGACCGCCCGTTCCCGATACGTGCGATATAATGGCCGAGTACGCCCGCCTTGATCGTGATCGTATCGCCCTTGCGCGGTTCGAACGTCGGCGATTCCGAGATCGACTGCCACACGCCGTCCCCGGCCAGACTGAACACCCACATACCATAAGATGCCGATTGCACGGCGGTGACGGTGCCGGTGATTTGTTTGACATCGGTATCGGATTCGGCGCGCGGGTCTTCCTTGCCCGTGCCGAACAAATTGAGGTGCGGCAGCGAGAAACCGAACAGCGAGCGCTTCGCGCGTTGCACCGTTTCGCGATCGACGATTCTGATCTGGCGGGCGTCGCGCGCCGCGATCAGCGTTGTGGTGGTCTGCTCATAGCAGGCAAGCCGCTGATCGACCGCAACGGCGCGGCACGCAGCGATCGCCGATACGAGCGCATCGCCGCGCCCCTCGGCATTCTGCGCGCTGGCCGCACGTGGCATCAGCGCAGCGCAAGCGATCAACATTGTGGCGCCTTTGCGCATAAGCCGTGCTCCCTTTGTATCGTCTGAGCGACCTTATAGGACGCGTGCGACGCGACGCAATTGCGGCTCCTCCGGGCATATGTATCTAAAACGTCACACGCCGGAAGTTATTCTCATTTCTGAAACATTCTTCCGTTGCCGCGACCGGTTTGGATGCCCTATTCATAACCGCAGCGCTCGGCAAAGATCGGGCAATAATATGTTCTTCGGTCGAAACGACTGGAAAGGGATTTTTATGAAAACGACGACGCGAGCTGCTCTGCTTGGTTCCACCCTGTTCGCTACCGCTGCGATGATGTCGGCACCGGCCTTCGCGCAGACCGCGCCCGCCACGCTGCCGGCCGATGCCGCAGCGCAGCCTGAGGCCACGACGACGGGTGAGGACATCGTCGTCACCGGCAGCTTGATCAAGAACCCCAATCTCGTCAGCTCGACCCCGGTTTCGGTCGTTACGTCCAATGAGCTTAGCCTGCGCCAGACCAACACCGCCGAAGAAGTGCTGCGCGATTTGCCTGGCGCGGTTCCGAGCATCGGTTCGGCCGTCAACAACGGCAATGGCGGCGCGGCCTATGCCGATCTTCGCGGCCTCGGCAACTTCCGTAACGTTGTCCTGCTGGACGGCGTGCGCATCACGCCTTCGAGCAAGGAAGGTCGCGTCGATCTCAACAACATCCCGCTCGCACTGATTCAGCGCGTCGATACGCTCACGGGTGGCGCAGCAACGACCTACGGCGCCGATGCGGTGTCGGGCGTTATCAACTTCGTCACGCGCCAGAATTTCTCGGGCGTCGAAGCGTCTGTGTCGAACCAGATCACCGGTAAGGGCGACGGTCGGTATCTCCGCGCCGATCTGACGCTCGGTGCCAATTTCGACGACGGGCGCGGCAATGTCGTGCTCTCGGTCGGCTATCAGAATTCGGACCCCGTCTATCAGGGCGCGCGCCGCGTTTCGCAGAACCAATACACGTCGACGACCGGTGGCGCGGGTGGTTCGGGCACTACGGTGCCGGGGCGCTTCACGCTCGGGTCCGATTTCAACACGATCGTCCCGTCAACGGGCGCGTTGCGCCCGTATTCGCGCGGTCGCGATGCCTTCAACTTTGCGCCCTACAATCTGTTCCAAGTCCCGTTCAAGCGCTACAATATCTATGGCGCGGGCAAGTATGACATCTCGGACACCGTCCAGGTCTATGCGCGCGGCATGTTCTCCAAGAACACGGTCAACACGATCGTCGCGCCGTCGGGTGTCTTCGGGCAGTTGCTGACCATTCCGGTGAGCAACCCGTTCCTGCCCGCCGCTGCGCGCGCGCAGTTCTGCGCCAATAACGACTTCGACCCGAACACCGTCGGCATTCAGACGCTGACTCCGGCACAGTGCACTGCCGCTGCCGCCGCAACCAGCGCAACGGACCCCAACTTCCGGTCCTTCACCACCACGGTCGGGCGCCGCACGACCGAAGTCGGGTCGCGCGTCTCAGAATATGAAACGACCTTCTTCGATTATCGGGCGGGTGTGAAGCTCAGCCTGACCAACGCGATCTCGCTCGATCTGTCGGCCGGTTATGGTGAGTCGGAAAACCGTCAGACGCAATCGGGCTATGTGCTGATCTCGCGTCTGCGCACCGCCGTTTACACGACCAGCACGACGAGCTGCAATCTCGGGTCGTCCCCGGCCGTGCTCAATCCCGCCAACGGCCTGACGCTTGCCGCTGCCGGTGCCGGAACCACCGCAGGTCCGGGCTGCGTTCCGGTCAACCTCTTCGGTGCCGATGGCTCGATCACTCCGGCGCAGGTGCCATATCTGACCGGGACCGCGACCAATGCGCAGACCACGTCGCTGGGTCAGGCCCGCGCTTTGCTGAGCGGCGATCTTGGCGTTTCGTCGCCTTGGGCGACCGCGCCGATTGGCTTCGCGGTCGGTGCCGAGTATCGCAAATATACGGCTGGCCAGAGCGCCGATTTGTTGTCGCAGACGGCGGGTGAGCTCGGCGGTGCCGGCGGCGCCGTGCTGAACTACACCGGTTCGTACGACGTCAAGGAAGCCTATGGCGAGTTGATCGCCCCGATCGCCGCCGACCAGCCGTTCTTCAAGAGCCTCACGCTCGAAGCGGGCGTTCGCTATTCCTCGTACAAGGTCAGCGGTGGCTCCGGCTACAACACGACCACGTATAAGGGCGGTGCCAGCTGGGAACCGACTCAGGGCATCAAGTTCCGCGGCGTCTATCAGCGTGCAGTGCGCGCGCCCAACATTGCCGAACTGTTCGCACCGTCCAACACCGGCCTGAGCAGCCTGGCGGTCGATCCGTGCCGTGGCGTCAATCCGGTTACCAACGCCAACCTGCGCGCCGTTTGCTTGGCGCAGGGTGCACCGGTGGCATCGATCGGAACAATCGCGAACCCGACGGCATCGCAGCCCGACGCGACCTTCGCCGGTGGTCTGTATCTGCGCCCAGAAACCTCGGACAGCTTGACGCTCGGCGTCGTGCTTCAGCCGCCGATGGTGCCGGGCTTCTCGCTAACGGTCGATTATTACAACATCAACATCAAGAACGCGATTTCGCAGCAGTCGGTGGGCGATCTCGTCTCGTCCTGCTTCGGGGCGTTCGGCAGCGCCGCCAACCCCTATCCGACCGCCAACATTGCGAACCCGACCTGCGCACTGTTCGCGCGCAATCCGGTCACCGGTGCGCTCGACGGCGATCCCGCGACGACCAAGGGTTTGATCTTCGCGACCACCAATTCGGGCCACATCCTTACCGACGGTATCGATGTCGGCGCGAACTATCGTCGCGATCTTGGCTTTGCGAAGCTCATCCTGAGCTTCAACGGCAATTGGACGCGTCGTTCGCAATTCCAGGCGATCACGCCCAACACCGTCATTCCAGTCGGCTATCCCAATGCCGGTCGTCCAATTCCGGTCTCGGGCGTGCGTGAGTGCGTCGGGCTCTACAGCCCGAACTGCGGCTCGCCGGGTTCGGCCGGTCCGGTTTCGACGCCGGGTTCGATCCAGCCGGAATTCACCTGGAACCAGCGCACGACCTTGTCGTTCGACAAGATCGATTTCTCGCTGCTGTGGCGCCATATCAACCCGGTCGATGCAGAGCAGGGCAATCTCGGTCAGATCTTCAACGGCACGATCGGAACGGGCGCATTGGCCGGCGGCACGTATAATTTCGCGCATATCAATGCGTACAATTATTTCGACCTCGCCACGCGCTTCACGGTTGGTGACAATTTCGTCTTCACCTTCACCGTGAACAATCTGTTCGATCTCGCTCCGCCCGTCGTCGGTTCGACGATCGGTTCGACCGGCTTCAACAGCGGCAACACCTATCCGTCGACCTACGACACGCTGGGTCGTCGCTTCGCGGCCGGTGTCACGCTCAAGTTCTGATCGTAACGACCACCTAAAAAGAAGGGCGGGCCGCGAGGCTCGCCCTTTTTTGTGTCTTGGTCGAGATGCGCGGGAGGCGGCGCGGCTATGCCTCTGTGCCGAACCGCTCGATCCACGGCACGAGGATCGGGAGAATTGGCGCGAGCTGATCGGCATAACGCTGCCATTGCCCGCCGCCATTATACAGGCCCTGGCGGACTTGCGTCGCGCTGGCGGTACGCACGCCACGGCTCTTAGCGGTGGTCGCAAAGCTAGCGAAATCATCGGTCCACGCGATCCCGATGAAATCGGCGAGCGCGCGCACGGTCGCTTCGAAATCGCGCACCAACCGGTCATAACGCACATCGTGACACGCAATCGGCAGCAGCGAACGCGCATCATCGGTCAACCGCATCAGCGCATCGTAATGCCGCGCCGCCTCTGCGAGGTCGCTAAGCGCCCAGGCGCCGGCGCCGGGCGTGAAATTGACGCGGAAACAGCTCAACAGCACATCGCGCGGATCGCGCCGCATCACGACAAACCGCGCCTGCGGGAACAGCCGCGCCAGGATCGGCAGCTTGATCCCGTTATACGGGTTCATATCGACCAGCACCTTGCCCTCGACCGGCCCAGCTAGCGCCACGACCCGCGCCCAATATGCGGCGCGCAGGCGCGACAGCAGCGCCGCGTCCAGTTCGTCCAACGGCGGCATCGTGCCATCGTTCGACAGCAAAGCTTCATCCACGTCGGCCAGCGTATCGCGCTCCTCTAGCGCAACCACGTCGGGCGCGCTTGCCAGCACATTCTCGATCAAGGTCGTGCCCGAGCGCGGATAGCCGAGCAGAAAGACATGCGTCGTCGCAGCACCGGGAACGGGTTCGTCCGGCGGCGCGAGAACCGCCACCGGCCCGGTCGCCACAACCTGCGCGCGGATCGCATCGATAAAGGCGCGGTGCGACGGGCGGTCGGGTCCGGGCTCGAGAATGTCACGGAAGGTGTCGCGAAAGCTTGCCTGCGCGGCGGTATAAGAGGCGAAGGCTTCGGCCGGCCGATCGAGCCGGTCGAGCGCATCGCCGAGTAGAGTCAGCGTACGCGTGCGATCCTCGGGCGCCAGCCGCGTTTCGAGCAAGGGGCGCAACAGCGCCTCGGCGCGCGCGCCATCACGCGCCTCGACCGCCAGCACCGCCAGCGCGAAGACCGCCGACGGTTCCTGCGGGTTGAGCGCGAGCGCACGCTCGGCATAGGTGCGCGCGGTCGCGGCCTCGCCCCGTCGCGCGGCCGTATCACTCAGCTTGCCGAGCGCCGGCGAGAGGTTCGGGTCGAGCGCCAGCGCGCGCTCATAGCTCGCGGTCGCCGGGCCATCGGCGCGCTGCGCATCGAGGACATAGCCGCGCTCGAGCCACGCGGCGGCATGGCGCGGTTCGGCGGCGACCACCTCGTCGAGCACATGCAGCGCCTCGTCGAGATAGCCCTGCTTGCGCAATACAGCACCAATCGAGCCGAGGATCACCACATCGCCCGGGCTGATCGCCAGCGCGCGCTGCAACAGGGTATGCGCACCGCCAAAGTCCCCCGCCTCCTCCTTGCGCCACGCCGCAAGGTTGAGCACCAACGGATCGACGCGGCCCGCCGCCAGTTCGCGCTCGGCGAGCTTTGCAGCGCGCTCGACATCGCCCGCCGCAAGCGCCTGCTGAATCTGCGCCCGCTGCGGGTGGGGGGCGACCGCTGCGCGGCGGCGTTTGATGACTCGGTTTGACATGGCGGCGTGGCAATCCTTATCATCGATCCGCAACGGCGCCATATCCCCGCTTATATCCCCGCCATATCATGAGGTTGTGATGATGATCCTGCTGCTCTTGTCGCTCATCGCGGCCGATCCTCAGCCCGTACTCGTCTCGGTGCCAAAGAAGCCCGCCACCTCGCCCGACAAGGTGATCTGCCAGAGCTTCACCGAAACCGGGTCGCTGGTGGCCACCAAGAAGGTCTGCAAAACGAAACGCGAATGGGACATGGAGCGCGAGAATCTGCGCGCGTCAGGGCCGGGGGTGGATTCGTGCCGCAACTCGGGCAATGGCGGTCCGTGCTGACCTAACGAGCATCGCGAGCCAACTCCTTAATCCCGTTCGCCCTGAGCTTGTCGAAGGGCTGCCCGACACAAGACGTTCCGGATGTGCGGCGCGCTGCCCATCGACAGGCTCAGGGCGAACGGAATACGTGCGGCAGCGCAGTCTATCCAAGAAGTGGTGCCGGAGCGGTCATCGCGACACCCGCGGCCGCCGCGACAGCCTCCGCCCAGACCGCGACCTTTTCGATCTCATCGGCGTGGAGCAGGTCGCCGCGCGCCACCTCTGCCGCACGATCGCGCGCGTCGAACGCCGCACCCGATTTGGAATGCGTGGTGAAGGCCGGGCCAGCCGCAATCTCGGCCAGCGCGTGGCGGTCGAGCGGTCGCCCGATCAGCGCAGCGAACGCCGCCACCGCCGCCGAGGGATCGGCCATCAACGTCGCGCTGTCGAGCGTGCGCACGCGGGCCGGGCCAAAGGTCGCGACAAGCCGCGCAAACAGCTGCTGGTGCGCCAACCAGCCCACCGCCGCCACTTGCAAATCGGTCTGGCCGAGATAATCGCGCGGGCCGAAGCCCAAATCAACGAGCTTGTCGTCGAGCAGCCCGGTCAGCAGCGTGCGCACCCATAGCCGTCCGTCCAGCCCCTTGCGCGCGATCGAGCCGAGGTAGGTTCGCAGCGGCGCGTAAAGTAGCACCGCGCAGGCATCGCCGCGCAGCGTCAGCATTGCAGGCGCGAGTGCGCTCGCGATCGTGGATGGCTTGACGCAGACGAACTCGCCCGCACCAAACGGCCGCGACAGCAGCGTCAGCACATCATCGAGCACTTGCGCCATGTCGGGCCCCTGCCCGCCGCGCCGTCGCCACCCGATGATGTCGTTGAAGATCGGCGGCTCCTTCAGCCCCATTCCCCAGCCCGGCCGATCGAGCGCGCGCGCGAGCAGCGTCGAGCAGCAAAACGCCGAGTGGAAAATGAAGTGCAGCGGTGCCGTCGGCGGTACAGCGGCGATGGCATCGGCACGCCGCGCCACGAGCGGCGCCAGACCAGCGGGCAGATATTCATCGGTCAGGAAGGTCGCGCGGCGGTGGACGTTACGCGGCACCGGCAACAAATGCACCGTATCATGCGCCGGATCGTAGCGATGCGCGAGCCAGGTCGCATCGCGCGCGGCGGCCGCGATCGTAGTGGGCTGGCCGCCGGACGGGGTTGCCGAGATCATCGCGCCTGTGTGTGCATCCGGTCACGCGTTGTCTAGTCGGCACGGCACGGATATGCAGGGTGGATGGACGATCCGCACATCCAGCACCTCCTCAAGACCGCAGTTCAGGAGCGTCGGGCCGGACGAACAGACGCGGCGGCCGGACTGTTCCGCGCGGTGCTGGCAAAAGCGGGCGACCATCCGATGGCGCTCAACGCGCTCGGCCTGCACGCGCTGACGCAAGCCAAGACCGAGGAAGCGACGGGCCTGTTCGAACGCGCGATCGCCGCCGATCCTGCGGCGCCCGATCTGTGGATGAACCTCGCCAAGGCTCGCCGCGAACAGGGCGACGATGCAGGCGAGCAGGTGGCGCTTGAAGGTGCGCGCGCGATCGACCAGCGGCATTTCATGGCTCTCGTCCGGCTGGCCGAACTGTTCGAGCGGCGCGGCGAGGATGCCAAGGCCGCCGAACGCTGGAGCGACGTGCTGGCGATGGAAACGGCGATCGAGGAGCGCAGCCCCGCGCTGGACCTAATGTTCGATCATGCGCGCAGCTTTGTCATACGGCAGCGCGACCGCTTCGGCGACACGATCGATCGCGGGCTGGCCGATGCGCGCGCGGGCCTCGCCGCGGTGGATCGCCGCCGGGTCGATGCCTGTATCGACCATGCGCTGGGGCGACGCGCGATTTACGCGAACCACTGCGCCGGGATGCACTTTCCCTTCCTCCCCGCCGAGGAATATTTCGACCGATCGCATTTCCCGTGGCTCGCCGAAATCGAGGCAAAGACCGATGCGATCCGCGCCGAACTCGAGGCGATCCTGGCCGAGGATGCCTCAGCCGTGCGGCCCTATATCGCGATGCCGCCCGGCACCCCGCCCAACAAATGGTCGCCGCTCGACCATTCGCTCGCCTGGGGGGCAATGCATCTGTGGAAGGATGGGCAGCGCGACGATGCGATCTGCGCGCGCGCGCCGATAACGGCGGCGGCGGTGGAGGCGCTGCCGATGTCCGATCTGCCGGGGCGGACGCCGACGGTGTTCTTCTCGATTTTGCAGCCGCACGCGCATTTGCCCGCGCATACCGGGGTCAGCAATGTGCGCACGATCATCCATTTGCCCTTGATCGTCCCTGCCGGTTGCAGCTTCCGCGTCGGCGGCGAGACGCGGGAATGGCGCGTCGGCGAGGCATGGGCGTTCGACGATACGATCGAGCATGAAGCGTGGAACCGCTCCGACCAGATGCGCGCGATCCTGATCTTCGACGTGTGGAACCCGTACATTACGCCCACCGAGCGCGATTTGCTGCGGCGCTTCTATGCGGTTGCCGCCGATGCCGAGGACGCTCCGGCGGCGGCGCTGAGCGTCAGCGACTAAGGCTAGCGGCGATCAGCGCGGATTCGGGCACGGCGCGACCGGCATGGCGCGCGACCCACGCTTCGGCGGCAGCGAGTTCGGGCGCAATCGCCGCCGCCACCTCAGCCGCGCGCGCAACCCGCGCGGCATTGTCGAACGCGACGTTGGGGTTCTTGGAATAGGTCGAGAAGAGTGGCCCCGCGACGACCGCCTCCAGCGCCTTTGCATCCATCTGCACGCCGAGCTGCGCTGCGGCGGCGTTGAGCACCGGCAATGAATCGTTGAAGAACAGCTCTGCGTTAAGCGCCCGCGCGTTCGGCATGGCGGCGAGCGTGGCGGTGAAGGCATCGACTTGCGCCAGCCACAGCGCCGCCGCGCGTTCGGCATCGCTCAACCCCGTCCAGTCGCCGAGATAGGACGAAAGCTGCGTCGTTACGGTGCGCAGCCAGTTGCGGTGGTTATCGTCGCGCAGGATCGCCTGCAGATACGCGCGCAGCGGCAAATACAGCAGGATCGCCCGCGCCTGCGAGTCCGCTGCCGCGATCTGCGGTAACAGGAAATTGACCGGAACGTTCGCCTTGATCAGCGTCGGCGCATCGGCGCGATAGCGCTTGCCGAGCATCGCCAACACCAGCGGAAGCCGCGCCGGATCGCGCAGGATCGCGGTCTGGCGAAGCGCCAGCGGCTCGCGCAACACCAGGCTCGCCGCCGGATCATCGAGCGCGCGGGCGAGCAGCGTCGATCCGCAATGCGCCATGTGGAAAATCCACGCGATCGGTTGCGCTGCGGGCACGCGCGCGGCGAGGGTCGCAAGCGGCAGCGCCATGCTTTGATCGGAAGCGGGCGAAATCCGCCGATCGAGAAAGATCGAGCGGTGATAGGCGGCGCGGTCCATCGGCACGAACACCGCCTGCCCGTCCTCGAACGAGTGGAAATAATGATCGGGCGAGGCGAAGAGATCGTCGAGGGTCAAAGGCACGTTTCCGCTATAGCCGGAGCCGCGCGGGGCCGCTATCCCCGGCATGCCATGCCCGACATCCATTTACCTGCGTTGTATCAGCCGCACGTCATCATCGAAGCTACCGGTGAACGGTCGATCCTCGAGCTCGACAAGGCGCAGATCGTCGACCTCTATAAAACGCACGGCGCGTTGCTGTTCAGTGGGTTCGGCGTCGATGTTCCCCAGTTCGGAGCATTCGCGAAGCAATTCTGCTCCACCTCGGTGGTGAATGAGAGCCCGGGTCGCCAGCCGGTCGATGCCGCCGCCAATGTCTTCACGGTCGATGGGGGCGACAAGGCGTTCGCGCTCCACCCTGAGCTGTCGCGCGAGCCGTGGAAGCCTGATGTCGCCTTTTTCGGATGCCAGACCGCGCCCAGATCGGGCGGGCGGACAACGATTTGCGACGGCGTCGCCCTCGCGCGGGCGCTACCGGAGCCGATCCGCCGACAACTCGAGCAACGCCGCCTGCTCTACATCAAACCGGTCTGGCCATCGCTGCTGGAATATTGGCTCGGCACGGCCGATCCAACCGACGCGCAGCTCGCCGCGCCGCCGCCGGGCTGCCCTTATTATTTCCGGCGTTATCCCGACACCGGCATCCTGCGTGTGTTCACGCGCCCTGCCCTGCATCGTCCCATGTTTATCGATCAGCCCGCATTCGGCAATTTCCTGCTGTTCGCGCGCTTCAACCACGGCCGCCCCGATCATCCCGTGCTCGACGATGGGCAGGAGGTCCCCGAGGCGTGGCTGCAGGCGATCAAGGCGACCGGCGACCAATTGAGCGCGGAAATCGAATGGAATGCGGGCGACCTGCTGATGCTCGACAATACGCGCTTCCTGCACGGGCGCACCGCGATCAGCGATGTCGCCGAGCGCGTGATCCTGACCTATTTCGGCTATCTCAATTTCGCCGTTCCAAGCCCCGAGGAACCCGCCAATGCGATCTGGCGGCGCGAGGATTTCGAACCGCCGCTCAGGCCCGATCATCCGCGGTCCAATCACGGCAAGGGGCCATCGGGCGCCTGAGGCCCGCAATCCGCGCTGCGGTGGTAGGGATCGCCCGGGGCGGCAGGGTTCAAACCCGAACGCAGCAGAAGCGTTCGATGTCCTGGACGGAACTGCTGAACCGTTACGGCAAGCGCCCGCGTGGGTTAGCAGCGGGGACGCTGACCCGCCACGTGGCCGCACTCCAAGAGCTTTGGCGGTGGACGCACAAGCGGGGCCACCGCGCTATCGAAAATCCGTTTGAGGGATACCACCCAAAGCTCCGTCCGGTTGTGAATGTAAGCCCGTACGTCGCTTGGGAAGTCGACGAGCTGCGCCAGCTTCTGTTGCCACCGCCACGTCGATCAGACCTTCTTGAAGTAAGGATCGTCGGGATGTTCACGGGCATGCGCTTGGATGAGATTGCGTCGCTGACGTGGGATCGCATCCGCTTCGACGAGGGTCAGCCTGTCTCTATTGCCTATTTTCAGATTGAGGATGCGAAAACACCCGCTGGAACCGGAGTTGAGCCATAGGTGTAAAAGCTCGGTCGTTGACTCGTAACGCGGCCATTCCGCTTCCGCCCGCAAAGGGATGTAACCTGCTTGCCTTTCCACAAGGCCGAGACGACAATCCCAGACACAACGTCCTTCGCATTGGAGATCTTTATGTCTGCCGATAACGTCGCCACGATCAAGGGGCTCTATGACGCTTTCGGCGTGGGCGATGTGCCGGGAGTGCTTGGGCGAATGAGTCCTGACATCGTCTGGAACGAGGCCGAGAATTTCCCCTATTCCGATCATAACCCCTATCGCGGCCCGGAAGCGATAGCCGCGGGCGTATTTGCCCGCTGTATCGGCGAGTGGGACGGATTTGCAGTAGCAATGGAAGATTTGATCGACGGCGGCGATCGGGTGGTGGCCTTGGGTCGGTATCGAGGTGCCGCTAAAACGACCGGCCGGAGCATGAACCCGCAAGCTGTCCATGTTTGGACGTTAAAGGACGGTAAGGTCATCGCTTTCCAGCAATATATCGACACTCTCGATGTCGCACGGGCGACTGGCAACGTCTGAACGCCTACGGCAGCTTTCAAAAGCGGTCCGGCGGCAACCGCCCATACCCGGTCGTTCACCACGCCTCGGTCGTTCCCTTGAACCGGACAGCTATTTGGATGCCGATTTTGGTTTGAATTGAGCCATAAGGCGGCTGATCGGTTTCGGATAACGAGCCTAAGACGGTCGCCGATGGTACCGGGCCAATTCCCGCGTGCAACGCTCCTGGATCTAGGCTTCGCGCCGCCCTTGGCGCTCCACCGAAAGCAGCGTTCGATCAACGTCGGGGAGCCAGCGGCCTCCAATATGCGCGGTCGATCACCTCAACGCTTGACCGCTATTATGTCCGTGCCCGCGCCGGCGCTGGCGAGCTCGCGCTCGGCCTGAGCGAAGCCATAAGCAGGAACGATCGCGTCGGTGCGATCGTCGATCTGGTCCCAGCGCGCGATGACCTGTTCCACAGCATCTGCGCCCCCGCCGATCTGATAGCCACTGGTGAGCGTGACATGCGCCGTGGCGAAATGGCCTGCGCCCGCGCACAATATCGTCCGTGTCGGCGCATCATCGCCGACCAGAGCAAGCAGTCCGGGGCTCACCAGCGCGGGATCGAGCCGCGTCAAACTGTCCTCGGACAGTACGCCGTGCGTCATCTGCGTCGCGGCGGTGGGCGCAAGGCAATTGACGCGGATGCCGTGTTTCTCGCCCTCGATCGCCAAGGTTTGCATCAGACCGACCAGCGCCATCTTGGCAGCGCCGTAATTCGCCTGGCCGAAATTGCCGTACAGGCCCGAAGAGGAAGTGGTCATTACCACGCGGCCATAGCGCTGCGTGCGCATCGTTTCCCATACCGCCTTGGTACAGATCGCCGCGCCGATCAGGTGAACGTCGACGACCGCGCGGAAATCCTCGATCGTCATCTTGGCGAAGCTGCGGTCGCGCAGGATGCCGGCATTGTTGATCAGGATATCGAAGCGGCCCCAGCGCTCGAGGACCCGCGCGATCATCGCCGCCACTGCCTGCTCGTCGGTGACGGATGCGGCAATCGCCATTGCCTCGCCGCCCGCCGCTTCGATCTCGTCGGCGACGCGCAATGCATTGTCGTTCGAGACGTCATTCACGACCAGCTTCGCGCCTTGACTCGCGAGATACAGCGCGTGCGCCCGCCCCAGCCCGCCGCCGGCACCAGTGACGATCGCCACTCGACCTGAAAGTTTCATCAATGCCTCTCCCACCCTGTTCAGGAGACGCTAGGCGATATTATCTTCACTCTCAAGATAGCGAATATAATTTGACGCTACAGCTGTGAATCAAGGACCGGGCAACATCAGCGCCGGGATTTGCAAATCTCCAGAAAACCAGCCGCCATGAAGGACGCCATGCGATCCTTCACCGCGAAAAAATCCTCCGACTTGCACAGCCCGCCCGACAATTTGTCGATGCGCCCGGTGCGCGCCAGCGTCAGCATCAGCGCGCCGGTGACGAAGTGATAGCCCCAGAAAATGTCTTCCTCGGCGCTATCGGGAAGCGCCTGTTTGAGCAGGCCGATGAGGCGCAGTACGACCGGATCGAAATGTGAATCCATCAGTTCGGCCCCCCATTCGGGGGTATTGGCGACCTGCGCGCCGAGCGCGGCATAATTCCGCCAACCTTCGCCACCCTCAATGTACAGGTCGAGATCGGTGTCGAGAAAGGCGCGGAGTGCCCCCTCGACGGTCGGCTTGCCCGCGGCGGCGGCGTCGTAGGCGTCAAGCGCACGCATGCGCCGTTCAATCGTCACCACCGCACGACGCGCGAACACCGCGTCGAACAGCCGGGTCTTATCCTCGAAATAATAATTGAGCAGGGTGTGGTGGACGCCGACCCGCGCGGCGACGTCCTTCAGCGTCACCCCGTGCAGACCGTGGCGCGAGAACAGATACTCGGCCGCGTCAAGAATCTGATCGATCGTCTCGGCGCGCTGTTCGGCTTTTTTGGAGCGGCGGGGGGATTTTACATTCTCGGACACGCGAACGTCCATCGTTCCTGCAACGGCTAGCGTCAAGACGCTCGCGCTATTCGCGGTTCAGACGCCATATTCGGAACGCAGGCGCAATTTGTCGATCTTGCCGGTCGCCGCTAACGGCATTGTCGGCAGCCGAATCACGTCGTCGGGTATCCACCACGGCGCGACGCGGTCTTTGAGCGGCGCCAGCAGCGCTTCGTCAGTGAGTGCCGCATCATCGAGCATCTCGACCAGCAACACCGGTCGTTCGCCCCATTTCGGATCGGGACGACCGATCACCGCGGCGAGCGAAACTTGCGGAATTGCGCCGACCACGGCCTCGATCTCGGCGGGATTGATCCACTCGCCGCCGGATTTGATCAGGTCCTTCGCGCGCCCGGTGATCATCAAATTGCCAGCGCGGTCGATCCGCGCGAGGTCACCCGTCGCGAACCAGCCCTCGGCATCGGTCGCGCGCTGCGTCTGCCCGAAATAGCGCTCGACGACCGCCGCGCCGCGGACATGGAGATGCCCCTCGGTGTCGCGTTGCTCGGGATGCGGCCTGCCGTCGGCATCGGCGACCATCAGATCGACGCCCACGGCCGGGCGGCCCGATAGCGCTCCCGACCGCGCCGGATCATCCGGTCGGGCGACGGTGCCCGATGGAGAGAGCTCGGTCATCCCCCAGCTGGTCTGGACGGTGACGCCCAAGCGCCGCTCGATCCGTTCCATCAGAGCGGGCGGAACCGGTGCCCCGCCGACAATGATGCGCTTCAGGCTCGGAAGATCGCCGCCTGTCGCCTCGATATGTTCGACAAGACCCAGCCAGATCGTCGGGACGCCAACGCCAAGCGTGACGTTTTCGGAACGGATCAGCCGGGCGAGGCTCGCGCCGTCCGCATGGCGACCCGGCAGTACAAGTTTGCCGCCGGCGGCGGGCAAGGCGAAGGGCAGGCCCCAAGCGTTGGCGTGGAACATCGGCACGACGGTCAGCACGCTATCGGTGCCGGAGATCGACATTCCGTCGGTCTGGAGCAAGCGCAATGTGTGGAGGAAGCTCGACCGGTGGGTATAGGTCACGCCTTTGGGGGATCCGGTGGTCCCCGACGTGAAACACAGGCCCGATGGTGCGGTCTCGGCAAAGTCGCCCCAGACGATGTCGCGCTGCGTCCCTGCACGCGCCGCATCGATCAGCAACGCGAGTCCAGCGATCTGCGTGTTACCGGCGCGTTCGGTGATGACGGGCTGCGCCGCGTCGATCACGAAGATCCGTTCGATCGTCGGCGTCTGGGCGACGATTTGGCGCGCCAGCGGCAGGAGGTCGGCGCTGCAGACGAGGATGCGCGCCGCCGACTGGTTTGCCATCGCCGCGAGTTGCGCAGCGGTCAGGCGCGGATTGAGCGTATGACATACCGCGCCGATCCCCATGATCGCATACCACGCCTCGACATGCGCCTGCGTGTTCCAGGCGAGCGTCGCAACGCGGTCGCCGAAGCCGATGCCCGCATCGCACAGCACCGCCGACACCAGCACGCTTCGCGCGTACAAGTCGCGATAGCCGATCCGTTCGACACCGCCGTCGTCGCGCGCCGTGACGACCTGCGCGTCGGGGTGCCACTTCGCTGCGTGTTCGAGGAATTTGTTAAGCGTCAACGCGAACGACTGCATGTCTCCATCGATCATCGACACACTGCCGCCTTGTTGAGGGTCGGGGAGATCACTCCGGTATTCCAGTTCCACGGCTGATCGCCCGCCGCGCGACGACGGCAGACCGCAGCCTCGTGCAGCGCGAACATCCCAGGGAAGAGCTTCTGCCCCGGCGTTGGCGCTTGCGTAAACGCCATGTAGCGCGCGTCCTTGCCATAGGGCTGCCAGTTGGGCTGCCCGGCCGCGACCGGGATGCCGGTCTTCGCAAAGGCGGTCCAATAGCCCATCATCGCGTCCGACAAGCGGCGCTCGGCGAGCGTATCGGGTACCTTAGGCCAATAAGGGGGTGTCTCGCTGGCAGTCCCGAAAACGAAGGGCAGTTCCGCAGCATGGAAGGCGTGGAGCCCGTTTTCGTCGGCGGCGGGATAGCCATGGTCAAACAGATAAAGATACCCGCGCTGGCCGATCGCCGTCTGGCCGATCGCGAGCCGCATCGACGTCCAGCCGTAAAGCGCATCGCGCGTCGTCGCGAGCATGCTTTCGGTGATCGAGGTCGACGGGTAGAGGCGCAGGAAATAATCGGCGAGGTCGCCATAGCGGCTGCGGATCGCGCTTTCATAGGCGGCGGCGTCACTTGGCGCTGGCGGGACCAGCACGCGAAGCGAGCGGATTTCGCCGCTGTTGAAGCCAGCGAGTATCGGTACCGGCGCTTGCTCGCCGCGATCCCAGATATCGACGAGCTGGCGCGGCAGGATCACGTCATCGACCGTGCCCCATGGACCATAACCTTTGGCGGCCGCCTGATCGGTGAGTTTTCCGGCGTCCATCGCGCGTAGCGCAGGCAAATCGGCGGCGCCGAGCGCTTTCATAATCTGCGTTCCGGCGGATTCGGCCGACGGCGTGCCATGCGTGGTCAGCTTCAGGTCGGGACTCGAGACCATATAGGCGCTTTCCGCGATCGCCTTGTGGAACAGTCCCCGCGCGCGGGGCGCGGCCATCAGGTACATCACGCTGAGCGCGCCCGCCGATTCGCCGGCGACCGTCACATTCGCAGCATCGCCGCCGAACGCCGCGATATTGCGCTTCACCCATTTGAGCGCGGCGATCTGATCGAGCAGGCCGTAATTGCCCGAAATATCTTCGGACGATTCCGCGCTCAGCGCGGGATGCGCGAGATAGCCGAGAATGCCGAGGCGGTAGTTGATCGAGACGACGATGACACCGCGCGCGGCCATCCGTGCGCCATCATAGACCGGCTCATGGCTGTAACCGCCCACAAGCGCCCCGCCGTGGATCCACACGAAGACCGGGAGCCCCTTGGCATCCTTTGGCGCCCAGATGTTGAGCGTCAGGCAATCCTCGCTCATTTGCGCAGGCGGATTTGTGTAGATGCTGACAATGCTCGATTTCGGCTGCACGCACGCCGGGCCGAAGGCGGTTGCCTTACGGACGCCTTGCCACGGTGGAAGCGCCACCGGTGGCTTCCAGCGCAGCGGGCCGATCGGCGGCTGGGCATAGGCGATGCCTTTGAACACGCGGACATTGCCCTGGGCGCTGCCCTCGACCGTGCCCGCCGGCGCCGTGACCGTCGTCGATTGCGCGAGCGCGGGGCCAGCGGCGAACAGCAAGGCGGCGAGTGCGGCGCGACAAAGTTGTCTCATGCGGAAACCCCGGCAGCGTTGCGGCTTTCGCGCCGCAGGATGCGCGCTAGCCAGAGAAAAAGGACAATGGCGACCACATAAAAGGGCGTGAGCGTGTACAGCGCCGATTGCAGGTATCGGACATGGCCGTGCGCCTTGAACCAGTCGCTCGCCTGGCCAACCCAGGTCGGCCCGAGCCCCAACCCGATGAAGTTCATGACCAGGAGCAGCAGCGCGCCCGACAGCACGCGCTGATTGGGCCGGACTTCATCCTGCACCAGCGCGACCGAGGCCGAGAGGTAGAAATAGTTGAACACCATCACGACCGCGAGCAGCATCAGCGCAAGCGGCCAGCTCGGCGCCCAGATGAAGCCGAGATAGAAGGGCATTGCCACCGCGAGCGACAGCGCGGGCGCGATCGCATAGCCGGCCCGCGAGGTCCGCGTCATCCGGTCGATCACGCGACCCGAAACGACCATGCCGCCGCCCATGCCGAGCACGAGCACCAGCGCATACCAGATGCCGACATCGGCAAGCGTCATGCCCTTGTCGCGCATCAGGAACAGCACGGCGAAGTTGCCGAGGCCATAGGTCACGAACTGCGTCGCGCCGCTGCCGAGCGCGGCGAGCATCAGCACGGGATGCGTGAAGAACATCCGTAGCGTCGGCCAGAAAGCGGCCTTTTCCGACGCATCGCTCGCTCGGACGAGATCGGTCGCACCGCGCTCTGGTTCACGCAGCAAGAGCCGCACCAGGATCGCGGTGACGATGCCGATGATCCCGATGATGATGAACGGCATGCGCCAGCCAAAGCGCTCGGCGATCGCCGCGCCGAACGCCACGCCGATCGCAGCCCCCATCGCCGGTCCGAGATTGAAAATGCCAAGCGCCGCTGCGCGCTTGCCCGGCGGGAAGGTGTCGGTGATGATCGCATAGGAAGGCGGCACGCCGCCGGCTTCTCCGAAGCCCACGGCCATGCGCGCCGCGACGAGCTGCGGATACGTCACCGCCATCCCGCACGCGACCGTCGCACCGCTCCAGATCGCGCAGGCCAGCGACAGCACGCTCACGCGATTGGTCCGGTCGGCGAGCCAGCCGATCGGAATCGCGATGAAGCAATAGAACATCGCGAAATAGAGGCCGCCGATCAGCCCGAGCTGGCCGTCGGAAACGTGCAGCGCGTCCTGGATCGGCTTGGCGAGGATGCCGATCAGCTGGCGATCGAGGAAATTCAGGACGTAAACAAAGGTGAGCGTCACGAGCATGAACCACGCCCGCCCGCCAACCGCCGCGGCGCGAGGCGCCTCGACCGGCACCGTCGATCCTATCGAAGAGACGGCGCCGGCCAGCACCAATCAGAGCCCGTAGCCGAGGCGGATGCCGACGGTGCGAGGCCGCAGCGTGCCGAAGCGGCTGACGAGAAAGGCTTCGGGGTGGATGTAGACGACCGAATGATCATCGAACAGATTCTCGACATAAACTTGCGCCGAGAGGCTGCCGCGCTTGAGGCCGAGCGACAGGTTGGTGTTCACATATTCGTCCGTCTTGCCGAAAGTCGAGAGCCGCACCGTCGGCGCGCCCGGCGTGTTGGGGAACGAGCTGTTGTACGATCCGACATATTGTACGTTCGCCGCAAGACTGGCCTTGATGTCGTTGCCGAGATCGAAAGCGTAGGACGTATAGAGCGCGCCCTGCAGACGCGGCGCCGAGAGCCGGTGGCCAAGCACTGCGCCGGAGATTGCGGCTTCGGTAGCGCTGAGCTTGGTAATCTTCGAATCGTTATACGCGGCGTTCAGACCAACGAAGACGCCCTTCGCCGGGATGATCCCCATCTCGACTTCAAACCCCTTGCTGCGTGCCCCGCCGATATTTGTGGCGAACTGCACCGAGTCCGACACGCGGTTGGCCTGCGCCTGGATGTTGCTCCAGTCGATCAGATAGGCTGCGGCATTGATGGTCACGCGTCCGTCCAAAAAGCGCGCCTTCGCGCCGATCTCGTAACTTTTGAGATCGTCCGACGACGCACCGTCGGGAATGATGATGTCGGTTGGCGTGACCAGACTTGCCCGCCCCGCAAAGGCATTGACGATCGGCGCCCGGAAACCGGTGGCGAAGGTCGCATAGGTGGTCAGCGACTGGCTGGGCATGTAGGTCAGGCTCGCTTTCCATGACGGCTTGGATCCCGTCGCCTTGACGCCCGTCGCTGCGGCATAGGGCGTGAAGGTATTGAAGTTCACTGGGATGCGCAGCAGCGCGTAGGTGTAATAGTTGAATCCGCCCGCGGTCGCGAGGTAGCCGCCCGCTTTGGTAAACCCTTGCGCCGAAATGCTCCCATAGCGCATGCCGCCGGTCAGCCAGAGCTTGGGGGAGAAGCGATAGGTCAACTCACCGAACCCTGCGAGTTCCTCGCTGATCGAGTAAGCATATAGCTTCTGAAAATATTGGTCAGGAAGCCCCGTCAGACCGCGTGCCGCGAGGAATTGCGGGCTCGATCGATAGAGATAATCGACGTCGCGGCGACGATTGAGATAATAGCTGCCGATGACGAACTCGAACGGCCCTTTGAGCGACGATACCAGGCGTGTTTCCTGCACGACAACATCGTCACGGCCGTTTGCATCGAGACCGAACGCAATCGGCGCGCCGACAAAGGAGCCCGGCGCAAACGTGCCCGCAAGATCGACCCAGAAACGCTGATCGAATTTGGAATAGGTCGTCGAACTGGTCAGCTTTGCGAAATCGAATTCATATTCGATCGTGCCGTTGACGATAGTCTGTTTGCCGGTGAAGCGATCGGGCTGGTCCGAAATACGCGTCTCGCGACCGAGCGCGGGGCTGGTCAGCGAGGAATCCTTGGGATCGCTATCTTCGTAGGAACCGAGCAGCTTGATCGATAACCGCTCGTTCGGGCGCCACAACAGCGCAGCGCGCCCGCCCCAATCGACCAGCGTGTTCGAATTGTGAACGCCGGTGCCGACATTGTCGAGATAACCCTCTTCGTGACGATAGAAGCCAACGGCGCGGAGCGCGAGCTTGTCGGTCACAAGCGGGATGTTGACCATCACATTGTAGCGCTGCCGGATCGAATCCGATCCGGTCAGACCAAGATCGGCAAGCCCGGCGGCCTTGAAGTGCGCGAGGTCCGGGCTCTTCGTCAGGATCCGCATCGCGCCCGACAGCGACCCCGAGCCGAACAGCGTTCCTTGCGGCCCGCGCAAGAATTCGACGCGCTCGACATCGAACAAATTGGGATCGACCACCGTGGTATTGCCGATCGTCGAGACCGGCAGTTCATCGACATAGATTGCGACGGAGCTCTGCAGATTGGCATTGTAGCCGTTGGTGGCGATACCGCGCACCGTGAAATTGTTGAAATTCTGCGTCGGGCGATTGAGCACCACGCCCGGCGTCTCGCGCGCGATTCCCTCGAAGCCGACGATGCCCTTCTCCGTCAGTTGCTCCTGCGAGAAGGCGCTGATGCTGAGCGGCACGTCCTGCAGTCGTTCCCTGCGACGGGTTGCCGTGACCACGATATCGCCATCTGCGGCTTCCTGCTCCGCAGACGGCTCGCCCGAAGACGGCTCCGCATTTTGCGCGCCTGTCGCAGGCGGCGTATCTTGCGCAATTGCTGGCGATGTGATGGCGATGGCGGCGGCACAGGCCGACGCGAATAGAATGGTTCGCATGCTCTCTCCCTCTCCCACTGCCGGCTATATTTCCCCGGCTTGTCCCAAGAATGCCGTGAGGTCGGCATAATGTCAATATTCACTATCGTGAGCGTTAATATCTTTGGCGCGAGTGCGATACGGCCCATTATGTTAAGCTCAACACACTCGAAATCCTCGATAAAATTGACCCGATGAGCATTCATCGCGTGGACCGGCACATCCCGTTCGCGGCGCTTCCCGAGACGTTGAGGAAAGTCGGCGGCACCACCATGCATATGGACTCGAGCGCCTACCAGTCCGTGAAAGCCGTTGTGCTGGCCAAAACCGACTTTCGAGCTTCCGGCAATCCTGGTGAGAAGCGATCGTAACTCGCGATCAAATCTGCTCGCCCATCGTCGCCAACAGCGAAGCAAGCCATGCACCTGCGCTGTCTCGATATTCCGTCGCTCTCGTCAGGCGCAGGCGATCTCGCTCATCCAGATCGCGGCGGAGGGTAGCCACAGTCTCGGCTAGCTGTTTGTTGAGCTGACGTTTCAGCCGATTCACAGGGGGCGAGATCGCCGCGGGCCGCTGTAATCGCTTTTCCGACCGATTGAGAGCTTTCCAGAGGGCAAGGTGCGCAGCCGATGCTTGATGTGAGCCTACGCGATCACGATGGGCAAAAATGCGCCTGCCTGATGAAAGAATTTTCTCAAGAGCATCAGCAGAGAGGGGTGCTACTATACATGCTACAAGTGAGCGCTGCAGCGCTCTGCATAAGATATTGATTTATAATGCGGTTTAAACCGTGGCTGGGGCGGCAGGGTTCGAACCTGCGAATGGCGGCATCAAAAGCCGCTGCCTTACCACTTGGCGACGCCCCAACATCCCGACCAAGCCGGGAGCGCGGGCTTTAGGGTGCTCGCGCGCGGATGAAAAGGGGGCTTTGGCGCTTTTCCGCAGCTAACCCCCAAAGATCAGATCACCCGATCGAGCCAGCCATGCGGATCGGGCGCGTGGCCGCGCTGAATGTCGATCAGCGCTTGCCGCAAACGCCCGGTTGTCTGCCCCGGACCGCCGCTACCGATCTGGAACTGGCCGTCCTTCAGCTTCATCGTACCGATCGGCGTCACGACCGCAGCGGTGCCACAGGCGAACGCCTCGAGCAGACGACCGCTCTGCGCATCGGCGCGGCACTGGTCGATCGCATAGGGTTCCTCGCGCGCGGTCAACCCCATGTCGCGCGCGAGCGTGAGGAGCGAATCGCGGGTAATACCGGGCAGGATCGTACCGGTCAGCGGCGGCGTCGCGATGCTGCCATCATCGAACACGAAGAAAATGTTCATGCCGCCCAGTTCCTCGATCCAACGGCGTTCGACCGCGTCGAGGAACAGCACTTGATCACACCCCTGCCGCGTCGCCTCGGCCTGCGCGATGAGGCTCGAGGCGTAATTGCCGCCGCACTTCGCCGCGCCAGTGCCGCCGGGTGCTGCGCGCGTATAATCCTGCGAGACCCACAAAGTGACGGCGGGCGCATCGCCCTTGAAATAGGCGCCGACCGAGGAGGCGATCACCGCATAGAGATATTCGGTCGAGGGTTTGACGCCAAGGAACACCTCGCTCGCGATCATGAAGGGACGCAGATACAGCGCGCCACCCTCGATATCGGGGATCCAGTCGGCCTCCTGCCGTACGATCGCGCGGACCGATTCGACGAACAGATCGTCGGGCAAGGGCACCATCGCCATCCGCGCGGCCGAACTTCGGAAGCGCGCGGCATTCGCCGCCGGACGGAACAAAGCGACGCCGCCGTCGGGCAAGCGATACGCCTTTAGCCCTTCGAAAATCTCCTGCGCATAATGCAGCACCGCCGACGCGCCATCCATCTGGAACGGCGCGCGCGCGACGATCTTGGCATCATGCCAGCCACGCGCCTCATTGTAGCGGATCGTCGCCATATGATCGGTGAACACGCGCCCGAAACCGGGATTGGCGAGCAAGGCGGAACGTTCATTGACTGCAAGCGGCGTCGCGCTTGGCTCCACCGCGAAGGTCGGCGTGCCATCGGCAGCAATCTCTGGTTCGGAAGCGCGGGAGATGTTCTGCAGCATGTGCGACATTCTGTTACAAATTTTAGGGTTGATGGGGTGTACGGGAGGCGTCAAACGCGGTCAACAATGGCCACCGCAATCGCCTCCGCTTCACCGCTCTTCCTCCGCGAAACCGAAATCCGGCGCGGCATGGAGTTGATGTATTTCGCCCAAAGCACGCTTGCGCGATCGACCGAGACGCGGCTGGCGGCAATGGGCCTGGGACGCGCACACCACCGCGCAATGTACTTCATCGCGCGGCATCCCGATCTGACAGTCAGCGCGCTGCTCGGTTTGCTCGGCATCACCAAGCAATCGCTTGGTCGCGTGCTCAACGAACTGGTCGATCGCGATCTGGTCGAGACGCGGATCGGCGAGCGTGACCGGCGGCAGCGTTTGCTGCGCTTGTCCGATGCGGGTGCGGCACTGGAGCACGAACTGTTCGAAACCGTGCGGCAGCATTGGGCGAACGCTTATGCCCGCGCCGGACAAAATGCGGTCAGCGGCTTCTGGTCGGTGCTGGAGGGCATGATCGGCGAAGCGGACTTGGCGCGGCTTTCGGGGTTGCGCGACTAGAGCGAGGCGTCAGATCGGATCTCGTTTAGACCCGTTCGTCCTGAGTAGCGGCTGAGCTTGTCGAAGACGCGTATCGAAGGAGGTGCCCGGAACGCTGTCCTTCGATACGCGCTTTCGACTTCGCTCAATCGCTACTCAGGACGAACGGATCAACCTGGGGCACACGCCCCTAACCCCGAGCGGCCGCCGCCATTTCGGCGTTGCGCCGGGTGGAGGCCGCGATCGTTTCGGTGAGCAACGCCGTGAGCGCATCCCCCGCATCCAGCACATCGAGCCCTTTGCGCGTCGATCCGCCGGGGCTCGCCACGCGCTCGGCCAGTTCCCCCGGTCCGACATCGGCAGCAGCAGCAAGCAGCCCTGCCCCCTCGACCGTGGCTAGCGCTAGGCGCTGCGCCTGATCCTCGGGCATCCCTTGCGCGACCCCGGCCGCCGCCAGCGCATCGATGAAGCGATAGAGGAACGCCGGCCCGCTGCCCGCGAGCGCGGTGACCGCGTCGAACTGTGCCGGCGCGACCCACTCGACGAGACCGAGTGGCGCCATCAACGCGGCGACCGCGCTGCGCACGGCGGGATCGTCGCTAGCCGAATTGAGCGCCACCACGCCCTTGCCGATGCCGACAGGCAGGTTGGGCATCGCGCGGACAACAGCGTCTGCGCGAAAGCGGTGCGCGAGCGCGGCTTCCTCGACCCCAGCGAGGATCGACACCAGCACCGGCACGCCCGCCAAGCGATCGGCAAAGCGCGTCGCAACCTCATCCAACTGCTGCGGTTTCATCGCCAGCACGACGGCATCGGGCAGCGGGCCATCGGGAAGATCCCGCGCTTGCCGCACGCCTACTGGCAAGGCCCGGTCACCGCGATTGACGACCTCGACCGCATCCGCCGCCAACGCCCCGCTCGCGATCCACTGACGCAGCATCGCGCCGCCCATATTGCCGCATCCGATCATCCAGACGCGGCGAATATGGTCCGTCACGCTTCGCCCTGCGTCTCGGTCATCGCGGCGGCGAGCGCTTCCTTCGGCGTCTTGCCGCCCCACAGCACGAACTGAAACACCGGATAAAAGCGCTCGCACTCGTCGATCGCGCTTTCGACCAGCAATTCGGCCGCGCCGAGCGACATGGTGCCGCCCTCCCCTTCGATCATCGCGGCATGGCGATAGAGCAGGATGCCGCTCGACGACCAAAGCTCGAAATGCCCGACCCACAATTGCTCGTTGATCAGGCCGATCGCTTCGTAAATCGCCACGCGCCGGTCGTCGGCAACGCGGATATCCGGAAAGGCGAGGAACTGGATGACGCTGTCTTCCTCGCGCCACAGCGCGCGCAGCTCGTACTGCGTCCAGCTGCCTTTGACCTTGGCGATGACCTCGTCGTCCTGGCGCTCATGCTCCCAGCCATGCGCGGCGAAATAGCTTTCGAGCATGTCGATCGGCGCGGCATCATCGCGGTCATAATCGGCTTCGTCGAGTATCACTGTGCGCCTCCACGGACCATGCTACCAGATATGGTGGCGCGAAGACGGCGGCGACACAAGAATTGGGTGGGCAACCCTGTCGAAAAAGCTGTGGACAAAATCGCGCTCAGCCCACGGCCTTAGGCTTTTTCGCCGCTTTCGCCTCAAGCGCATCGAGCCGCGCGCGAAGTGCGTCGGCATCGTCGCGCGCCGCTGCCGCCATCGCCTTCACCGCGTCGAATTCGTCGCGGCTGACGAAATCGAGTCCGCCAATCCATTCTTTCGCGCGCGCCCGCGCACCCGCCTCGGCCTCACGCCCGACCCCAGCGAGCGTGCCCGCCGCGCCGTTCATGAACTTCACGAAATCGTCGAAAATCTTATTGTCGGCTTGCATGGTGAAAAATCCAGTGCGGTCAGAGCTTGATAATCTGGGAAGAGGAAGAGGATGGCGCAAGGGTTTCCGCGCCGGGGTTCAACTCGATGATCTGGTAATTGAGATAGCCGGCAAAGAGCAACCACGCGAGATACGGCACCAGCAACACCGCCGCCATGATGCGAATCCGCGCGAACAGCACCGTCATTACCAATGTCAGCACGAACATGACCCCGACGATGCCGAGCGCCCAGGTCACTTGATGCATCCCGAAAAACACCGGCGACCAGGTAAGGTTTACCGCCAATTGCACCGCGAACAGCACGATCGCTGCCCCGCGCAGCCGCGAACCGCGGGCGTGGATGATCATCGCCAGCGACAGACCGAGCAGGATATAGATTGCGGTCCAGGCCACCGGAAACGCCCAGTCAGGCGGCGTGATCTCGGGCTTGACGATCGCGGTGTACCACAGATTTTCTTTCCCCGACGGCGCCAGCCGCGCCGCCGTGAAGCCGAGCAACAGCACGAACGGCACCGTCACCACCGCCCACCGGAGAAACGCCAGCCGCAATTGCTGTTTCGATGCAACTTCTCTCAAGCGTTACCCCCTTATGCGAATCCGCAAATGACCCACCGCACCATAGAGCAGGACGTTGCACGATGTTCGGTTAATTTTCACGACGTGCCGTGGGCCTTTCCCCGCGTCGCGGCGACAAGGAATTCGACATTGCCCTCGGGGCCGGTGATCGGGCTTTCGACCAGCGTGTCGATCGTCCAGCCCTGCGCCATGATCCAGTCCGAAACCTCGGCGCACACGCGCGCATGGATCGCGCCGTCGCGCACCACGCCACCCTTGCCGACTTCGCTGCGGCCCGCTTCGAATTGCGGCTTGATCAAAGCCAGCAGGCGCGCAGCGGGTTTGGCAAAGGTCATCGGGCGTTCGAGCACTTTGGCAAGGCCGATGAAGCTCGCGTCGCACACGATGAGATCGACCGGCTCGGGGATGTGCGCGTCGGTCAGGATCCGCGCGCTGGTTTGCTCGAGCACCACCACCCGCGCATCCTGCCGCAGCGTCCACGCAAGCTGGTTGGTGCCGCTGTCGACCGCGTAGACACGGCTCGCGCCGCGCTGGAGCAGCACATCGGTGAAGCCCCCGGTCGAGGAGCCGACATCGATCGCGACCAGCCCGGTCACATCCCACCCCGTCGCCTCCAGCCCGTGCGCCAGCTTGATCCCGCCACGCGACACCCAGGGATGATCGCGCCCGCGCACGTCGAGCAGGACATCGTCGGCGATCGTCTGCCCCGGCTTGTCGATCTTGCGCGTCCCCGCGAACACCAGCCCGGCCATGATCAGCGCCTGCGCGCGCGTCCGGCTTTCGACGAGACCGCGATCGACGAGGAGTTGGTCAACGCGCGTCTTGGTCACGCGTATCTTTCTCGGGCCGAGGGGCGGGCGGCAGCCAAGCATCGCCCCATGCCTTGATCGCTTCATAGGTCGGCCCGAGCGCCCGCCCGGCTTCGGTCAGGCGGTACGCAGCGCGCTTCCCCGTTGGCGGCACGCGCTCGAAAATCCCCGCCGCGACCAGAATGCCGAGCCGCGACGTCAGCGCCGCGCGCGAAATGTCGAGCCGGTCGAGAAATTGTTCGAAATGCTCCACCCCCAGAAATGCCTCGCGCAGGATCAGCATCGCCCAGCGATCGCCAAGCACGCGCGATGCCCGCCCGATCGGACAGGGTGCGCGCGAGGGAGTGTAGGCCTTCATCACACCTCTCCTAACAAGCTTGCGCCGCATCGCCAAAGCCGCAATAGTCTGTTTTACAGACTTTATGGAGATTCGCGATGGCCTCGGTGTTCGAACAGCGTTTTGCCGACAATGCAGCGGCGGTCGAATATATGAAGAAAGTCGCGGTCGGGCAGTCGGGTTTTTCGCGCTTTCTCGGGGTCGAGCCGATCACCTGCTGGGATGGCAAATCCGAGCTGCTGCTCCACATCCGCCCCGACATGACGCAGCATCATGGCTTTGCGCACGGCGCGATCGTCGGGCTGATGGCGGACAATGCCTGCGCCTGGGCGGCAAGCACCGTCGCGGGCGATGTCGTGACGGGGGCGTACAGCATCAACTTCCTCGCGCCTGCGCGCGGCACCCGGCTCCGCGCCATCGGCAGCGTCGTGAAAGCGGGCAAACGCCAGGTGATCGTCCGCGCCGATGTCTGGTCCGAAAGCGCCGAGTCGGCCCCGGTTCTGGCAGCGGTGGCGCAGGCGACGGTGATCCCGGTCGGCTAATCGCCGCGCGCGTTTCGGATCGTCGCACGCCGCCATCTGCTGGCCGCATCGCTATTGCCTATCGATTAAGTGGGAATATCTTTGGGCATGGGAGGCGTGGTCGCGCGGCGTCCCCCCTAGAGCACGAGCGGCCACGTCTCTCCACCCCTGTTCCGAGGAGTTTGGGAGCGAGGAGCAGAGCGTTAACCGCGCGATGATAAGCCGTGCGCGATGCCGTTCCGAAAGCTCTTCCTCAGCCGCTGGTCGGCCTTGCTCTGGGCCGCCGGAATTCTGTGGACGGCAGCGGACACGGTTGGGTTCGGACCACCTGCCGCGACAGGCAATCAGGCGACCGCAACGAACGACACCGACGCGACCGGCATGGAGGTCAACAGCGCCGATCTCGCGATCCTCGCCAACGCCATGAAGGGCGACTGACCCTGGCATACATGCGTGCGGCGTTTCGATGCCGATTGAGCGTATCCTACACCGCTTAAAGCATCTTGCGCTTAAAGTGACTCACCTATCCCGTTCGCCCTGAGCCTGTCGAAGGGCTGCTTGCCCAAACATCCAGCATCTCGTGTGGCGCACAGGGCTTCGACAGCCCCGGATCAAGTCCGGGGCCGATCGGTGTTAGGGCTGCGTCAGATTTACAGAGCACCGCTCAGCGAGCATCAAAGCGCGCGAACCGTTCGTTGCCGATAAAGCCGAGCCGCGTGACTCCCGCCCGCTTGATCGTCGCCAAAGTCTGGTCGAACCGTTCGTAGCGCGCCTCGGCATTGGCAGCGATCTGTAGGTCGGCATCGGGCTCGCTTTGCATCGCGGCGAGCTTGGCCGGGAGGCCTGCGTCGGCAATCGCCACGCCGTCCCATGCCAGCCGCCCGTCCGCCCCAAGATCGACGCGGTGCACGGTGTGCGGCCCCGCGCTGGGGCCGGGCTGCGGCAGGTCGATCGGCACTTTGTGCGTCACGATCGGGACGGTCAGGATCATCATCACGATCAAAACGAGCAGCACGTCGATCAGCGGCGTCATGTTCATCGATAGCATCGGCTGCGCCTGCTGGGCGTAAGCGGGGGTGAATTTCCGTGCGCGCATCGATCGGCTCCCGTCATGTTATGATACAGCGTATCACGTTTTCGGAGCAGCGCAAGGGTTCAGCAATCCTCGTATTTCCAGTTTCTTCTCTTGCCCTCCCGCAGCATCGCCAGCGCCTCGGCGACGCGCTTTGCCCGGGTTTCGTCGCGCTTGGCCTCGCCCACCCATTCGCAATATTCGCGGCGACAACTAGCGGAAAAGGCAGCAAAGGTCGCCGCCGCCACCGCATCCCCCGCGAGCGCTTCCGCAAGTGCCAGTGGCACGTCGGCTTCGGGCTTCGCTGGGCGCGCCGCCCGTTTCGGACGGTCGCCCGTGTCGATGATCGCCATGCCTTCGCGAAGCTTGGCGGCGAGCACGGCGTCGTCGGGCAAATCCGCGAGCGCGCGAATCCGGCCGAACTGCCCGGCGCCATCGCCTTCCTGCCCGGTTTTCAGGGCTTCGCGATCCCAGAAACCGAACGCCGCATGGCTCTTGAACGCCGCCATATTGGCGAGCGGACGGCCTTTGTAATCAAAAAACGGCATGCGCCAGCGGATCGACTCCTCGACGTCGGGGCAGTGCCGATGAACCAACGCGCGAAGATGGTTCAAAATGTCGCGCGCGAAATCCGCAGACTCGGCGATATAGCTGTCGATACGCGGATCGGTCGGCATGGCGCAGCTCCCCCGGACGGGGAAGCTACCCAAAGGCGGCGGCTGGGGTCAACCCGACCCCTCACTCGCTACGGCCGCAAGGCCGCGTCGTTGCGGTCGCTCAGTTCGTCATCCCTGACGCTGTCATCGTCGAGCTCGTCCTGGACGTCATCTTCGTCCTGATCGTCCTCGTCCCCGTCCTTCTCGCTATCGAGGTCGTCATCCTCTTCGCCGAGATCGTCGTCTTCCATGTCGAGTTCGTCTTCATCGTCATCGTCCTTCGCGGAGGCGATGTCGGGCGCGAGGTCGGTCAGCAGCGTACCGTCGCTCGGCCCGTCGCGCGTGACTTCGAGGATTTCGGCGCGCTGGCTCTCGTCATAGCCTTCTTCGTCATAGCCGTCGTCGCCGGTGCCACTGCCCGGAACCTGATGTCCACCGATGCTCATCCTCTGTCTCCCGGCCGCCGGTTTCCTGCGCTAAAGCGGCATGAACAGCGAACCGCGAGCAGGCGTTTCGGTTCCCGATCGCTCCCAAGATTTGCGTTCAACTGGGACGGAAAAGCCGACCGCGCTCGACAATCGCCGCAATCGCCAGCCCGACCAGCCCGGCGATGAGGAAGCCGCCGTGCATCGGCCCGGTCGTGCCGTCGAAACTGCGCCCGATCGCCCAGCCGATCACCGCGCCGAAGGTGATGCCGACAAAGCCCTGCACGCTCGACGCGGTCCCGGCGATCCCGCCCATATTCTCCATCGCCATCGCCGACATGTTCGACGTGGCGAGGCCGAAACAGGCCATGGTGATCGCCTGGACCACCACGAACACGATCAGCGGCTCGTCCCCCAGCTGCCCGACAATCAATCCGGTCAACGACGACACGATCATCCCGACCAGCGCCGCCTGCGAAATCCGCCGCATGCCGACCCGCATCACGATCCGCGAATTGAGCAGATTCGCCGCCGCCATCGTTCCCGCCGACGCCGCGAACACCGCGCCGAGCCACGCCGGCTGGTGAAAGACCTGCGCCATGATCGGCTGGATCGAGGACAGATAGCCGAAGATCGCGCCCTGACACACCATCGCGGCGATCGTATAGCCGAGCGAATAGCGATCCAACGCCGTCTCCCGCCATCCGGCGAGCGTCGCGCGGATCGACAAGGGTAGCCGATTTTCGGGCTTTAGCGTTTCGGGCATGCGCGCGGCGAACCAGATCAGGCACAACAGCCCGCCGCCCGCGATCGCCTCGAAGATCAGCCGCCACGATCCGACCAGCAAAATCCCCTGCCCGATGCTCGGCGCGACGATCGGCACCGCCATGAACACCATAAAGGCGAGGCTGGTGACCTGCGCCATCGCCCGGCCCGAAAAACAATCGCGGATCAGCGCGATCGTGACGACTCGGCTCGCGGCAATCGACAACCCGCTGGCGAAACGCGCGACCAGCAATAGCGTAAAACTCCCCGCCAGTCCGGCGAGCAGATTGCCGATGATATAGCCGATCAGCCCGCAAATCAGCACCGGACGCCGCCCGAAGCGATCGGTCAGCGGTCCGTGGATCAACTGCCCGATGCCGAGCCCGATCACGAACACCGTCAGGATCAGCGGCCCTTCGCGAATCGCATCGACGCCCAGACGCCGCGCGATATCGGGAAGTGCTGGCAACATCGTATCGATGCCAAGCGCACCAAGCGACATCAGCGCGGCGATCAGCGGCACGAATTCGACCAGCCGGATCGGCGGCGAATCCTGCATTGGGGGGTGATCGGCGGCAGACATGCCGCGCCAATGCCCCACCCCGCCGCTTAGGTCACCCCGCAAAACTTGCACTTGCCCCGCCGCCTGCCACAAGTGTCACGGAACGGTCTTGTTCAAAGGCCATTCTGTGGTTTCCATTAGGAGAGGATTTTACGATGAGCGTTTTCGGCATGATCAAGGATGCGATCTGGGGCAAACCGGCTGAACCCGCCGCCGCAGCGCCCGCACCACAAGCAGCGGCCGCCGCACCCGCACCTGTCGCCGAAGCGGCACCCGCTGCGCCGAAGGCACCGGTCGACGTCACCGCGATCCTGACGCAGAAGGCCGCCGAAAAGGGCCAGCCGCTCAACTGGCAAACCTCGATCGTCGATCTGATGAAAGTGCTCGATCTCGATCCGAGCCGCGAAAACCGCACCTCGCTCGCGCACGAACTCGGCTATGATGGCGATGTCGAAGACAGCGCGACGATGAACATCTGGCTGCACAAGCATGTCATGGCGAACCTCGCCTCCTAAGCGCTTGACGAAGGCAGCGGCAAGCCTTTAGTGTATTACCTTAATGCTACACGAAAGGCTTGCCCATGCTTCGCCCCCTGCTTTGCGCTCTGGCACTCATCCCGCTTGCCGCCTGTGGCGATGGTAAGGAAGGATCGTCCTTCTCGATCAATTCGTCTGACGCCGACGGCAATGCCGGTGCCAGCATCGATGCCAAAGGCGAAGCGACGATCGACACGCCCTTCTTCAAGGGCAAGGTCACGATCCCCAAGCTCAAGCTCAACGCAGAGAATTTCGAGATGAACGGCGTCCATCTCTATCCCGGATCGACGATCAGCGGCATGAACGTCGATGTGAAGGATCGCTCGGGGAACGAGAATGACGGTCTCGTCCGCGTCACCTTCGCCAGCCCCGCTGCACCAGCGACGGTACGCGACTGGTTCAAGGGCAAGTTGAACGCCGCGGGCTTCAAACTCAATGACAAGGGCAATGGCCTCACCGGCAAGACCGACGAGGACAAGCCCTTCACGCTCGAACTGACTCCCGACGGCACGGACAAATCGAACGGCGTCATCACGATTCAATGACCGGGCGGACGTAGCCGAGGGGTGGGCGCGCGGCACATTTGGCGGTACGGTTGCGCTTTCCCACGCGTAACGGACGTTCCATCATGCTCGACAGCCCCACCGCCCATGTCCCCCCGCTTTCGCTCGACGACGAAGCCGCCGACCCCGCTGCCTTTGCCGCAGCGCTGGGTAGCTCGTTCGAACGCTTCGGCTTCGCGGTCGTCTCCGATCACGGCGTCCCAGCCGATCTGATCACGCGCGCCTGGGCGATGACCGAGGCGTTCTTCGCGCTGCCCGAGGAAACCAAACGCGCCTATTTCGCGCCCGGCGGCGGTGGCGCGCGCGGCTACACGCCGTTCAAGACCGAAATCGCCAAGGGCGCCAGCCACGTCGACCTCAAGGAATTCTGGCACGTCGGGCGCGAGCTGGCCAAGGGCCACCGTTTCGAAGCGCAAATGTCCCCCAACGTCTGGCCCGATCAGCCCGCGGGTTTCCGCGAGACCTTCGTCGAGCTGTTCGCGGCGTTCGATACGGCGGGCGACCGTTTGCTCTCGGCGATCGCGCGGCATCTGGGTCTCGCGCCCGATTGGTTCGATCGTGCCGTGCGCGACGGCAATTCGGTGCTGCGGCTGCTGCATTATCCCCCGATCCCTGCCGATGCCACCGGCGTGCGCGCCGGGGCGCATGAGGACATCAACCTCATCACGCTGCTGCTCGGGGCCGAGGAAGCCGGGCTCGAACTGCTCGACAAGAATGGCGAATGGCTCGCAATCAAACCGCCCGAGGGCGCGATGGTCGTCAATGTCGGCGACATGCTGCAGCGCCTCACCACCCACGTCCTGCCCTCGACCACGCACCGCGTCGTCAATCCCCCGCCCGAACGGCGCGGCCATTCGCGCTACTCGATGCCCTTCTTCCTCCACCCCGCGCCCGATTTCCTGATCGAGACGCTGCCGTCGACGATCACGGCAGAGCGACCGAACCGCTATCCGACGCCGATCACCGCGCACGACTATCTGCATGAGCGGCTGGTCGAAATCGGGCTCGTGAAGGCGTAATCGGCACTGTAGCCGCCTAACCCGTCATCCCCGCGAAAGCGGGGACCCATCTCCCACGGCACGCGCTGGGTCCCCGCTTTCGCGGGGATGACAAGGTGTGGGCGGAAGGTTAAGCGCCATTCGCCTTGGAGATCAGCAACACATGACCAAACCCCTCCGCATCGCGCTCGCCGGGCTCGGCACGGTTGGCGGCGGCGTGATCCGCTTGCTCGACACCAATGGCGCGCTCATCGCACGGCGCGCGGGGCGGCCGATCGAGATCGTCGCGATCTCCGCGCGCGACCGGTCGAAGGATCGCGGTGTCGATACATCCCGGTTCCACTGGATCGATGACACGACCGAACTCGCCCGAACCGACGCCGATGTGGTGGTCGAGCTGGTCGGCGGGTCCGATGGCCCTGCCCTCGCGCTCGCTCGTGCGACGCTGGCGGCGGGCAAGAGCTTCGTCACCGCCAATAAGGCGATGCTCGCGCATCACGGGCTCGAGCTCGCGCGCGCCGCCGAAGCCGCGAGCGTCGCGCTGAAGTTCGAGGCGGCAGTCGCGGGCGGCGTGCCCGTCATCAAGGGTCTGCGCGAAGGTGCTGCCGCGAACGAGATCGAACGCGTCTATGGCATCCTCAACGGCACGTGCAATTTCATCCTGTCGAAGATGGAGGCAGAAGGCCGCGATTTCGCCGATGTGCTTGCCGAGGCGCAGGCTTTGGGCTTTGCCGAGGCCGATCCGAGCTTCGATATCGACGGCGTCGATGCCGCGCACAAACTCTCGCTGCTCGCGAGCCTCGCCTTCGGCACACAACCCGCCTTTGCCGATGTCGCGGCAAGCGGCATCCGCCATGTGCTAGCCGCCGACATCGCCGAGGCGGCATCGCTCGGCTACCGCGTGCGGCTGCTCGGCATCGCCGAATCGGGCCCGGCCGGGCTGTTCCAGCGCGTCCACCCGCACCTCGTGGCGCTCGATCATCCGCTCGCGCATGTCACCGGCGCGACCAATGCGGTGGTGGCGGAGGGCAATTTCGTCGGGCGGCTATTGTTCCAGGGTCCGGGCGCTGGCGATGGGCCGACCGCCTCTGCCGTCGTCGCGGATTTGATCGACATTGCACGCGGCGAATTCGGCCCGGCCTTCGCGATGCCCGCCGCTGCGCTGATCGACCAAGCCCCCGCCGACACTGGCGACCGGCGCGGACGCGCCTATGTCCGCTTCACCGTCGCCGACCGGGTGGGCGTGCTCGCCGAGATTGCTGCCGCAATGCGCGATGCCGGGGTCTCGATCGAAAGCCTGATGCAGCGCGGCGCAAGCCATGATGAAGACGGGGCCGACGGCTCGGTCCTCGTCGCGATCGTCACGCACGAGGGCCCAGAGCGCAGCGTCGCACAAGCGCTGGAACGGCTGCGCGGATCGCAGAGCCTCGTCGGCCAGCCATTGTGGATGCATATTTTACCCTAAGCCGTTCGGGCTGAGCCTGTCGAAGCCCTGCTCGCCACACAGAGCGCCCACCGTGTGGCACGCTGCCCTTCGACAGTGATGAGGTGGAAACGTCCCCCGGACGTTTCCACCTCATCACCAGGGCGAACGGGCGTTTAGGCAGTGCTCTACGGCAGGATCGTCCCCGTCTGTGGCGGTGCATCGAGCGCAATCGCGACGCGTTTGGATGTGTCGGGTTTCTTGCGGAACGCCTTACCGACGCCCTTCGCCACGTCGCCGGCCAGCATGAAGACATTGGTGGCCTCACCCGGCCGCTCGCAACAACTGTCGGGCGCGACGATCCGCTGGATCGTCCGAACCATCTGCGTGGCACCACCGAAGATGTCGATCCCGACATTACAGCCCTTCTGCCGCGCTGCGCAGGGTGTTGATTCCGCTTCCAGCGCGGCGGTGCCGCGAAGATACGGGTTGGACGGCACGGGTCCGTCGGGCACCACTTCATTGGGATAGGGCAGCTTCTGTGAAGGGATCGGCTTGCCGCAGACGATAATATCGTCGGGGTCGGTCTTATCCTTGCCGCGCCGGACGCAGGGTTCGTTCGCAACCGGCTCCAGGATCGAAAATCGTGCCGGTACTGGCTCTGCGACGGGCGCGGGGGCCGACGCGATCGGGGCGGCTTGCGCGGCGATGAGCAGCAGGATCATGGCCTCCTCCCTGCGCTGTAATGATGGCCGATTTCAGGCGCGCGACATCACGCGTTTTCTTCAATCCAGGCGGCGACCTTGTCGGCAACCGCTTGAAACGCCGCGCCCTCCGGCCCGTCCCCGGCGGCCGGCGGCGTGCCCGCGTCCGACGCCAGCCGCACACGAATGTCGAGCGGGATTCGCCCTAGGAACGGCAAGCCCAGTTCCGCCGCCGCCGCCTCGGCCCCGCCACTCCCGAACGGATCGGAAATCGCACCACAGGACGGGCAGGCGTAGCCCGCCATATTTTCAATGAGGCCAATGATCGGCACGCCCGCTTTCACGAACAGATCGATTGCGCGCCGCGCGTCGATCAGCGCGAGATCTTGCGGCGTCGATACGATCACCGCGCCGCTCGGGCGATATTTCTGCACCATCGTCAGCTGCACGTCGCCCGTTCCCGGCGGCAAATCGAGCACAAGCGTGTCGGCGACGCCCCAATTCGCGTCCATCATTTGCGTCAACGCCCCCGCCGCCATCGGCCCGCGCCACGCAATCGCCTGATCGGCGGCGACAAGCATCCCCATCGACAAAAGCGGGACGCCGTACCGGGTCGGCACCGGGTTCAGAACCTTGTTATGCGCGGTCGGCTTGGCGTCGATCACGCCCATCAGGCGCGGCTGCGACGGGCCATAGATATCGGCATCAACCAGCCCGACGCGCCGCCCGCTGCGCGCCAAAGCTATGGCGAGATTGGCAGAAACCGTGGATTTTCCGACGCCGCCCTTGCCGCTCGCCACCGCCAGCACGATGCGGCGGCTCCGCTGGCTGGTCAGCGCAACGCGTACCGACGTAACCCCCGGAACCGCGCCCGCCGCCGCGCGCACTTCTGCGTCCAGCACGTCGCGCGCGCCCTCGTCAAGGCCGCTGACGTCGACGACGATACTGGCGCGTCCTGCCTCGATTCGGCCCGTGGCACGGGTCCCTGCAACGGCTGCCAAAGCGGAATCGAGCGGGTTCGGAGCGTTCATAGTGCGGAGATAGGCGCAGCGGACACGCTTGCCACTGTTTTTCGCGCAAATGCCTCCCTATAGTGGGTGGATGACGATCCTTCCGGGCTGGTTCCCTCGCCTCACCATTCAGAACGCAGACAGCAAAGGCCCCTGGGGCGGCGGCGGCAATGGCGGCGGCGATGACGACAAATCCGGCGGCCCGCGCAACCCGTGGGCGCAACCCCCCGCTGGCAAGCCGCGCGGCACGGGCGCTGGCCCGAGCGCGCTCGACGAATTCCTGAAGCGCGCGCGCGGCACTGGTGGCGGGGGCGGCGGCTTTGGCAGCGGCGGTCGCCCGCGCATCCCCGGCGCGCCCGGTGCCGGGCAATTGTGGGCGATCGGCGTCGGCATCATCCTGGTCGCATGGTTCTTACTAACCAGCGTGCATTCGATCGGCCCGCAGCAGCGCGGCGTGGTGACGACGCTTGGACGCTATTCGGGCACGCTCGAACCCGGCATTCGCTTCACCTTGCCCGCGCCATTCGTCGACGTGGCGAAGGTCGATGTCGCGGCAATCAACACCGATACCTTCCCGGACGATACCGGCACCGAATCGCCCACCGACAAATTGATGCTGACCAGCGACCAGAACATCGTCGATCTCGATTATTCGGTGCGCTGGCAGATTTCGAACGCACAGGACTTCGCCTTCCAGATCGACGATCCGCGCGAGACGCTGCGTGCAACCGCGCAAAGTGCGATGCGCGCTGTGGTCGCTACCGCGACGCTCGACGATGCGATCGGTTCGGGGCGCAACGCGATGGAGGCGCAGGTCCAGCAATCGATGCAGGAAATCCTCGATCGCTATAATTCCGGCATCCGCATTCAGGGTGTCGCGATCAAGGGCGCGCAGGCCCCGGCGCAAGTCGCCGATGCCTTCAAGGAAGTGTCGGCGGCACAGCAAAAGGCGCAGGGCGATATCAGCAAGGCGCGTGGCTATGCCCAGCGTGTCCTCGCGCAGGCCCAGGGCGAGGCGGTCGCGTTCGATGCGATCTTCGCGCAATACAAACTTGCGCCGGAGGTGACGCGGCGGCGCATGTATTACGATACGATGGAGCAAGTGCTGTCCAAATCGGACAAGACGATCATCGAATCCCCCGGCGTCGTTCCGTATCTGCCGCTGCCGCGCGTGACGCGCAGCGTCCCCGATTCGATCCCCGTCGCCCCCGCCATTCAAAGTCAGGGAGCAGCCCAGTGAACGGCTCCATGTTCCGCAATCCGATGGTAATCGGTATTGCCGCGCTACTTCTGCTGATCCTCGCGTCGATGACCTTCGCGATCGTGCCGGAGACGAAGCAGGCTGTCGTATTGCGCGTGCAAACACCGATTCGCACGATTAACGAGTATCGGCCGAACGAAGTGTTTGGCAGCACCGGTGCGGGCCTTGTCGCGCGGGTACCGGCGTTCGACCGCCTCATCTTGGTCGACAAGCGCATCCTCGCCGTCGAGCTCGATAATCAGCAAGTGCTCTCGACCGAACAGACCCGGCTCGAAGTCGATGCCTATGCGCGCTTCCGGATCGTCGATCCGCTGAAGGCGGTCATCTCGACCGGCAGCACCTCGACCACCGAACAACGCGTGAAGGATCAACTCCAGCCGCTGTTCAGCTCGGCGCTCCGCAACGAACTCAGCAAGCGCCCATTCGTCGCCTTGCTCAGCCCCGAACGCACGCAAGTGATGGGCAATATCCGCGCCGGGCTGCAACGGCTCGCGTCGCAATATGGCGTGCAAATCGTCGATGTGCGGATCAAGCATGCCGATTTGCCGAGCGGAACGCCGTTCGACAGCGCGCTCGCCCGGATGCGGACCGCGCGCCAGCAACAAGCATTGACGATCCAGGCGCAGGGCCTGCAAACCGCGAAGATCATCCAGGCGCAGGCCGATGCCAAGGCCGGGCAAATCTATGCCGATGCGTTCAACAAGGACCCGGATTTCTACAATTTCTACCGCGCGATGCAGTCCTACCGCTATACCTTTGCCCAGGATGGGAAGGGTCAGACGAGCTTGGTGCTGTCGCCCGACAATGCGTATTTGAAGGAATTCCAGGGGCGGCGTTGATCCGCGGTCCCATAAACGCTGTCGAACCGTTCATATTCAATCGCCGTTCAGCAACCATGCGTATCAACGCCTCTGTTGCTGCCAATTGGTAGACGAGAGGAAACGACCACCGTGCGCTACGCTTACGCCATTACCGCCGCCCTGCTCTTAAGCGGCACCGCCACCGCCATCGCCCTCCCTTCGGTCGGCGGTGCACAGACCGCCCAGAACGAACCGACCGCAATGGCCGCGACCGCGCCCAAGCCCGGCGCGCCGATGAGCTTCGCCGATCTCGTCGCCAAGCTGCAGCCCGCCGTCGTCAACATCTCGACCAACCAGCGCATCACGCAGCAGGCCCAGCCCAACCCGTTCACGGGCACCCCGTTCGAGGGCCTGTTCAACCAGCAGCAGGGCCAGGGCGGCGGTGCGCCGGTCACGCGTGAGGCGACCTCGCTCGGTTCGGGCTTCATCATCTCGCCCGACGGCTATGTCGTCACCAACAATCACGTCGTCGCACCAGCGGCGGGCGTGAAGGGCGCAACGGTCGACTCGATCACCGTCACCTTGGTCGATCGCAAGGAATATGTCGCCAAACTGATCGGGCGCGATCCGACCTCCGACCTCGCATTACTCAAGATCGACGCGAAGAATCTGCCGTTCGTGAAGTTCGGCGATTCGGAAGCCGCCCGCGTCGGTGATTGGGTCGTCGCGATCGGCAATCCGTTCGGGCTCGGCGGTACCGTGACTGCCGGCATCGTCTCCTCGCTCCACCGCGTCACCGGCGGCGGCGCCTATGACCGCTTCATCCAGACCGATGCGGCGATCAATCAGGGCAATTCCGGCGGCCCGATGTTCGATCTGTCGGGCAACGTCATCGGCATCAATTCACAGATCCTCGGCAGCCAGGGCGGCGGCAGCATCGGCATCGGTTTCGCGATTCCGGCGGTCGATGCGAAACCCGTCATCGATAAATTGATGAAGGGCACGACGATCGCGCGCGGCTATCTCGGCGTCGGGCTACAACCGCTGAGCGACGATCTCGCGGCATCGTTCGGCCTTCCCAAGAATCAAGGGGAATTGATTGGCCGGGTCGAACCCGGACAGCCCGCCGACAAGGCCGGGCTGAAGGCCGGTGACATCGTGCTGCGCGTCAACGGCAAGCCGGTCACGCCCGATCAGACGCTCAGCTATCTCGTCGCGAATGTTGCCCCCGGTACGCGCCTCCCGCTCGACATCGTCCGGCAGGGCAAACCGATGACGATCACCGTAGCCGTCGGGACGCGTCCGTCGGAGGATCAACTCGCGGCATTGGGCAACCCCGATCAAGGCAGCGAAATGGGCGATGAAGGCGATACGCCATCGGTCGGCCAGCCTGCAACAAACGCGCTCGGCGTGACGGTGCAGACGCTGACCCCGCCGATCGCGCGCAACTTCAACATCGATTCGTCGGTGCAGGGTGTGATCATCGCCAATGTCGATCCGTCGAGCGACGCGGGCTCGAAGGGCCTCAAGCGCGGCGACGTAATCGTTTCGGTGAACGGCGTTCCGGTTACCACCCCCGCCGCGCTCGGCGCAGCCGTCACTCAAGCCAAGGCAGCGGGCCGCGGTCAAGTTGCGCTGCAAGTCGTTCGCGGCCGCGCCCCGGCCTATTTTATCGGTGTCAAACTGAAGAAGTAAGCGCATTTCCCTCTCCCGCGCTTGCTGCGGGGGAGGGATTTTTTTGTTCCGCCGCCCGCCGTTTCGCGCGATAGCATTCGCAGGCGACAACCGGGGGCGACATGACCGACACGACAAGCATCTTCATCGGCGCGGGCCCCGGCGGCACCAATCCGCAGCGGCTCGAACTCAAGCGCGCCAACCGCCACGGCCTGATCGCAGGCGCGACCGGTACCGGCAAGACCGTGACCGTTCAGGGCATTATCGAAGGCTTTTCGGCGGCGGGCGTGCCGTGCTTCGTCGCCGACGTGAAGGGCGATCTCTCGGGCCTCGCCATGGCCGGTTCCCCCACCGCCAAGAATCACGAAATCTTCGCCGCGCGCGCGAAGGAAGTCGGCGATGAGGCCTGGGCCTATGCCGATACGCCGGTGCAATTCTGGGATCTCTACGGCGAACAAGGCCACCCGATCCGCACCACCATCTCCGAAATGGGGCCGCTGTTGCTGTCGCGGTTGATGGACCTCAACGAAGTGCAGGAAGGCGTGCTGACGATCGCCTTCCACGTCGCCGACAAGGACGGGCTGCTGCTGCTCGATCTCGACGATCTGCAGGCGATGCTGGTCAGCTGTGGCGAGCGCGCCGATGAACTCACCACCACCTATGGCAACGTCTCGAAGCAATCGATCGGCACGATCCAGCGTTCGCTGCTGCAACTGCGCAGCCAGGGTGGCGAGCATTTCTTCGGCGAACCCGCGCTCGACATGGACGATTTCATCGGCGTGGATGACAAGGGCCGCGGCATCGTCAACGTGCTCGCCGCCGACAAATTGATGGCCTCGCCAAAGCTTTATGCCACGTTCCTGCTCTGGCTGATGAGCGAATTGTTCGAAAACCTCCCCGAGGTTGGCGACGCCGACAAGCCCAAGCTCTGCTTCTTCTTCGACGAAGCGCATCTGCTGTTCGACAACGCCCCCAAGGCGTTGCTCGAGAAGATCGAACAGGTCGTCCGCCTGATCCGATCGAAGGGCGTCGGCATCTATTTCATCACGCAGAACCCGATCGATATTCCCGATACCGTCGCCGGGCAGCTCGGCAATCGCGTCCAGCACGCACTGCGCGCCTTCACCCCGCGCGATCAGGCGGCGGTCAAATCAGCGGCGACGACGTTCCGCGCCAATCCCGGCGTCGATGTCGAAACCGCGATCACCGAATTGAAGGTCGGCGAGGCGCTCGTCTCGCTCTTGCTGCCCGACGGATCGCCCTCACCGGTCGAGCGCACGCTGATCGCGCCGCCCTGCTCGCGCGTCGGCCCGGTCACCCCGGTCGAACGCGGCGTGATGATCCAGACCGATCCGGTCGGCACCAAATATGACACGCTGATCGATCGCCAATCGGCCGAGGAAATCCTCGCGGGCAAGGCGCAAGAGGCCAGCGCCGCCGCCGCCGAAGCCGCCGCCAAGACCGAAGCCGACAAGCAGGCCGCCGCGCAAGCCAAGGCCGATGCCGTTGCCGCCAAGGAAGCCGAACGCCAGCGCGTCGCCGCACAGCGCGAAGCCGATCGTCAGGCCAAGCTCGCCGCCCAGCAAGAAGCCGCCGCAGCCAAGGCCGCCGCCAATTCCCCCTGGAACCGCGCGATCACCTCGGCAACGCGCTCGGCCTCCTCGGCGGTCGGGCGTCAGGTCGCCAACGAAGTGTCGAAGGCAGTGTTCGGATCGTCACGCGGGGCCGCGGGGGGGATCGTCGGCGGGCTGGTCCGCGGGGTGCTGGGGGGGTTGTTCAAGGGGCGGTAGGGGCTTCCACGCGGTCACATTGTGCTCCGGCGAAGGCCGGAGCGCTGGCGAGGAAGCGCAACGATCGCCAAGGCTCCGGCCTTCGCCGGAGCACAGCTATTATGCCCGCAGCGGACGCCTCAGTCGGGCAGCTCGATAACGCCCGCAGCGTCCAATCCATCCAACTCGACGTCCGACAACCCCAACGCCTCGCGTAGCGCCACCCGCGTATCCGCCCCAGCACGCGGCGGCGCGATCCGGTAGTCAGCCGGCGTCACCGACAGCTTCGCCGGAAACCCCACCACCCGCATCGCCGTCCCATCCTCCCGCGCCATATCCTGCACGACCTCCCGATGCGCAACCTGCACATCGGCCAGGATTTCCGGCACACTCTGCACCTTCCCCGCCGGAAGCTTGGCCGCCTCCATCGCCGCAATCAGATCATCCGCACGCCACGTAGCAACCGCAGGCGCGATGTGCGCATGGAGCGCCACGCGGTTCGCACTCCGCAAAGCAACGCTGGCGAAGCGCGCCTCCGCCGCGACATCGCCCAACCCCAGCACGTCCATAAAATCACGAAACTGCCGGTCATTGCCCAGCGCCACGACGATCCCACCATCGGCGCAGGCATAATCGCGATACGGCACGATATTGGGGTGATCATTCCCCATCCGTACCGGCACCGCGCCGCCGTTCAGATAATTCGACGCCTGGTTCGACATCATCGCCAGCTGCGTATCGAGAAGCGCGCAATCGATGTGCTGGCCCTCGCCCGTCGCATCGCGGTGGCGAAGTGCTGCGAGGATTGCGACGGTCGCATAGGTACCGGTGAACAGATCGACGATCGGCACGCCGACCTTCATCGGCGGGCCATCGGCGTCGCCGGTGACGCTCATCAACCCGCCCATCGCCTGGATCAGGAAGTCGTAGCCACCCTTTTGCGCGTACGGCCCGTCCTGCCCGAAGCCGGTGATCGAGCAATAAACCAGCCGCGGATTGATCGCCGACAGAGCGGCATAATCGAGCCCATATTTGGCAAGCCCGCCGACGCGGAAATTCTCGACCACGACATCGCTTGTCGCGGCGAGGCGACGGATCAGATCGGCCCCGGCGGGCTGCGCGAGGTCGATCGCGAGCGAGCGCTTGTTGCGATTGGCGCACAGGAAATAGGCCGAATCGCCCGAATCATCGGCCAGCACCGGTGCCCCCCAGCGCCGCGTATCGTCGCCCTGCCCCGGCTGCTCGATCTTGAGCACCTCGGCCCCCAGATCCCCCAGCATCTGCGTCGCCCACGGCCCGGCGAGCACACGCGACAGATCGAGCACCTTGATGCCGGACAGTGCGCCGCCCGCCACGTTACGCCGGTTCCGCCGCCGTTAGCCGAACCAACACCGCACCCTCACTGACTTGCCCGCCCTCGACGGCGGAGAGTTCGGCCACGGTCCCGTCAAAGGGCGCGACCAGCGAATGCTCCATCTTCATCGCCTCGAGCGTGACGAGCTTCTGGCCCTTGGTGACGCTGTCCCCTGCCATGACTTCGACCGCGATGATCCGGCCGGGCATGGGGGAGAGGATCGCGCCGTCGGCGGCGGTGCCTGCTGCCGAACCTGACGCGCGTGGAGCGGTTGCGTAAAACCATTGCCCCTCGACAGGAATAGCCCAGCCGCCATCGACAAGTTCCGCGTAATGCGCGGATGTACGCCACCGATCAGACAGATTTACAGTTTCGGTCTGGCCGTCCACGCAAACAGTAACACCGCGTTCGACAGGAGCGTTAAGGCGAAAACCGAAAGCCTCGCGCCAGATGTTGCCCGGCACGCTCTGCGGCAACTGCACCTTGCCGCTCGTTACATCCGTCGGTTGGCCGTTCCGATCGGACACAGCGACCGCCACAGCCCCAGCAAAGAATGCTGCTTCGGGGATATCACTAGGCGGCGACAATTCGGCCTTATGGCTCTCGATGAAGCCGGTCGTGACCCTGCCCGCAAGAAAGTCGGGATGCTCCAAAGCGCGCCAAAGTAGCGGAGCATTGGTCTTGACCGGCCACACATCTATGCCCGAGCAAACGTCCGCGACCGCTTGCGCTGCTTCTTCGCGTGTATCTGCGTGCGCGATGATCTTCTCGATCATCGGGTCATAGAATGGAGACACCTCGTCACCCTGAGCGTAGCCGGTCTCGATGCGCAGATTGTCGAAATGGGGCCGGTAAATCTTTAACGGGCCGATGCTGGGCAGGAATGTGACCGGATCCTCCGCATACAACCGAGCCTCCATCGCCCAGCCGTTGATGCTCAACTCCTCCTGCCGCTTCGGCAGCGCCTCTCCGCTCGCGACGCGCAATTGCCATTCGACCAGATCGACGCCGGTAATCTCCTCGGTCACCGGGTGTTCGACTTGCAACCGCGTGTTCATTTCCATGAACCAGATGCGGTCGGCGCGCAGGCCCTCGCTCGCATCGGCGATGAATTCGATCGTGCCTGCCCCGACATAATCGACCGCTTTCGCCGCCTTCACCGCCGCCGCGCAGATCGCCTCGCGGGTCACGGCGTCCATCCCCGGCGCGGGGGCTTCCTCGATCACTTTTTGGTGGCGGCGTTGGAGCGAACAGTCGCGCTCGAACATGTGTACGACATTTCCGAAGGAATCGCCGAAAACCTGAACTTCGATATGGCGCGGGCTCAGAATGTACTTCTCGATCAGCACCTGCGTATTGCCAAACGAAGACGCCGCCTCACGCTGGCACGAGACCAGCGCATCGGCAAAATCGGCCGGATTATCAACGCGCCGCATCCCCTTCCCGCCGCCGCCCGCGACCGCCTTGATCAGCACCGGATAGCCGACCTGTGCCGCCTCCGCCGCGAGTCGATCGGGCGATTGGTCCGCGCCGAGATAGCCCGGCGTCACCGGCACGCCCGCCGCGATCATCCGTTCCTTGGCGGCATCCTTCAGCCCCATCGCGCGGATGCTGTCGGGGTTGGGGCCGACCCAGATAATCCCCGCGTCGATCACGCTCTGCGCGAAATCGGCATTCTCGGAGAGGAAGCCGTAGCCCGGATGAATCGCCTCCGCGCCCGTCGCCTTCGCGGCGGCGATGATCTTCTCCCCCACCAGATAACTTTCGCGCGCCGGGCTCGGCCCGATATGCACCGCCTCATCGGCCTGGCGCACGTGCAGTGCCTTGGCATCGGCATCGGAATAGACCGCGACCGTGCGAATCCCCATCGCGCGGCACGTGCGGATGATGCGGCACGCAATCTCGCCGCGATTGGCGATCAGGAGCGAGGTGATCGGCTTAATCTGGGTCATCGCTCTTGCCTAAAGGGAAATACGCCGCACGCAATCGGCCATCATTGCTTGCCCGCCGTCATTACCGACAGATCGGTGATCGCGCGTTCGGGGTGTCGCGGGCGGGTGTTGCGATACGCCTCGAAGATCAGCTTCATATCGGCGGCATAATCGCCCGTCGGCATGATCGCGCGGCCAAGCCCCCCGGTCTTCGTGCCATAATCCATCGTCCCGCAGACGATCGGCACGCCCGCCGCGACCGCGATATGGTAGAAGCCGGTGCGCCATTGCTTGACCGCACCGCGCGTCCCCTCGGGCGCGATCGTCAGCATGAATTCCTTGCGGCGCGCGAATTCGGCGACCATCGCCTCGACATAATTCTTGCCGCCCGCCTGATCGACCGCGACGCCGCCCATATCGGTCATGAAGCGCGTCATCGGCCAGCGGAAAAGGCTGCGCTTCGCCATGAAATGCGGTTTTATGCCGAGGCCATCGACGAGCCCCAAATAATTGATAAAATCCCAGTTCGACGTGTGCGGCACCGCGATGATGACGCAGCGCCGGTCGGCGGGCGCTGCACCGACGATCGTCCAGCCGCGCGAACGAAAATACCAGAGGAGCACGCGGCGAAGGACCCGCGACATAAAGGCTGGTGGTGGATCCTGATACATTGCGCCCCTCCCGGCACTTGCCCGGCTTTGCGGCGGGTCTAGGCTTCACACCCCGTTGTACGGCTCGACCAGGTCAAATTCTGGATCTTCCACGAGCCCCCCTCGCGGACCATGTCGAAATGGTCATAGCCGCAATGGTGGAGTTTGCCATCGATATAGAAATTATACCGACCCCAGACCGAGGCGATATCGCCATCGACTTCGATCGCGGGATCATACAGCCGTTCCTCGAAGCGCTCGGCACCGGGGGTGAAGCGGGCCAGCAATTGCTCGCGGGTGGAATGGACGATCTTGCGCGTGCCATCCGGGGCTTCATTGGCGACCGTCGCGGTCGCATCGGGCCGCAGCGTCACCGCAATCGCCGCCGCATCACGCGCCGCAATCCCGGCGAACAGCGCGGTGACGGGGATCATGACCTGCCCTTCCTCGCTGGCGGGCGGCGGCAGGCCGGTGCCCTTCGGCATCGGCTGAAGCGGGGTGATCTGGGCGAGGAGGGCGAGAGCGAGCGTTAGCGACATGGCAGTCCTTCTAATTCCTCCCCGAGCTTGTCTCGGGGAGGTGGCAGTGCGAAGCACTGACGGAGGGGGTAGCGTGATGTTCCGGGACATAGCACCGAAAGGAAAGTCTGCCGCCATCCGCCAGTCGCGCCAATTGCGCCGCGAAATGAGCTTGCCGGAAGTCCTTCTCTGGCAAGAGCTGCGAAAGCGACCGTGTGGCTTGAAGTTCCGCCGTCAGCGACCGACTGGCGAAGCGCTGAGTCTCGATTTCTACTGCATCGATGCGAAACTCGCGATCGAAGTGGATGGGGAAGCGCACGGGCGAGCCGATCGCCCCATAAGAGATGTGGCGCGCGATGCGTGGCTGGCCTCGCAGGGTATCGCGACCTTGCGAATTCCGGCGCGCGAAATCTTGCAGGATTTGGAAAGCGCCGTGGGTCATGTCGTCGCATCGTCGCGTGCGCGGCTGCCCCTCCACCATCCGGCTGCGCCGGACGGTCCCCCTCCCCGAGACGAGCTCGGGGAGGAATTTTAGGCGGTCGCGGCACCCCCTCACATCCGGAACACCCCGAACCGGGGCGTCTCCGGAATCGGCGCATTCAAGGTCGCCGCAAACGCCAGCCCGAGCACGTCGCGCGTCTGCGCCGGGTCGATGATGCCATCGTCCCACAGCCGCGCCGTCGCGTACCACGGGTTGCCTTCGTCCTCATATTTCTGGCGGATCGGGGCCTTGAAGGCTTCGGCCTGATCGTCGCTCCAAGAGTCCGCATCGCGGTGGACGGTCGCCAGCACGCTCGCCGCTTGCTCGCCGCCCATCACCGAGATCCGGCTGTTGGGCCAGCTAAACAGGAAACGCGGCGAGTAAGCCCGCCCGCACATGCCGTAATTGCCAGCCCCAAAGCTGCCGCCGATCAGCACCGTGATCTTCGGCACGCTCGCGGTCGCCACCGCCGTCACCAGCTTCGCGCCATGCTTGGCGATCCCCTCCGCCTCGTATCGCCCGCCGACCATGAAGCCCGAAATGTTCTGCAGGAACAGCAACGGAATCCGCCGCTGACACGCGAGCTCGATGAAATGCGCGCCCTTTTGCGCACTCTCGGAGAACAGCACGCCATTATTGGCGAGGATCGCGACCGGAATGCCCCAGATATGCGCGAAGCCGCACACCAGGCTCGTGCCGTACAACGCCTTGAATTCATGAAACTCCGACCCGTCGACCAGCCGCGCGATGATCTCGTGCACGTCATACGGCGCGCGGACGTCGCTCGGCACCACGCCGTACAATTCCTCGGCGTCGAATTTCGGCGGGCGCGGCTCCCGTAGTGCTCCGGCGGAGGCCGGAGCGTTGGCGGCCAGGGTTCCGGCCTGCGCCGGAAAACCGAGAAAACTCACGATATCGCGCACGATCGTCAGCGCATGTTCGTCATTTTCAGCGACATGATCGACCACACCCGATTTACGCCCGTGCGTATCCGCCCCGCCCAGTTCCTCGGCCGAAATCACCTCGCCCGTCGCGGCCTTCACGAGCGGCGGCCCGGCGAGGAAGATCGTCCCCTGTCCCCGCACGATGATCGTCTCGTCCGACATGGCGGGCACATAGGCACCGCCAGCGGTGCAACTGCCCATAACGCAAGCGATCTGCGGAATGCCCTTGGCGCTCATATTCGCTTGATTGAAGAAAATCCGCCCGAAATGATCGCGGTCGGGGAAGACTTCGGCCTGGTGCGGCAGATTCGCCCCACCGCTGTCGACCAAATAGATGCACGGCAGCAGGTTCGCCTCGGCAATCTCCTGCGCGCGGAGGTGCTTCTTGACGGTCAGCGGGTAATAGGTCCCGCCCTTCACCGTCGCATCGTTGCACACGATCATGCACTGGCGACCCGAAACACGGCCGATCCCCGCGATCATCCCCGCGCCCGGGACCTCATCGTCATACAGCCCGTTGGCGACGAGCTGGCCGATTTCGAGAAACGGCGAACCCGGATCAAGCAGCCGCTCGACGCGCTCACGCGGCAGCAGTTTACCACGCGACGTGTGGCGCTCGCGCGACTTCTCATTCCCGCCCAGCGCAGCCTGCGCGACATCGGCGCGCAGCCGCTCGACCAGCATGCGATTGTGCAGGGCGTTGGCGCGGAAGGTGTCACTGTCGGGCGAAAGTTTGGAATCGAGCACCGGGGCGCTCATCGCGGCATCCTTTTATTTTGAGCTAAGACTAGCGGGCGATCAGCCGCTTGGAAAGCGGCGCGGAGGCAGCGCTTGCCACTTGGCGCGATCATCGATAGAGAATGTAGCAACCGCTACGTTTTTGACAGGAACCCGGACATGACCGCCTTTCGTCTGCTCCTCGCCGCGATGCTCGCAACGATCATCGTCTACACGGGCCAAGTGATGCTGGTGCATGGCGGCGACCTGATCCCGGTCTTCTTCGGCGATATCGGCAAGATGGGCTGGCCCGGTCAGTTCAATACCGATTTCTCCTGTTTCCTAATGCTTTCGGGGCTGTGGGTGGCCTGGCGGAACCAGTTTTCCGTGGGCGGTCTCTTGCTCGCAATTGTCGCGGCGTTCGGCGGGATGCTGTTCCTCAGCCTCTACCTCCTGATCCTGAGTTTCCGGACAGGCAACGACTTCGCCACAATCCTGCTCGGCAAGACACGCGCCGAGGCGCTGCGCGGGATGTCGGGCGGGCGCTAGGTCTGCGCAGATCCTCCCCGGCACGGGGAGGTGGCAGCCGCAAGCTGACGGAGGGGGCCATCCACCCGCGCGGCATTCGCGGCGAGCCCCCTCCACCACCCGCTTGAAGAAAGCGGGCGGTCCCCCTCCCCGTTCCGGGGAGGATTCATGCCGCCCCGATCAATTCCCTCCCAATCAGCATCCGCCTGATCTCGTTGGTCCCCGCCCCGATATCGAGCAGCTTGGCGTCACGATAATAACGCTCGACCGGCCAGTCCTTGGTATAGCCCGCCCCGCCCAGCGCCTGCACCGCCTCGTTTGCCACGCGCACCGCATTCTCGCTCGCCAGCAGGATCGCGCCCGCTGCATCGAAGCGCGTCGTCTTCCCCGCATCGCAGCTCCGCGCCACCGCATAGACATAGGCGCGCGCCGAATTGAGCGCGACATACATGTCGGCGATCTTGCCCTGCATCAGCTGGAACGCGCCGATCGGTTTGCCGAACTGCTGCCGCTCGCGGACATAGGGCACCACCACATCGAGGCACGCCTGCATGATACCGAGCTGGATGCCCGCGAGCACGGTACGCTCATAATCGAGCCCCGACATCAGCACGCCGACGCCGCCATTGACCGGACCCATCACATTCTCGTCGGGAACCTCGCAATCGGTGAACACCAGTTCCGCCGTCGGAGAGCCGCGCATCCCCATCTTGTCGATCTTCTGCCCGATCGCGAAGCCCGGCATATCCTTCTCGATCAGGAAGGTGGTGATCCCGCCGCTGCCCGTCCCGGTCTTGGCGTAGACCACCAGCGTATCGGCGTACGCCGCATTGGTGATCCAGAATTTGGTGCCGTTGAGGACGTACCCGCCCTGCACCTTGTCGGCCTTGAGCTTCATGCCGACCACGTCCGACCCAGCACCCGATTCGGACATGGCGAGACTACCGACATGCTCGCCCGAAATCAGCTTGGGGAGGTATTTCGCCTTCTGCTCAGGGCTGGCCCAGCGCGCGATCTGATTGACGCAGAGGTTCGAGTGCGCGCCATAGCTGAGGCCCACCGAGGCGGAAGCGCGGCTCACTTCCTCGCACGCGATGACATGTTCGAGATAGCCGAGGCCCAGCCCGCCATCGTCTTCCGCCACGGTAATCCCGTGCAGCCCGAGCGCGCCCATCTCCGGCCACAACATGCCCGGAAACCAATCCTCGGCATCGACCTTCGCCGCGATCGGCGCGATCCGGTCGCTCGCGAAACGCTGCGTCGTGTCGCGGATCATGTCGGCGGTTTCGCCCAACGCAAAGTCCATCTCGGCGATCATTCTACTCTCCAACGCGCCCTTGGCTCGGGCCTTTGGGTCCCGATAGCGCGTGTCGCGGCAAAGCGTAAGTAGCGCGAGTCACCGCGTTGACGACCCCGCGTGGAATGTGGCAAGCGGCCCAAATCGCGGGTGTAGCTCAATGGTAGAGCTTTTGCTTCCCAAGCAAGTGACGAGGGTTCGATTCCCTTCACCCGCTCCAGCTTTCGCAGAGATTTAGCGAAGCTAGATCGCGACCAGCGAAAGCGCGGGCGGCCTCGCCTTAGCGAGGACCGACGACGTGGCTTCGCCACGGCGCTCTCCTCACCTCACAAGATCGTCAAAACCGCTTCTTCGGCTGCGGCACCCCGCTCACCCAGAAAATCCCGCCGGGTTGGAGCTCGATGACATAGCGCCCCTGATCCTCGCATTCGGCATCCCAGATCGCTTTGCCCACAGTCGGTGTGCGCTTTTTCAGCTGGACGATCTTCTGACATGCAAAGTTGCCGTCTTGAATCGCACGAAACATCGTAGTCTGCTGCAAGGCAGGCGGGAGCGCGTCGATCTTTGCCTCCATCGGGTTGGGCGTGGTCTCGACTTTGGGCGGCGCGCTGGTGATCGTGCTACCGTCGCACGCCGTCAGCATCAACGCGGCGATTCCGGCAATCAAACTGCGTGTCATCGGCTTGCTCCTCCGCTTTAAATTCCGTCCGCCACAACCGTGCGGCCAATCTCCTCCAACGCATAGGTGAGATCGGCGATGCATGTGTCGGCGAGCGCAGCATCGGTCGCGCGCACCACGAAATTCGCACCGACGCGGCCCTCGCGGAAGAAGGGGTAACTGCCGATCGAAACGCCCTCATGGCTCTTCTCCGCCAGCCGCAGCAAATCGGCGACCTCGCTCTCCGCCACCCAGCAGCCGATCGTGCGCGACAGCACCGGCAGCCCACCCTCGAGCGTGCCGGTCAGCGCATCGAGCATGCCCGCCGTAATGTGCGGCACGCCCGCCATGATGAAAATGTTGCCGACGCGGATCCCCGGCGCACCCGACATGCGATTTTCGATCAGATCGGAACCTTCAGGCACGCGCGCCATGCGCTTGCGCGGCTCGGTCAGACCGCCGCGTGGCGCATAATAGGCATCGAGCATTGCCAGCGCCTTGGGGTGGAACACCACCGGCACGCCCAGCGCCTCGGCAATCGCATCGACGGTGATGTAGTCATGCGTCGGGCCGATCCCGCCCGTTGTGAACAGATAATCGTTGCGCGCGCGCAGCGTATTGACCGCCTCGACGATCGCCTCCGTTTTGTCCGCCACCACGCGCACTTCGACGAGCCGGATGCCCTGCACGTTGAGCCAGGTCGCGATTTGCGCGATATTCTTGTCCTGCGTGCGGCCCGACAGAATCTCGTCGCCAATCACCGCCAGCGCGGCTGTCCAGATGCGTGTGGTCATGCCGCATCCCATAGACCGCCCACGCCCCCTCGCAAACCGCAAAGCGCTGCGCTATATCCTTGGCGATGACTGAATATGTGACCGTTACCGCCGACGCGCCTTCGGGCCGGACCGGCGCGATCAAGCTTCACGGGCGCGCGGCGTTCGACGGAATGCTTGCGGCCGGACAATTGGCGGCGGAAACGCTCGATATGGTCGTGCCGCACATGGTGCCGGGCGTGACCACTGGCGAGATTGACGATCTGGTCCGCCGCTTCATTGCGGATCGCGGCGGCATTCCCGCGACGCTCGGCTATCGCGGCTATACGCATTCGAGCTGCATCTCGATCAATCATGTCGTCTGCCACGGCATTCCGAGCGGCAAGACGCTGAAGAATGGCGACATCGTCAATGTCGACGTGACCCCCATTCTGGACGGCTGGCACGGCGACAGCAGCCGGATGTATTTGATCGGCGACGTGCCGATCAAGGCGAAGCGGCTGGTCGAAGTGACCTATGAATGCCTCATGCTCGGCATCGAAGCGGCCAAGCCCGGCAATCATCTCGGCGATGTCGGCCACGCGATTCAGCGCCATGCCGAAAAGCACCGCTACGGCGTGGTGCGCGATTTCTGCGGGCATGGCCTGGGGCAGCTGTTCCACGATGCGCCCGAGGTCGTCCATATCGGCAAGCCCGGCACCGGGCCTGAACTCAAGCCCGGCATGATCTTCACGATCGAACCGATGATCAACACCGGCCGGCCCGACGTGAAGCTGCTCGACGATGGCTGGACGGCGGTGACGCGCGACCGCTCGCTCTCGGCGCAGTTCGAACATTCGATCGGCATTACCGAGGACGGCTGCGAAATCTTTACGCTGAGTCCCGGTGGGTTCGATAAGCCGCCGTATTAATCGCGCCGCCCAAGGATTTAGCGAAGCTAAATTCGCGCTCCTGCGGCGCGATCGGCCGGCGCGGCCTGAAGCCGCGACCGACGGCGCGGCTTTGCCGCGACGCTAGGCACCCTGCCACAAAAGCAGGCAGCGCGCGCGTGCTGCCGTCCGGTTAGGCAATTCTTAACCCGCAACAAGCGCCACGCGCCCGCGTTTGCGCCCCTCGCGCGGCTGGCACGGTTGTTGTAAGGTGCGCCGACATCATGGGAGTGCCGCACGCGTGAAAAAGATCGAAGCGATCATCAAGCCGTTCAAGCTCGATGAAGTGAAGGAAGCACTCCACGAAGTCGGGGTGAGCGGCATCACCGTCACCGAGGCAAAAGGCTTCGGCCGCCAGAAGGGCCATACCGAGCTCTATCGCGGTGCCGAATATGTCGTCGATTTTCTGCCCAAAGTGAAACTGGAAGTCGTGGTCGAGGATTCGATGGCCGCCAAGGTGGTCGAAGCGATTGCCGCCGCGGCGCAAACCGGTCGCATCGGCGACGGCAAGATTTTCGTCATACCCGTAGAAACCGTGCTGCGCATCCGCACCGGCGAGCGCGACGAGGACGCAATTTGACAGCCCGCAAACGCCCCGTTTGACGCACTGCAACAAAGTGTGACAGCTTGGGGCTCCGGGTGAAATGAGATTCCCGATTCTGTCGGGCAGACGACATGATAACGAAAGGCGTGGGGACTATGGCTGACAAACCGAATTCGGCGAGCGACGTGCTCAAGATGATCAAGGATCAGGAGATTGAGTGGGTCGATCTGCGCTTCACCGATCCCAAGGGCAAATGGCAGCATCTGACGATGGTTGCCGGCGTCGTCGGCGAAGATGAGCTGACCGATGGGTTCATGTTCGACGGTTCCTCGATCGAGGGCTGGAAGGCGATCAACGAATCCGACATGATCCTGAAGCCCGATCTCGACGCGGTGTGGATCGATCCGTTCTCGGCAACCCCGATGCTGATCCTGGTGTGCGACATTGTCGAGCCTTCGACCGGCGAGCTCTACGCCCGCGATCCGCGCTCGACCGCCAAGCGCGCCGAGGCCTATCTCAAGACCACCGGCATCGGCGACACGATCTTCATCGGGCCCGAAGCCGAATTCTTCATGTTCGACAACGTCCAGTTCGAAACCAGCTATGCGACGAGCTATTACAAGATCGACGATATTGAGCTGCCGACCAACACCGGCACCAGCTATGATGGCGGCAACCTCGGCCACCGTCCGCGCGCCAAGGGCGGCTATTTCCCGGTCGCGCCAGTCGATTCCGCAACCGACATCCGTGCAGAGATGGTCTCGACCATGCTCGAAATGGGCCTGCCGTGCGACAAGCATCACCACGAAGTCGCCGCAGCGCAGCACGAACTCGGCCTGACCTTCGGCACGATGACGGTCACCGCCGATCGCATGCAGATCTACAAATACGTCTGCCACAATGTGGCCCAGGCCTATGGCAAGACCGTCACCTTCATGCCCAAGCCGATCAAGGAAGATAACGGCAGCGGCATGCACACCCATCTGTCGATCTGGGACAAGGGCACGCCGCTCTTCGCCGGGAACGGCTATGCCGGTCTGTCGGACCTGTGCCTGTATTTCATCGGCGGCATCATCAAGCATGCCAAGGCGGTGAACGCCTTCACCAACCCGACGACCAACAGCTACAAGCGCTTGGTTCCGGGTTATGAAGCGCCGGTGCTGCTCGCCTATTCGGCACGCAACCGCTCGGCCTCGTGCCGCATCCCGTATGGCACCGGCCCCAAGGCAAAGCGCGTCGAAGTCCGCTTTCCCGACGCGATGGCCAACCCGTATCTCGCTTATGCGGCGCTGTTCATGGCGGGCCTCGACGGCATCCAGAACCGCATCCACCCGGGTGAGGCGATGGACAAGAACCTCTACGACTTGCCGCCCGCCGAATTGGCGAACGTGCCGACGGTGTGCGGTTCCTTGCGCGAGGCGCTGGAGTCGCTCGCGGCGGATCACGACTTCCTGCTCAAGGGCGACGTGTTCTCGAAGGATCAGATCGAGTCGTACATCGAGCTGAAGATGCATGATGTGGCGCGGTGGGAAATGACGCCGAGTCCCGTCGAGTTTGATATGTACTACAGCTATTGAGGAGCTTCAGGTCGCCCGTCCCCCGGACGGGCTGAAGCCAGCCGGGGGCAGGCTTCACCTGATGCTCGTGCCGGCGGCCGGTGCGGACGAGGCGAAGCCAAAGTCCCCACAGGAGCTGTCGGCCGGCCTCGCTAACGCGAGGACCGACGACGTGGCTTTGCCACGGCGATGATACAGAAAGGGCGTCCGGAGCGATCCGGACGCCTTTTTCGTTATATACCCGACCAAAGCGGCCCCTCAGGGGTTTAGGCCGGGGGCCGCCTCGGTTTCCTCGTCAGAACGCACCGCTCAACGTTACCCCGAATACGCGCGGATCATTGTAGATCCCCGCGCGATAGTTGGAGGTGTCGATCACGCCAATCAGGTTCTTCGCCTTCGTCAGGTTGCGGACGAAGCCAGCGATTTCATACCGGCCAAAGGCATAGCCCGCCTTCAGGCCGAGTTCGTAATTGCCGTCCGACGTATATTCGACCGTTTTATAGAGGACGTAATTGATCTTGCCCTGCATCGTGAAGTCGCTGGCCAAAAACACGCGATGCCCGCTGTCGCCAAGCGGCAGATCGTATCGCGCGGTGACGTTGAGATTGTAATCGGGCGCGTTCGGCAAACTGTTGCCGTCGATCTGCGCAAAGTAATTGTTGCCAATGCGCACGACCGGATTGAGCACCGTCTGCGACAACACGCCGCCTGCAGCGCCCGCCTGAGCATAAACGTTCCGGTCCTCGATCCGGGTCTTCAACAGGCTGAGCCCGGCGGTGAGGCGGAAGTTTTTGGTCGGGCGAACGTCGAATTCGCCCTCCACGCCATATCCGATCGCCTTGTTGGCATTGAACAGCACGCCATTGCCGTTGCTGTCATTGCCGTTGAGCTGGATCTTGTCGACGAAGTAATAGAAACCGGCCACGCTGAAACGGACTGCATTGTCCAGCGCCGCAGCCTTCAAACCCGCCTCGAAGCTGGTGTTGGTTTCCGAATTCGCCGTCGTGTAGGCGGAGCCGAAAACGGCGGAGCGACCTTGCACCGTCGGACCGCGGAAGCCGCGGGCCACACGCGCGTACAGACTAACGTCCGGCGTGGCGCGGTAGAGCAAGCTGACATCCCAGCTCGGCTGAATGTCCGACAGGCGACAGTTTCGGGCCGTGCCGCAGGCAAACGAAGAGGCCGGGGCGGTCGCCGGGATGGTTAACGCTGCAACGTTTGGGCTGAGCAGGAGATTCGTATTCTTGGTGTCGCGCGTAACGCGAACGCCACCGATCAGCGTGAATTTGTCGGTCAGGTCATAGCTCGCCTGGCCGAACACCGCCCAACTGGTGTTGACGTTGCGTAGCAGCACGAAATTATTGGGATTGGGCGTGGTGCCGAGCACGTTGCTGGTCAGGAAAAAACTGCGCTGGTCAAACTCGGTGCGATCGCGCGAATCGAAGTAAATGCCGCCAATTTGCCATTTGAAAGGGCCGCTATTCGGGCTGGCGATGCGTAACTCCTGGCTCCACTGATCAAGCCCTTGAAGGCGCCCCTGCGACTGACCGCAGCCGACCGCGCAAATGTTTGGCGCAACACCGCCGAAATTGGCCGCTGCGCCGCCATCGGTATCGCCGCGGCTAAAGCCCGAGGCATGCTCCCACGCCGTTATCGACGTGATCGTGGCGAAACCGACATCGTAATCCGCCTTCAACGACACGCCGTGAGTTTGATAGGCCTGCGGATTGTTACGGGCCTCGTCATAGGCAACGGTAGCGCGATCGAAATTGGCCGGAACGACGTTGGTGCCAGGCGTGATCGATCCGCGATAGAAGATCGAGGCGGTGCCGTCGTAATCGCGGTAATGGCCGCTCAAGCGCAGCGTAAGCGCCGACGAGGGCTTGGCGAGCACCTGCAGGCGGATATCGCGCTCATCGAAGTGGCCCATCACGTTTCGGCCGGGCACGGTGCCGTCGTCCGACGGGCCGGCATAGGTGTTGCTGATCCAATTGTCGCGATGCTGATACAGGCCGGACAGGCGGACGCTGACAGTGCCGTCGCTGGTCAACGGGCCCCCGATCCCCGCATCGACATTCACGCTGTTGAACGTGCCGTAACTCGCCGAAGCCTGACCGCGCCAGGTTTCGCTCGGCTGGGCACTGTCGAACTTGACGATTCCTGCTGTCGTGTTGCGCCCGAACAGCGAACCCTGCGGACCTTTAAGAACTTCAACCTGCGCGATATCGAAGGCGGGATTCGATTTCAGGACGACATGTTCCTCGACGACATCGTCCTGGATGATCGTCACAGGTTGCGAGGAACCGAGGTAGAAATCGATGTTGCCAAGACCGCGGATGTAGAAGCGCGGGAAAATGCGACCGGTGGTCGATTCGACATAAAGGTTCGGTACGCGACCGGACAGGGACAGCAAGGTATCGCTGCCCGCCGCCTGCAAATCCCGCAACGATTCGGACTTCAGCACCGAAACCGCGATCGGCACGGTCAGCGTACTTTCCGACCGGCGCTGCGCGGTAACCACGATGTCATCGGCACCATTTGCATCGGCCGCGTTCGCGGGCGCAGCAACGGGTGCGCTGGCCTGACCATCGGCGGCCATGGCAGGCGCGACCGAAAACAACGTCGAACCCGCGATGCCGCCCAGCAGCACCGCCGTAAAGCGGCGAGAAGTCATACAATTTTCCCCAAAAAAGATATGTCCGTTGATTCGGCCCGGAGACCCATCGCTGCCTTGCCCGCGCGATATTTCACCTGTGTTGCACTGCGATAGGTTTCTTGCATGGGGCGCGTCCAAGCGACGCCGCGCGGCTACGAGCGAGGCGACGGCGATCCGCATCGATCGATCGCCGTCGCCTCGCTTGCATCGCTTGCATCCACGATTGTGCCCCGTTGCCGATGGTTTCGCGCCCGCAACGGCGTAAAACTCCGCAGCGGCGATCGCCGCGCCACGTCGCATGATCGCGACATCCCAACGGGGTCCTCAATGCTTACACTGATCATTTTGGCGGTGCCGCTCGGCATCGCATTGGTGCTCGCGCTCAAATCGTTCGGCATCAATCAGGAATATGAACGCGGCGTCGTCTTCCGGCTCGGTCGCCTCCAAGCCACCAAAGGCCCCGGCTGGTTCTGGCTGATCCCGCTGATCGAACGCGTCGTGAAGGTCGATATCCGCACGATCACCTATGCGCTCGATACGCAGGAGACGGTCACGCGCGACGGCGTTGCGGTGCGCGTCAATGCGGTGCTGTGGTTCCGCGCGTTCGATGCGGCGGGGGTGGTCACCACCGTCGCCAATTGGCAATCGGCGATCGTCCAGGCGGCAGAAACCGCGATGCGCGATGCGATCGGCCAGAGCGATCTCGACCAGATGCTCAAAGACCGCACCGCGATCAACAAGCGGCTCTACGAGATCCTCACCACGACCTGCATCCGCTGGGGCGTCGAGTTCGACGCGGTCGAGATCAAGGACCTCGACATCCCCGCGCAAATGCAGCGCGCCATCGCGCGTGAGGCCGAGGCGATCCGCGAGAAGCGCGCGCGCATCATCAAGGCCGAGGGCGAGCAGGAAGCCGCACGCAAGCTGGCGGACGCGGCGCAGATCATCGGCGAAGTCCCCGGCGCGCTCGAACTGCGGCGCTTGCAAACGCTCACCGAAATCGGCGTCGAGCATAATTCGACGATCATCGCGATGTTCCCGACCGAGATCCTTGAGGCGGCCAAGCGGATCGGTCTCGCGCCAGCCGCCTAACCCACACCGTGCTCCTGCGCAGGCAGGAGCCCAGGGTTGCAGGCGCCGTGCTCTGTTACCTTGGGTTCCCGCCTTCGCGGGAACACGGCTGGCCCAAAGCGAAACTCTAAAACACCGCTCAGGCGTGCTCCTGCGCCTCCACAATCGGCGCACGGCTTGGGCGCACCGCGACGATCAGCACGCCGAACAGCGCCAGCGCCGCCCCCGCAATCATCCTGAGGTCCAGCCGGTCGCCGGTGATGAGCACGCCAAGCCCGATCGTCGTCAGCGGCGTCATCAGCGTCAGCGGCGCGAGCAACGTCGCCTCGTACCGCGCGATCAGCCAGTAATAGAGCGTGTGCGCGCACACCGACACGATCAGCGCGGAGAAGATCAAGGCCGCGACGAACGGCCACCCGACCGCAACCGAGCTCGACCATTGGTTGTGTTCAAACAGCGCCGAGGCCAGCCCCAGCGGCACGACGGCGGTCAGCCCGACCCACGCCTGAAAGCGCAAGGGGGCGATATGCTCCATTTGCTTCATCAAAATCGCGCCGAGCGACCCGGCAAACGCCGCACCCAGCACCAGCAGCAAGCCCGCCGACACCGCAAAGCCCGGCCGCCACACCACCAGCAACACGCCCGCCAGCGTCAACGTAATCCCCAGCCCACGCCGCCAATGGATTCGCTCACCCAGAATCAGGATCGACAGTAAGGTGGTAATCGGCACCCCCGCCTGCAGCACGACCGCCGCGCTCGATGGCGACGCGGTCTGCAACCCCAGGAACAGCAGAGCGAAATTGCCGCCGCCCATCAACGCGCCGACCAGCACGATCCGCCACGCCGGCCGCGGCATCGGCCGCAACCACGGCAGCGTCACCGCCAGCACGATCGCAAAGCGCGCGCCGGCGAAGAACAGCGGCGGAAAGTGCCACGTGCCAACGACGACCTTGCTTAGCACATTGCTGAACCCCCAGGTCAGGCACACGAACACGAGCAGCAGGAAATCACGAAAGCGCATCGCGACGTCTGTGGGGGTAGTGCGGCTGATTGGCTAGGGGAGCGTGCACTTAAGTTGACAAGCCGACCCAGTTCGATCCCCACTGTGTTCCCGCGAAGGCGGGAACCCAGGGTAACATGGCGGATCGCTAGAACCCAGCGCTCCTGCCTGCGCAGGAGCACGGCACGAATATCTGCAAAAATCACACGACCAGCACAGTCGCCCCGCGCGTCTCGCCCGCCTCGAGCGCACGGTGCGCCGCCGCCACATCCTCCAACGCGAAGGTCTGGCCGATCTCCGGCACGATCGCCCCCTTACGCAGCATCTCGAACAGCCGCGCGGTGCCGTCGCGGCGGTCGTCGGGCGTTGCGTAATAATGAAACAGCGTCGGGCGCGTGACGAATAGCGACCCCCGCAGCGCCAGCACGCCGAGATCGACCCCAGTCACCCGCCCCCCGGCATTGCCATAGCTGACGATCAGCCCGCGCGGGGCGGCACTCGCCAGCGAAATGTCCCAGGTCGCGAAGCCGATGCCGTCGAAAATCACCGGCACGCCAGCACCGCCGGTAATCGCGCGCACCCGCGCCGCGACATCCTCGCTTTTGTGCAAGATGACATGATCCGCCCCCGCCGCTGTCGCCTGCGCGGCTTTCTCCGCACTGCCGACCGTTCCGATCACCGTCGCGCCGATCGCCTTGAGCCAGCCCACCAGCAAATGCCCCACCCCGCCCGCCGCCGCATGCACCAGCACCGTCTGCCCCGCCTGCACCTTCGCGCAGCGTTCGATCAGAAATTCGGTGGTGCAGCCCTTCAGCAGCAAGGCGGCAGCGGCGGCATCGTCGACATCATCGGGCAACGGCAGCAACGATGCCGCGCTCACATTGCGCGCGGTGGCATAAGCGCCCAGCGCGGGACCGAACGTCCCGACCCGGTCGCCCACGGAGAACCCGGCTACGCCCTCCCCCACCGCCTCGATCACGCCGACCGCCTCGGTGCCAAGCCCGCTCGGCAGCTTGATCGGATAGACGCCGCTCCTGTGATACACGTCGATGAAGTTGAGCCCGACGGCGGTGTGGCGCATCCGCACTTCGCCCGGGCCGGGATCAGGCAGGTCGACATCGACCCATTGGATCACTTCGGGCCCACCGGTCGCTTGAATCAAAACTGCGCGCGCCATCGTCTCGCCTCCGTCCTGCACCGGTGCACCCTAAGCGTCATGCGTTTCGCCTTGCAACCGATCCTGCCCCACGCCATTGAGCGGCGACGTACCGAATGTTCAAAACATCGCAGGAGAGCCGCCATGAAAAGCTACCTCAAACAATATATCGATGGCGCCTGGGTCGATAGCGATGGCGGCACGCCGCACGCGGTGATCGATCCCTCGACCGAGCAACCGGTGAGCGAAATCACGCTCGGGTCGCAGGCCGATGTCGACAAGGCGGTCGCCGCTGCGCGCAAAGCCTTCGACAGCTATTCGCAAACCAGCGTCGAGGATCGCGTCGCTTTGCTCGAACGCATCATCGAAGAATATAAGCTCCGCATGCCCGATCTCGCGGCGGCGACGAGCGCGGAAATGGGCGCGCCGATCGGCTTTGCCACCGCCGCGCAAGTCCCCGCTGGGCTCGGCCACTTCATCGCCACGCTCGCCGCGCTGAAGGCGTTCAGTTTCGAGGAAAAGATCGGCAAGGCGCGCGTCGTGCATGAGCCGCTCGGCGTGGTGGCGATGATCACGCCGTGGAACTGGCCGCTCAACCAGATCTGCGCGAAGGTCGCGCCGGCACTCGCGGCGGGCGACACGATGGTCCTCAAGCCTTCCGAGGAAGCGCCAGGCTGTGCGGTGATCCTCGCCGAAATCCTCGACAAGGCGGGTGTCCCGGCGGGCGTCTTCAACCTCGTCAACGGCGACGGTCCCGGCGTCGGCGCGGCGCTGTCGGCGCACAAGGATGTCGACATGGTGAGCTTCACCGGATCGACCCGCGCCGGAATCGCGGTCGCACAAGCCGCCGCCGCGACGGTCAAGCGCGTGCATCAGGAGCTGGGCGGCAAGGCGCCGAATGTCGTGCTGGAAGGCGCCGACCTCGCCGCCGTGCTGCCGCCGACGATCCACGGCGTACTGGCGAATAGCGGCCAAAGCTGCATCGCGCCGACCCGTCTGCTCGTCCACGAGAGCCAGGTCGCCGATGCGACGCAAGTGGTGAAGAGCATCCTCGAAGCGACCACGGTCGATGCCGCCAGCGTGATGGGCGCGCATATCGGCCCGGTCGTCAACAAGGCGCAGTTCGACAAGATCCAGGGCCTGATCCAATCGGCGATCGACGAAGGCGCGACGCTCGTCACCGGCGGCACTGGGCGGCCCGACGGGCGCAATGCGGGGTATTTCATCAAGCCGACCTTGCTCGCCGACGTGACCCCCGACATGCGCATCTACCGCGAGGAAACCTTCGGACCCGTAGCGACGATCACCAGCTACAGCGATGGCGAGCAGGCGATCGCGATGGCCAACGACACCGAATATGGCCTGTCCGCAACAATCTCGGGCGATCCGGCGGCGGCGGCGAAGGTCGCGCCTCGGCTGCGCGCAGGGTTGGTCACGATCAATGGCTGGGCGGGCGGCGGCGGCGCGCCGTTCGGCGGCTACAAGCAATCGGGCAATGGCCGCGAAGGCGGCAAATATGGTCTTGCCGATTTCATGGAAGTGAAGGCGATCATCGGCGAGCCGGCCTGAGCGTGGGCGCCCGCGTCGATATGCTGATGCCCGTGTCGGGCAGCCACTACGACGCGGTCGCCGCCGATTTAGTGGCGCCGTTCTGCACGGCTTTCGCGAGCGCAGGAATGACGCTGCGCCTCCGCCCATGGGATCTGGGGCCGGGCGATGGCGATGCGGCGCTCGCTTTGTTCGCCTGGGGCTATCATTTCGATGTGGTACGCTGGGATGCGATGCTGGCGGCGTGGCCTACCGACCGACCGCTCTTCAATCCGCCGGCCTTGCTCGCCTGGAATACGCGCAAGACCTATCTGCTGGCGCTGGAGGCCGCAGGCGTCCCGATCGTCCCGAGCCGCTTCGGCCACGCCGATGCGGCGAGCGTCGCGGCCGCGTTCGACGCATTCGGGTGCGACGAACTGGTGGTCAAGCCGCAAATCTCGGCAGGCAGCGATCGGACGGTACGCGTGCGCCGGGGCGACGCGCTCGAACCACTCGACGACGCGATCCTGCAACCCTTCTTGCCCGCCATCGCCAAGGAAGGCGAACTGTCACTCTTCGCGATCGGCGGCACCTTCAGCCACGCCGCGCGAAAGGTGGCGACCGGCGGCGATTTCCGCATCCAGCCGCAATTCGGCGGACGCTTCACCCGCTATGAGCCCGACGCGGAGGCTATGCGCGTGTTCGACACGGTGCTCGCCGCTTTGCCCCACGCCCCGCTCTACGCCCGCATCGACCTGCTCCGCCGCGCCGACGGCAAACTCGCGTTGATCGAGGTCGAAGCGATCGAACCCGATCTGTATGTCGAGATCGAACCGGAGGTCCCGGCGCGGCTGGCGGCGGCGTTGCTCGATGCCTTACGCTAGCGTATACTTCTGCCCACACGGAGGCCGACATGGGCGTGATCGAAAGCAGGACGATCCTAGATGGCGATCGTGTAGCGGCCATACTCCCAGAGGCTCTCGGAATTCCCGCCGGGTTTGCGCTGCGGCTCGAATGGGAAGGCCAAACGGTAACGATAAGCCCGGCGTCTGAAGATATGGATGCCCAGCAGACTTGGGCGCAAGTTCTGGAAAGGCTCGCGGCGATCGGCCCGGTGGGTGAGGTGGAAGTACGCGATCCCGATATCTTGCCAGACCGCCGCGAGCCGACGGCCTAAATCTGGCCCACCCCGATCGCTCAATAATCCTTCGACACGCGCAAATTCACGCTCTGCCGCCCGAGCGTCGAGATGCTCGACAGCACCGATAGCCAGCGCGTCACCTGAAACTCCACTTGCGTCGCGGAATAGCCCGCGCCGTCGGTGACGATCTCGGCATAGAAGCGCCGCGTGATATATTTGCCCGCCGCGATCGAGGTGCCCTGCCCCGTGGTCGGATCGGCCGAGACGATGCGCAAGCGGTCGAGCCCGGCCATACGCCGCACCGCGTTGATCGGATCGAGCCCGCCTTTGCCATTCTGCAACGCCGCCACCGCCGACGCCAATTGCAACGCCTCGGGAGCAGACAATTTGGTAATCGAAGTTCCAAAGAGGAGCCGCGACAGAAGCTCGTCTTGCGGCAAGGCGGGCACGCTGGAAAAGGTGATTTCCGGCTTTAGCGCCGGTCCGGTAACGTTGATCGCGGCGTTCAACCCGGTCGCATTGGCATTGGCGACGATATCGAGCGTCGGGTTGGCGGGCACGTCGCCGGAAAACCGAATCTTGCCGCGCTCAAGCGCGAAGGTCCGCCCCGCAAAATCATAGGTACCGCGCACCAGATCGGCACGACCGGTGATCGCCGGATTATCGGGTGCGCCGCCGATCGTCAGATCGGCCGACCATTCGCTGCGCAGCCCCAGCCCGGTTACCAGCACCTGATTGGGCGCGTGCGCCTTAATCGCCAGCGTCCATGGTATGCGCGGCGTATCATCCTCCTCGTCGTCGCCGCCGGGGACATTGATCTCGCGGATGTTGAGCTGCGGCACCGCGCTGGCGGCACTCGCCTGACCGAGGCGATAGCGGCTCTTGTCGAGCGTAAGATCGCCCGAGATCGTCCCGCCCGCGCCGTCCGAGCGGAAGCGCAAGGGGCCGGTGACGGTCGCGCCGATATCGTCGCGCGCGATCATCACGGCGCGCTCGGCCTGCACCGCTAAATCGAGCCCGATCCCGTTGGCGGCGGCGAAATCGAAGCTGCCCGTGCCCGTGACGCGCCCGCCCTTGCCCGCATCCGCCGCAAAGCGGTCGAGCGTAAGGCGCGATCCGGCGAACTGACCGCTCGCCTGCACGTTGGTCAGGACCGTGCCTGTGGCCGCGCTTTCGATCTTGGCGCCATTGGCCTGCACGACGCCCTTGATCTGCGGATTCGCAACCGTCCCGCCGACATCCGCGCCGATCGCGACCGGGCCGGACAGATCGAACAGCTCGACCCCGGTCAGCCGCCACAGCGTATCGGCAGGGCCATCGTAGCGGAGCTGCCCGAACACCCCGGCATCCTGCACGCGCGTCGCAAGGTCGCTACCGCGTGGCAAGGTGAGCAGCATCTGCGCGCGCCCGACGGTCTTGCCCCCGGTCGCCGCAATCGCACGCGCGGCAATCCGGTCGGCCGATAAGACGCCCGAAACGCCGACATCGACCGGGCGCGACGATAGGATCAGCCCCGACCGCGTCAGCCCGCGCACCGTCATATCGATCTTGCCAGTCGGTGCCGCCCCGCCACCACCATTGCTACCTTGGGCATACGACAAGGTTCCTGAAGCATTACCCCCGAGCCCCAGCCCCGGATAGCCGATGTCGAGGATCGAGAGCGGCATCCGCGCGAGCGTAGCGTCGATTGCGCTCGATCCGCCCGTGAAGCGCCCCGACAGCTTCGCCGCACCGCCGGCGAAACTAAGATCGGTCGGGGCGAGCCGCCACCCATCGCCATCCCGACTGAACACCGCCGGGGTAAGGAGCTTCAACGGTCGCCGGTCGAGCGTACCCTGCGCCGACACGGTGTAGCGGTCGGGCGTCACCTGGACGACCGACTGGATATCGAACGCGCGCCCGCGCGATCCGGCGATCGACGCGGTGATGCTACCCGTGCCACCGCGCACGCTAGCGCGCGCCGCGAAGCGCCCGATGATCAGCGACCCGCGTCGCAGCCCCGCGCCGGTCACATTGGCTTCGACCGACGTCCCCGCCGGATCGAGCAACGCCACCAGATCGAGATGCGCGCGCCGCACTGTCACCGCGTCGGTCAGCTTGGCGGCGGTTGCATCAAGCTGTGCCTCAATCCGCTGATTTCCGTCGATCGGGCGGAACAGCAATGCGCCGCCAAGGCCACCCCCCGCCACCGCGAGCCGCCCGTCGAACCCGCCCGTGACGATCGCCAATGCACCCTTCGCATGCGTCCCGCTTACCGCCAGATCGGCGATCGCGATCGTCCCGTCGCCGCCCTTGGGCAGCAGGATCGCACCATTGCCGCTAAACGCCCCGAGCCGTGATCCGCCGCGCGCGGTGAAGGCAAACCCCTCCGCCGTCGGGTCGAGATGCACGACGACATCGCTCAGCCCCATCGTCTCGTTCGGCCGCTTGAACACCAGATCGAGCGTCGGACGGTCGATCTTACCGTCGAGCTTGAGCGTCAGCGGGCCATAAGTCGCTTGCTGCCCGACGCCCTCGAAATGGAACGTCCCGTCGTTTCGCCTGATGCCATTGCCGGTGATGCGGATGTCCGGGCCGGTCAGCACGAGCTTGTTGAGGTGCAGCACGCCATCGGGCGTTCGCTCCAGCCCCGTCACGATCCGCGGCAACCCGCCCGCGAGCGTCCGCAGGAACGTATTTTCGAGCGTTAGCATCTGTGCGCTGCCCTGCCCGATCACGCGCGTACCGCGGCCACCCGGCCCCGGGACGACCTTCAGCATGGTCTTGACCTCGACCAGACCCAGACCCGGGATCAGATAGCGCCCGAGCCCGCCATTGATGCCAATGTCATAGTGCCCGTCGGTCAGATCGAGCAGCAGATTGATCCGCCCGTTCAACTTGTCCGAGGACAGTTTCAAATCGTCGCCGGTCACCAGTTTCGACGTCACGCGCAGCGCGCCATCGAGCGTCAGATTGCGCAAGATGCCGCCCGCAACATCGCCGACGCCGGTCACCCGCGCTGCGGTGAAGCGGATCGGCACGAGGATCGGCGTCTTGGAGAAACGCCCACGTCCCGCCGCGCGCGCATCTTCAAAGCCGGTCTTGTCGAAGGCGAAGCGCTGCGCGCTCAGACGATAATCGAAGGCGGCAGTGGCAAAGGTCCCGTCGAGGATCGCGCGCAATTCGATACCGCGCCCGGTCATGTTGGGGAACAGCGCCGGGGGCTGCAACAAGGTCGCATGCAGCCGGACAGTCCGAAACGCACTCTCCGCCAGATCGAGCGTACCGTCGGCCGTGATCGCCAACGCGGCCGAGCGGAGCGACAGCGTCCCCGTCAATTGCCGGTCGACCAAGGTACCGCCACCCTGCACCAGCACGCGCGGCGCGGTCAGCCGGGCAAGTTTGTCCTTGGTGAGCGGCGACGGCGTCAGCACCCCCGACAGCGCATAGCGCCCCGCCTGATTGGAGACCGACAGATCGGCCAGCCGGACCGTGCCGACATCGGCCACCGCCGCGCCACGCCACGCCGCCCAAGTCCCCTTGCCCGATACATCGAGCGCGATCGGCTTGGTGAAACCCGACAGCTTGGCGAGCACACCCGTAGCACTGCCCCGCGCATGCGCCATCAGGTCAAGCCGGTTGCGATCCGGCTCGGCGTCGAGATGCACGCGCAGCGCGTCGCTCCCCGCCACCACCGCCGTCAGGTCGACCAGCGCGCGGCCCGCGTGAATGTCGGCGCGCGCCTGAATCCGCCCGATGCGCTGGACGCCGGTAACGGCGGGTGCAACGATCAACCGGTCGATCGCCAGCGACCCGATCCGGATGTCGAAATCGGGCAGGATCGGGCCCTTTTTGCCCGATGGAACCACCTCGGGAAGCCGCGCCAGCGTCGCGCTCGGCACATGCAGGCTGGTGATGTCGAGCCGGTTGACGAACCAGCGCAGCGGCGCCCAGTCGAGCTCCGCGCGCGGCGCGGCGAAGACCAGCCCCTTGGCGTCGCGCACGCGCACGTCGATCAACACCGCTTTGCCGTAAATCGACCCGTCGATCCGCCCGACACTGTAGCGTAAGCCATTCGACGGCGTCATGCCCGCGATGCTGTCGGTCAGGAACCGGTGGCCGATGCTGCTGTCCATCAGCCCGAGCGCGGCGAGCGCCAGCAGTACCACCCCGGCTAGCGCACCACCCACGATCCGCCCCCAGCGGCGGCGCTGCACCGGCTTGGCGGGGGGCTTGGACGGGGGCGCGTCGTCGCTCAAAACGCCTGTCCCAGCGAGACATAGACCGCAACGCGCGGATCGCCCTTTTGCGGGTTGAGCGGCGTTCCGACATCGTTGCGGAGCGGCCCGAAATTGGAATAATAGCGCACGCCGATGCCGGCACCGAAGCGCAAATCTTTGAAGCTCGGCAACGTCCCCGTCGAAATATTGCCGCCGTCGAGGAACGGCACGACACCGAAATTGCCGAACGCCTTTACCCGCGCCTCGATCGAGAATTCGGCGAGACTGCGCCCGCCGATCGGCACATTGTTGGGGTCGCGCGGGCCAATCCCCTGATAGCTATAGCCGCGCACCGATGCGCCGCCACCCGCATAGAAGCGCCGCGATGGCGCGACCGCATCACGCGGTGCCCCTGCAATCGTCCCCAGCCGCACGCGCCCGGCCAGCACCGTGCCGCGCGTCACGGTGCGATAGGCGCTCGCATCGACTTGCACGCGCGCATAGCCGAACACATTGCCCTCCAGCGACACTTCGGGCGACAGTCGCCCGCTGAGGCGAAACCCGCGCGTCGGATCGAGCAGATCATCCGATCCGTCATAGCTCAGCGTGGTGGGCAGCGCGCCGATGAAATAGGTCCGCCGCCTGGGCGCGCCGGTCGATGCGTCCACGTCGCGTTCCTCCGAGGCCAGCACTTCGCCCCCCAGCGACCAGGTCCACTTCTTCTGGAAGAAGATGTTGGTTTGCCGCTCGAGGCTCCCCGCCAGCGCGAAGGTGCGCGCCTGATAGGCATCGCGCGTAAGGTTCGACGCGGTCAGCGACCCCGTCAAAATCCGGTCACGCCCGTTGAAATTGTTGCGGCGGAAGATAACGCTCGCCAATTGCTCGCGCGTGCCGAGCACCCCGCGCACCGTCAGCGCGCCCTCGGGCGGGAAAAGATTGCGGTGCGTCCAGCTCACCTCCGCCCGCGCGCCCTCGCCCGTGCCATAACCGAGCTGCCCCGCAATCGTGTGCGGCGGCGCTGGTTCCAAGCCCACCGCGATGTCGACCGTGCCCGGCTCCTTGCCCTCGACCGGCTCGACCGTGAGCGTCGAGATCAATCCGGTCTGGATCAGCGCGCGCCGCAAATCGACCAATGCGGACGCATCATAAGGCTCGCCCGGCGCAAAGCGCGCAATATCCTGCACATGCCGCGCGTCGAACAGCTTGGTGCCGCTGGTCATCGTCACCGATCCGAAGCGCCGCACCCCACCCGGCGCGACCGCCATGTCGAGCGTCGCGGTGCGCGCGGCGCGATCGACCACGATTTGCGGCTCACCGATCACCGCGAACGGGAAGCCACCATCGGCGATGCTGTTGCGCAAGCTCGTCTCGCCCGCCGCCACCGCATCGGAATTGACCGCATCCCCCTCGGCCACCCCAAACGATTTGCGCAAAGCCTCGGCCTTGTCCCCGGTCGCGTCGATCCCGGCAACGGTGACGCCCTGAAACTTATAAAGAACCCCCGGTTCGGCATCGAGCACGACCAGCGGCCGCGTCGCATCGGGCTCGATCCGCGTCGCGACGCGTGCATCGTAATAGCCCTCCGATCGCAGCAGCGTCGTCAGCAAGGTCGCATCCTCGCGTGCGCGGCGGTCGAGCTGCGCGGCGTTGGCGGTGTCCTTGACGTTGGCTTTCAGCGTCGAAAGCTGCGCGAAACGGTCCTTGAGCAAGCTGCTCGCCACCGCATCGATCCCGTCGATCCGATAGTCATAGCGCGTATCACCAGTCAGCGCGGCCTGCGCTTGCGGGTCGGCGGGTTCCTCGGGCGCCTGCGCCAGATCGGGCCAGGCGACGCCCAGCCCCGGCAGCTCCGCCATCGGCGATTGCGGGTCGAGTTGTCCCGGTGCGGAAGGCGGGGCGGACGGTGCCGCAGGTGGCGGATCAGCCGGACGCACTTGCGCCGCCGCACCCGTCGCGGCGCATCCTGCATAGAAAATTCCGGCGGCGGCCAAAAACGCGCCCCGCCGCCCGACCGACAACACCATGCCCCGCCCTAGGGGGGTGGGGCGGAACCGGCAATGGCCGCAATCAGTGAACCGTGCCCACCGCGCGCTCAACCGAAAGCAAAATGATCAGCCGCTCGATTTGCCGCCAGCGACAGAAATGCAGATAATTGCCGAGATCCCGGCTGCGATCCGCGCGCGCCGCCGCCTCCAGCCCGGCCTCATCGCCGAACATCGTGATCAAATCGGTCGCATCGGTCAGTTCGGCGCGGTTGGTGAGATACGGCAGGTACGACATTGAAACTCCGCGAGAAAACAGGCCCGAGCCCGGGCGACGCGGCGCACATCCATCACGCTTCGTGCCAGATCGCGCAGAATCGCGCCGCGCGGCGGATCGTAACGGTTAACGCCCGCCCGCGCGATGGTCCGCTGCTCCCGCCATGGGACGCTGGCGTCCTGCGACGGGACATGGCAGAGGCGAGCAATGCCTCGCACCTCCCCACCCCGCTACCCCCTCGCCGGCGGCGCGCTCATCGCGATCGGCGCGATTGTCGGCACCGCCATCGGCCTGTTCACCGCAATCGGCCCGACGCGCGGGTTTTTGATTGGTCTGGGCGCGGGTGTGGTGATTTCGTGCGCGATGTGGGTGATGGATTTGCGGAAGTAGGGCGGGGGCAATTGTAGCTCCGATGTCCGGTCTTGCCCCACTAGTCGCCATTCCAAGCGTTAGTGCCGATCCTCGAAACCGGTCGTTCAAACGCTCACGGCCCGTTCCAGCGAGGCCCCTTGCAATCAGCCAACAAAACCTCGGATAGCCGGTATTCCTCGTGATTGTCCTTGTCTCTCAGGTAGATCACATCATCCAAGAGCGGCCGACCGCTTTCGCGAACCACAACCACCGCCACGTGCCAGAGCATTTTATATGTCGGTTCCGTGAGTTTGACATACACGCGGGAGGACCCATCTTCGCGGGACTCGGTCTTCTCGATGTCAAAAGTCCGCGGATGTGACCGCTCTGATGAGCCTGAATATACGCCCATCTCCAACTGGCCGAACGGAGGCTTGTCGGTGGTGCCGGGGTTCTTTCGATACCAGTCGGCGAAGCAGGCCGTGTTGTCATCGAATCTATGAATCAATCCCTTGCTGATGTATTGCGCGAAGACCTTTGGGTCACCCATTTCGGCAATCGGCTGACGGGCCACTACTTCCTTGTAGAAACTGGCCACCACAGCTTCGGCTTGGGTCTTCTGGACGGACGGCTTACCCTGCGGAACAGTCTGACCGCATGCCGACACCGTCAGCAAAAGCGGAAGGACGACGAACCTTAAAACGCCGGACTGGTCGGAGACTTTCATCGCCAATTGGTATCGTTGTTCAGCACGGGCGTCGAGCGTCGGCTTGAATTAAGTGCGACTAAAAATGGCAACTCAAAAGGCACGATCTAAGCTGGGCGCGTCGTCTTAGTCATAGCGACCTCTCGAAGCTGTTCGCTCGAAAGTAGACTGTCGCAAATTCACCAACTTCGACACCCACCCCCTCACCGCAAAACCCGAGCCAACCACACCACCCGCCCGATAACCTCCGCCCCCTCCGCCACAAACGGCGGATAGTCCGGATTATCGCTCGCCACCCACAGCCCCTCCGCCCCCCGCGACACGCGCTTCACCAGCAACGCACCGTCGACCCGCAACACGAACACCGCCGGCGTCCTCGTCACCCCCACATCGCGCTCATCGACCACGATCTGATCGCCATCGGCGATCGTCGGCTCCATCGAATCGCCGCGCGCGCGCAGCATCGCGGCCTTGGCCGGGTCTAGCCCGAGCGTTTCGATCAGGCGCGGGTCGAGCAGCATCGGTGCCGCGCTCGGATCGTCGCCCGATAGCGCCCCCGGCCCGGCCGACGCCTCGACATCGATCCGCCGGATCGTCGCCATGCGCGGCGTCACCGGCCCGCCAAGCTCGGCACCATCGACCCGGAAATACGCCGCAAGCAACGCCCGGTCGCGCTCGGCCAGCACGCGCGGCGTCCCGCGCTTCACAAACTGCTGGAGATACGCCTCGTTGCGTCGAAGCATGCGCGAGAGCGCCGCATAGCTCACGCCCTCCGCGTCGATCAGCGCCGCCAGCCGCGCACGAGGATCCATCCCGTCCATATCCGACCAAGATAGCCATAGGAAATTTCCTAGACAAGTTGGAAAATAGAACAGATCAAGAACATATTGATCGAATCGAAGGAGCGAAGGGCATGTCGGTGTTGGTGGAAATCGATCGCTATCTGAAGGCCACGGCAATGCCGCGGACCAAATTCGGGCGTCTGGCGGTGCGCGATCCGCGGCTGGTCGATGATTTGCGGCGCGGCCGCGAGCCCGGGCCGCGCATGGTACGGCGGATCGAGGCGTTCCTCGCCGCGCACGACACCGCAGCCCCGGAGCAACGCCGATGAGTCGCGGGCCCGATGCCGGATCACTGGTTCGCCGCGCGATCGAACGCGATGCGCGGCATGCGCGCGGCGCGGTTACGGTAGCGCTGGACGAATCGACCCGCTGGGCGAGCGCCACCTTCGTCGGTGCGCGCCACCGGCTGACGCTGGCGGGCGACGATAGCGATGCGTTCACGCGGTGGCTGGAACGGCTCGGCGAGGCCGATCTGCCGATTCGCGGGCAGCTCGTCGCGGACCTCTGCGTCGTATCGGTCGTGCATCACGCCGGCCGCGCGACGGCAAGCGTGGAGGCGCTGACCGTCGAGACCTGACAAGCCACCGATGGTGTGACTCGTGCGACTTTAGCGTTTGGGCCAACCCACCGATGGCGTGACCTTTCAGTGACCTTCCGCATGGATTGTCCCCCGCGCCCGCGCCCGCTACGGCAGAACCATGTCCGATCCGCGCATCATTGCCGTGACCCTCGACGAGCGCACGATTCTCTGGCGCTCGGCCGATATCGAGCAGGAGCGCCGGATCGCGATCTTCGATCTGATCGAGGGCAATTATTTCGCCCCGCAAAAAACCTATCCCGACGGCTATGCGGGGCCCTACAAGATCGAGCTTGCGGTCGAGGAAGGGCGGCTCGGCATCGCGATCCACCGTGCGGATGACACGCATCTCGAAACCTATGTCCTCGGCATGGGTCGCTTCCGCCGCCCGATCAAAGACTATTTCGCGATTTGCGACAGTTATTATCAGGCGATCCGAAATGCGACACCCGACCATATCGAGACGGTGGACATGGCGCGGCGTGGCATCCACAACGAAGCGGCGGAGCTGCTCAAGGAACGGCTGGTGGGCAAGATCGATATCGATTTCGACACCGCCCGCCGGCTCTTCACGCTGATCTGCGTGTTGCACATCAAGGTGTGATCCGGGCGTGATGCAGGGGCCAAAGCGGTGAGTGTCCGGCTGTGGAACAGACGGATCGCGCTGATCGGCGCACTGGCGATTGTGGTCGGGCTCACTGGCATCGTGGCGGTGACGTTGGCGATGACCTGGCGTCCATCGGATCGTTTCCATTTCCAGGGGGTCGACGTGTCGGATGCGAATGGCGCAATCGACTGGTGGACCGTGCGCAAGGGCGGCGCGGACTTTGCCTATATCCGCGCGACCAGCGGCGCCGATGTGCGCGATGCTCGGTTCGAGCTCAATTGGGCGGGGGTGTATGAAACCGGCATGCGCCGCGGCGCGATCCACATTTATTCGATCTGCCGGCTTGCTGCCGACCAAGCCAATAATTTCAACACCACCGTGCCGCGCGCGTCCGACGCCTTGCCCGCCGCGGTCGAGATCGATTTCGCGCCCGATTGCGTGTCTCGCCCCGAACCGCGCGTCGTGCTCGGCGAACTGCGCCGCTATCTCAATATGGTTGAGGCGCATACCGGCAAGCCGGTGCTGCTCAAGATCAGCAAGCCATTCGACGCGGTCTACGGCGTCACGGCGGCGGTGCCGCGACCGGTCTGGGCGGTACAGGATTTCTTCCCGCCGGATTATCCGGCAAGACCGTGGCGAATGTGGCAAGCAAGCGACATGCGGCGGATCGACGGCATCGAAGGACCGGTCCATTGGAACGTGGTGGCACCATGAATGACGACGAAACCGGCCGGACTCTGATCACGGCGGCGCGCGCGGCGGCGCTCAACGCGCACGCGCCCTATTCGCGCTTTGCGGTCGGCGCGGCGGTGCTGCTGGCCGACCGGCGGATTGTCACGGCCGCGAATTTCGAGAATGCCAGCTACGGCCTGTCACTCTGCGCCGAGACGGTCGCCTTGGCCACGGTCAGCAGCGCGGGCGATTTGCGCAGCGTGGTCGCGATCGGGGTAATCGGCGGGGCGATGGACGATCTGGGCCGTCCGACCGGCCTCACCCCGGTCGGCCCCTGCGGTCGCTGCCGTCAGGTGATCAACGAAGCCGCGCAACTCGGCGGACGCGACGTGGTGGTGTATTGCGGCGCGGCCGAGGGCGATGCGATCGAACGCTATATGCTGAGCGCGTTGTTGCCGCATGCTTTCGGGCCGGCGGATTTGGGCGTGGCATGACCGGCACAGCGCTCCCGCCCGCGCCGACTAAAACTGCACCCAATGCGTCCGATCTCTGTACACAATGCGGCCTATGCTGCGACGGCACCCTATTCGCGCGGGCCCGCGCCTTTCCCGACGATCTGCCCGGACTCGCAGAGCACGGGTTGACCGTCCTGGACCAGGGTGAAGGCGAGAAACCAGGCTTTGCGCAGCCTTGCCCGCGTCTCGAGGGCACATGCTGCACCATTTACACCGAACGTCCCACCGTATGCCGCAGATTCCGCTGCGCATTGCTGATGAGGCTCGACAGCGGCAAGATCGATGTCACGGCAGCGCTCACAACAGTCGCGAAAGCGCGCGCGCTCGTGGCGGCGGTCGAACCGGAAGCGCGCCCCATGGCGGGGCGGTTCGAACAGCGGCGATCGACCAGCGGATGGCGCGATATTGCCGACCCCGAATTGCGCGGGGTAACCGCACGACGCCACCTGCTGATCATCGCGCTCGAACACCACCTCAACACATATTTTCGTCGCCCCCGTACCGATCCCCCAAAGGAATAACGTCTCACAGCGGTCGTCAGATCGACGGACCGTTCAACCGCGGCGCGCGCCGGCAGCGCAATCGTCTTGCCCCTCCGATCATTTCCGGCAAAACCCTTCGGCCTGAGGAGCACGCCAATGTCCATCCTGTCCGACCGCTGGATCCGCGAGCAAGCGCTTGCCACCGGCATGATCGAGCCGTTCGTCGACGGCCAGAAGCGCGAGGGCTGCATCAGCTACGGCCTGTCGTCCTACGGTTATGACGCGCGCGTGTCGGATGAGTTCAAGGTATTCACCAATATCGACAGCGTCATCGTCGATCCCAAGGACTTCGCCGCCAACAGCTTCGTCGATCGTAAGACCGATGTCTGCATCATCCCGCCGAACAGCTTCGCGCTGGCGCGAACGGTCGAATATTTCCGCGTTCCCCGCGACGTGCTGGTCATTTGCCTCGGCAAATCGACCTATGCGCGGTGCGGGATCATCGTCAACGTGACCCCGCTCGAGCCGGGCTGGGAGGGTCATGTCACGCTGGAATTTTCGAATACCACCCCATTGCCGGCGAAAATCTACGCCAACGAAGGTGCCTGCCAATTCCTGTTCCTGCAAGGCAATGAACCGTGCGAGATCAGCTATGCCGACCGGGCGGGCAAATATATGGGCCAACGCGGCGTAACGCTGCCGCGGCTATAAAGCACAGCGACCTGCCGCGCGCCCCACGCGCGCGGCATCCTTTTTTCAGCGGACGCTGAGCTGCGTCGCGTCCATGCTTCCCAGCGCTGCACTGGCGAGCGCGTGCGCCGTGCGCGGCTCAGCCGTATTGGGCAAGTCCATCATTTCATCGGGCCGCGCCAGCACCGCGCGGTACAGCGCACGCGCCTCGCTCACGCGCCCCGTATGGCGATATACCGAGGCCAGATTGAGCAGCAGATCGGGGTCGCCTGGGAACATCTTTTCCTGCGCCAGGATGATCCGTTCTGCGGAAACGTAATCGCCCTTCATGATCTGAACGGCACCATTGCCTTCATCGGCGGCGACGGCAGCGGTGGAGCCGAACAGGGCGGCGGCCACCACGATGCGGCCAAAACGGGCGAACTTCATAAACCCTCCATTTCTTCCATGACGGAATCGTTTCATATTTGTGACAGTGTTGTGTCACTTATGTGAAACGTGCGCAAGCGCGATTTTGGAGAGGCGAAAAGCGCGCGCGTCATCGTCGCGACAAACAAAAAGGGCGGCCCCGAAGGACCGCCCTGATTTGCAGAACGATGGCGTCAACGATTAGAAATCGTTGCGGAACTGCTCGTTGCCGATGAAGCCGAGCTTGGTCACTTCCGACCGCTTGATGATCGCCAGAACCTTGTCGACCTTCTCATAGCGCGCCGCCGGATCGGGCTGGAAGTGCAGTTCCGGCTCCGGGTTCAACGACTTGGTCGCGACGAGATATTGCTGCAGCGTCGCTTCGTCGGTCGGCGCGCCATTCCAGAGAATGACACCGTCGGGCTGGATGACGATCTTGTTCTTTTGCGGATCGATCAGCGGCTTGACCTGATTCGGGTCATTGATCGGCAGATCGACCTTCACCGCATGCGTCTGGATCGGGATGGTGATGATGAACATGATGAGCAACACAAGCATGACGTCGATCAACGGCGTCGTGTTCATGTCCATCATTGGCTCGTCATCACCGCGGCCGGTGCTGATTGCCATATCAAATACTCCTTGGTGCTAGTGCACGCATTAAGATGCTACTGCGCTGGGGGCGGGCGGCTGGGAGATGAAGCCGACTTTGGCGAACCCGGCTGACTGCATCGTATAGATCGCACCGCCGATGCAGCGATACGGCGTATCGACATCGCCGCGGATATGCACCTCGGGCAGATCATCGGTGGTCAAATTGTCCTTGCCACCAGCCTTATTGACGATTTCCTCGAGCTTCTTGGTCGAGCGCTTGAGCAGTTCCTCATGCGTCACCGGCGTCTCGCCCCAGAAAACCAGGCAATTGCCGCCCACGTCCTTGGTGATCGACAGCGAAACGTTTTCCGGCTTGGTTTCCGTCGGCATGTAGCGGACGTCGGGCAGCTTCACCTTCACCGTCTGCACGATCGCCGGGATCGTGATCAGGAAGATGATGAGCATAACCAACATAACGTCCACAAGGGGCGTGGTGTTGATGTCGGACATTGGGGCGTCATCATCGCCGCCGCCTGCACTAATCGCCATGAAAGGCCATCCTATTCGTTTCGTTCATGCCGCCCGGCCCAACCGGACGGCGAGGGAAGCAGGGTCGCCCGCCGGGCGACCCCGTTCATAGGCTCTTAAGCGCGCGTCGGTGCCGTCGCAGCAGGCTTCGCAGCCTTCGCTGCCGCCTTGCCCGTAACGACCGGACGGACTGCACCGTCCGACGCGAGATAGCCGAGCACATCGTTCGAGAACGCGCTGAGACGCTCGGCAATTGCCTTGTTGCGACGCTGCAGGAAATTGTACGCGAGCACCGCCGGAACCGCGACGACCAGACCGACTGCGGTCATGATCAGCGCCTCACCGACCGGACCCGCGACCTTATCGAGCGACGCATCGCCCGACTGCGCGATCTTGATCAGTGCGCGCAGAATGCCGACGACGGTGCCGAACAGACCGATGAATGGGGCGGTCGCACCAACCGTCGCAAGGAAGGCGAGACCGCCGCCCAATTGCGAATTGATCGCCGCTTCCGAACGCGCGAGCGAGCCGTGCACCCAATCATGCGCCTCGACCGGGTCGGTCAGCCGCGAATGCTGTTCCTGCGCATAGATACCGTCATCGACGATCTGCTTGTACGCCGAATTCTTCTCGAGCTTTGCAGCACCCTCGCGCAGCGAGTTTGCCGACCAGAAGGTCGAGCGAACCCGCTGACCCTGGCTGATGATCTTCTGCTGCTCGAACAGCTTGGTGAACAGAATGTAGAGCGAGCCAAACAACATGATGCCAAGGATGCTGGCGGTCACGATGGTCAGTGCGCCACCCTGGGCGAGGGCGTTGAAAACGCCGAATTGGTCGGCGGCGGCTTGACCGGCGGCGAGGATTTGCGTGGACATCAGAGGTGGTTCCTTCTCGAAAAAATTGGTCAGTCCCCCCCCGGGGGAGCCGAACGGTCAGGTTTTATTGGTCAGGCAAACGCCAAACGACATTGCGGCCGGACGAAGATCGGATCGGATTGCCGGCCTGATCCAAGGCAGGGCTGTAGCGACCGCGCCGGGTGATATTGGAACAGGCTGCGCGATCAAGCGAAGCGTTGCCGCTCGACGCAACCACGACGCAATTCTCGACCCGTCCGGCGGTGTTGATTTCCCATTTGATCCGTGACGTCCCGGAGGCTTCCGCACTGAGTGCATCCGATGGATAATCGTCGGTCGTCACCCAAGACGACGGATCGCCTTTCGCGCCGGCCGCCTTGCTGATTGCTGGCGGAGCGGGCTTGAAAACCGGCGCCGGCGGCCCGGCAAGCGGCGCAGGGGGCGAAGGCGGCGGGATCTGCGTCTGGGTGATCACCTGCTGGGGCGGCGACTGCACGCGCACCAGCGGCGGTGGCGACACGACCGGCGGGGTCTGCAACTGCGGCTGTTCCGGCGGCGGCGGCGGCGGTGTCTCCGGCGGCGGCGGTGGTGGCTCGACCACGTCGAACGTGTTGAGCTTCTCGGTCAATTTCTTCACGTACGAGAACGTAAGACCGTTGACGAATCCGTAGGCTAGCGCTGCAACGACGATCGAAACGATCACGATCGAGACGATGCGGCTACCTCCTGTACTGCGATCAGCATAAGCCATTAAGAAACCCAACTCCTCTATTCCGGCACGACGGCTCTAGGCCGATCCGTCACGTCCAATCGTAATCCGGCCTGCCACGGGGCGACTTTATATCCTAGACAGGGGCTAACCTCTATCGCGCTCAAAACCACGACGCAAACGCTTTGTCTCACGCAACAAACGTACAACCAGCGCGTGGCAGAATTATTTCTATTTAAAATCGACGCAGGCGAGTAACGGTTGGGAATGATTCACGTTCCCAGAACCGCACTGGCGGCGCTGCTCGCCATCATCCCTGCGAGCGCCCTTTGTGGCCAGCAACGCCTTCCAATACCACCACAATCTGCGTTGCCGACGCCGCCCTATGCGGATTATGCGGATTTGGTCGTTGCGGCGCCGGTGATCATCGACGCAACGGTGCGAAGCGAAATCCGGCTCAAGCCGATTGATGCGCCTGGCCTGCCGCCCGGCCTCGCGCGCCTCTATATCGAGGCCGATGTCATGGCACTGATTCGCGGCACTGGCGCGGTGGCCACGCGGGTCGGCTATACGATTGACGTGCCACTGAATGCCCAGGGGCGCCCGCCGCGCTATCGCAAATCCCGCGTGCTGTTGTTCGCGCGCAGCGTCGCGGGAACCGTCGGCCAGGTGCAGTTGGTGCGCTCCGACGGGCAGCGCGGATGGACGCCGGGCGGCGATGCGCTCACCCGTCGAATCGTCCGCGAATCGCTCGCGCCCGATGCGCCCCCGACCGTGACCGGGATCGGCAACGCCTTCCATACGCCGGGAAATATTCCGGGCGAGGGCGAGACACAGATCTTTCTTTCGACCGCCGACGGTCGCCCCATTTCGCTCGGCATTGTGCGGCAGAACGGCCAGCCGCCACGCTGGTCGATCGCGCTGGGCGAAGTGGTCGGCGAAGGCAACCCGCCACCGGCACGCGACACGCTCTTATGGTATCGGCTGGCCTGCACCTTGCCCCCGGCCCTGCCCGACGCCGTGCTGACCTCAACCGGCCCGGACGCGGAGATCGCGCGCGCGGATTATGCGCTGGTGGTGCGTACGCTCGGGACCTGCGACCGCGGCGGGCGGCTTTAGCGATCCCTTAGCGTTGCGTGATGCGCACGATTTGGCCCGTCGTCGATTCGGCGGTTGCCAGAAAAACCCCTGCCGCCACAACATCTTCGACCTCTGCTCTAGCGCACACGTCAAGCGCAGCGATTCGCACGCGCGTTGCTCCTTCAACCGCCAATCCGCCAACAGCTGCAAGCAGCATGCTCCTGTCCAGATTTGGGACAGTCGGCACAAGGACCATCAGCACCAGCGCATGATCGGCCATCGCCGCACGGAGCAGCGGAAGATCGGCGGCATCGCGGGCGAAGATCACCGCCGCCCCGCCGCCGGGCGTTTCTGCAAGCGCCGCCGTTAGCGCCCTGTCCAACGCAGCCTTCAACGGCGGTTCCGTACCAACGTAATGCCGATCGCTTCGCCCGCCTCAGCGATGGCGAGCTTGACGATCGTCACCTCGACCCGCGCCACCCGCTTGTCCTGCACGAACAAGGTCTCGCAAATGTGATCGGCGACCGCCTCGACCAGCTTGAAATGCACGCCCGTCGGCAACGCCGTGGTCGCAGCGTGTTTCAGGTCGAGATAATTCTTCGATTCGGTGAGCGGCGTATCGGGTTCGAATCGCGCGGGTACATCGAGATCGACCGTGAGCGAAATCCGCAGCGGCTGCGGCAGATGCGTCTCCTCCGAATAAATGCCGGTCAGGACCAGCACTTCAAGGTCGTGCACGTTCAGCGTCAATCGGTCGTTCAAAGCGGGCCTTCCAGCGGTATGGCCGCGCGCCATAGCAGATGTGGGCGCAAGGGGAACCGTCGGGGGAAACCGTCGGGGGAAACCGTCAGGCGGCGGAGCTGGGGCGCGCCGCCGCCGCTTCGTACCAACGGTGGAGGTTGGCGTAAGCCGCAGGGACCGCCAGCTTGGCCGCTTTGGCGAAATCGACCGTGATGAGTGCCGATATGTCCGCAAAACTGTATGCATCGGTCGCGATCCAGACGCGTTCGGCTAGATGCTTGTCGAGCGCGGCGGTAAACGCGCCCCACAGAATCGCACCGCGCTCCGCCAGTTCGGGGATTTGCGGGACGGCAGGCCATTTGCCCGCGACACCGCGATCGCGAAAGGCCTCGCGCTGATTGCGCAGGACGTACACCACCGCAGCATAACCTTCCTGCTCGATCCGGCGCGTCCACGATTCGATCCGTGCGATATCGAGCGCGTTCTCGCCGAACAGCGGCGAAGGTGCGTGCAACGCCTCGAAATAGCGGCAAATCGCCGACGATTCGCAAATCACTTCGCCCGAATCGAGTTCGAGCGCAGGCACTGCACCGCGCGGATTGACCTTCAGATACACATCGCCAAGCTGCTCATCGCTGCGCAGATCGACCATCACCCGGTCGATTTCGATCCCCTTTTCCGCAAGGTAGAGCCGCACCCGGCGCGGGCTCGGAGCCCAGACGGCGTCATAGAGTTTCACGGGCACTCCCCCATTCGGCTTGCGTTCGGTGGAGTGCAGGCTAAAGCCCCCGGCCCCGCCGGTCCATGGCGGATGAGGATCCACGCGTGATCGAATTCGTGCCGATTGCCGATGTACGCCCCGCCGCCGTCGAGCTGCTGCTCGACCGGGCGTTCGGGGCCGATCGCCATTTGCGCACCGCCTATCGGATTCGCGCCGGTATGGTGCCGATTCCGGAAATCAGCTTCGCGGCGCTCGAGAATGCCACGTTGGTGGGAACGATCCAATGCTGGCCGATTCGCTTCGAAGGCGACGATGGCATTGATGTGCCGATGGTGCAGCTCGGTCCCGTCGCCGTCGAGCCCGCTCGGCAGCATGCGGGCATCGGTCGCGCGCTGACCGCGCACGCGCTGAACGCGGCGGAGGTCGCGGGACTGGCGAATGCCCTCACCCTGATCGGCGATCCGGAATATTACGGGCGCTTCTTTAGCTTCGACGCGTCGCACACCGCGCGGTGGCGCGTCCCCGGCCCGGTCGAGCGCCACCGCCTGCTCGCACGCGGGAAGGACGTACCGGGTGGCGCGGGTATGCTGGGGCCGCGGATTAGGGTAATCGCCTGACTTTACCTCGTCTGCTGCCTGCCCTACCGCGAGCGGATGCCGATGGAGCCGATCCCCGATCTCGCCGCTTTGTCGCTCGCCGACATCGCGCGCCTGGCGCAAGAGCGCAAATTGCCGCCGATCGAGCGCTGGAACCCGACGCATTGCGGCGATAGCGAAATGCGCATCGCGCGCGACGGGACCTGGTTCCATCAGGGCTCGCCGATCGGGCGTGAAGCAATGGTGCGGTTGTTCTCGACGATCCTGCGGCGAGAGCCCGATGGCTCCTATGTACTGGTCACCCCGGTCGAAAAGCTCGATATTTTGGTCGAGGATGCCCCCTTCGTCGCGGTCGAGCTGAAGATCTCGGGCGAGGGCCGGGATGCCACACTCACCTTCCGACTCAACACCGGCGATCTCGTCACTGCCGACGCCGCGCATGCCCTGCGGTTCGAGGCGGGCGAGGATGGTCCGCGCCCCTATCTCCACGTTCGCGGCGGACTCGATGCCGTGGTCGCGCGCGCGGTCTATTATGAGCTGGCGCAGCGCGCGATCGATGGCGATGACACTCCCCCCGGCGTGTGGAGCGCGGGCCAATTCTTCGCGATCGAGCCGACTTCTACAGGCGCCGCCGCGTGACTCTGGTCGAACGGCTGCGCCATGCGCTTGCGACCCCGCATGACGGCGAGACGGTGCTGCTGACCGGCGACCATGCCGATCTCGACGCGATCGTCACCCCGCTCGCACAAGCGGCGGTGCTGGTGCCCGTCACCGACCGCGCCCCAAGCGATTCAGGGGGGCCCGGCGTCATCCTGACGCGGCGTACCGATACGCTGTTACGCCATGCCGGACAGGTCGCGTTTCCCGGCGGGAGAATCGACCCCGGCGATGCCAGCCCTTCCGACGCTGCTCTCCGCGAAGCAGAGGAGGAAATCGCCCTTCCACGCAATTGCGTGACGCTGGTCGGTGAGGCTGATCGCTATCGCACCGTCACCGGGTTCGAGGTGACGCCCGTAATCGGCGTCGTCCCGCCCGATCTGGTCTTCACCCGCGCCACCGCCGAAGTCGCCGCAGTGTTCGAAGTGCCGCTCGGCTTCCTGCTCGATTCGGGCAATCATATCGAAGCGAGCGTCGAGTGGCAGGGCCGCAACCGGCATTATTACGAGATTATCTGGGGCGAGCACCGTATCTGGGGCGCGACGGCGGCGATGATCGTCAATCTCTCGCGGCGGCTCAGATGGAGCAGCTGATCTTGCCCGATGCCGCCTGGCAACAGCGGCCGGGTCTGAGCGAACTGTGCGCTGTGCTCGGCGCGGGTCGTGGTGAAACGCGCTTCGTAGGCGGGGCGGTGCGCGATACAGTGCTCGGCATCGAGGTATCAGATGTCGATCTCGCGACGCGGCACACGCCGGAGGATGTGCTCGACCGCTTGCGCGCGGCACGGATCAAGGCGGTGCCGACCGGAATTGCGCACGGCACGATCACGGCGGTGCTGGCCGATGGCAAGCCGGTCGAGATCACCACGCTGCGCAGCGACGTCGCGACCGACGGGCGGCACGCAACGGTCGCCTTCACCGACGATTGGCGCGAGGATGCGGCGCGCCGCGATTTCACGATCAACGCGCTCTATGCCGACCCCATCACCTGCGAAATCTTCGATTATTTCGGCGGGCGCGCGGATTTGGCAGCAGGCCGCGTGCGCTTCATCGGCGATCCGTTTCAGCGCATCGCCGAGGATCATTTGCGTATCCTCCGCTTCTTCCGCTTCCACGCGCGTTTCGGCGATGTGCCCGATACAGCCGGGCTGGAAGCCTGCGCCGCTCGCGCGAACGATTTGATGGCCTTGTCGCGCGAACGGATCGCGGCGGAACTGCTGAAGCTGCTGGTCGCCCCCGGCGCGGTGGCGACGCTGACGCTGATGGTCGAACGCGGTATCCTGCTGCCGGTCCTGCCCGAGATCGTGCCCGAGGGCGTCGACGCCTTCACCCGCGTCGCGGCGGGCGAGACGGCGGCGGGGCTAGAACCCGATCCGATCCGCCGTCTCGCCGCGATCCTGCCGCGCGATGCCAGCATCGGCGAGGATGTCGCGGCGCGGCTGAAGCTATCGACCCTCCAGCGGAAACGCATCGTCTCGACCTTGCTCCCCGATGTGCCCGCACCCGAAGAGCTGGCGTATCGGCTGGGCACCGAACGTGCGCTCGACCGGTGGCTGATCGCCAATCCCGAGGATGCCGAGACCGCGCGATTCATCCGCGATTGGGCTGCCCCTGCCTTCCCGCTGACCGGTGGCGCGATCGTCGCGCGCGGGGTGGATAAAGGACCGGATGTGGCGCGGTTGTTGAAGCTGGTCGAGGATCGCTGGATCGCGGAAGGCTTTCCGGATGCGGCGCGCACAAGCGCGATCGCCGACGAAGCGGTCGCTCAGTTCACGCGTTCCGCCAACATTGCATAGGCGGCTTCGGCTTCGATCGGGCGAGCATAAAGATACCCCTGGCCGTACGTGCAGCCGAGCGCCGCCAGCGTCTGCGCGAGTTCGTTGGTCTCGATCCCCTCGGCGGTCGTCTGCATGCCGAGCGCCTGTGCGAGCGACAAAATCGCGCGGACGATGGCGATTTTGTCGCGGTCGGCAAGCATGCCGGTCACGAAACTGCGATCGATCTTGAGCACGTCGATCGGCAGCTTCTGCAGATACGCGAGGTTGGAGTAACCCGTGCCGAAATCATCCATGGCAATCGTCGTGCCGAGGTCCTTCAGGGCATGCATGATCCCGGCGATGCGGTCGGGATCGGTGACGAGTGCGCTCTCGGTCAGTTCGAGCGTGAAGCGCGATCCATCAAGGCCGTGATTGGCGAGCGCCGATTGCACCACCGGCGCGATCGCGTCGCGCTGGAGCTGGATCGCCGAGAGATTGACCGCCAGTTTGACGCCGCATGTCCCCCCGAGCCGCGCATCCCACGCAGCGAGCGTCGCCGCGGCCTCATCAATCGCCCAGCGCCCGAGCGGGACGATCAGCCCCGATTCCTCGGCGACGGGTATGAAATCATTGGGCGAATGTTCGGTGCCATCCTCGCTGCGCCACCGCGCCAGCGATTCGAATGCGACCAATTTCCCGGTCGCAAGATCAACGATCGGCTGGTAGGTCAGCCGCATCTGGCCGCGTTCGATCGCGCGGCGGAGTTCGGTTTCCATGCCGAACTGTTCGCGCGCAATGTCGAAGGCCTGGGTTTGATAGGCCTCGGTCTTGCCGGTGCTCTTCGAGCGTTTGACCGCGAATTGTGCGTGGCGAATGAGCTCTTCGCTATCGTCAATCTCGGGCGCGCCAAAGGCGATACCAATCGAACAGGCGACGCGAATCTCGAAATCGCAAAGGCGGAACGGCGTCGCGAGCGCCGCCTGGATCCGTTTGGCAACATGATCGGCATCGCCCACCCCGTCTTCGAGCGCGAGCAGAATGCCGAATTCGTCACCACCGGTGCGCGCGAGCACATCCTGCGCGCGCAAAGCGCCCTTCAACCGACGCGCGACGGTGATGAGCAGTTCGTCCCCGGTCATCGATCCGAGACACGCATTGACGCGGCTGAACCGGTCGAGATCGACCACCAGCACCGCATAGCGCGCGCGCAGCTCGGGATCGGCAAGCAAGCTTTCGAGGCGGTCGCTAAAGCCGGCGCGGTTGGGCAGGCCGGTGAGACTGTCGGTCAACATTTCGCGGCGCAGATTGTGCTCGGTGCGCAATTCGGCGGTCTGATCGACCAATACCAGCATGCAGCGTTGCTCGGCATTACGCGTCAGCCGCGCGAGCGTCGCCTGATAATGGCGGCACTCGACCGCGTCGCCATAATCGACTTGAAATTCGGCCCGGAGCGAATCGCCGCGGATGAACGTGACGATCCGTGCCTCGATCTGCGCGACCAGCGAACGGCGGCGCTCGCCCCCAGCTAGGCCTGCAATCTCATGGGCACGGTTTGCCTTGACGATGGCTACGGACGGTTTGGCGTCCGTCTCGCTTTGGTTCTCCGTCAAGGCGACAATTGCGGCAGGAATCGGCAGCAAATCAATCGCGCGCGAAGCCATTACCTGCCCCAGCCGTGAATCAACCCCCGTCAGCGCGTGCGCTACGGGCGAAGAGGCCAAAACAGGATGCGACTTGAGCGCCATTGCCTCTGCGTTACGGTCAATTGGTTAAGAACCCGCTCAACGCAACGCATTTTCAGGGACTTGCGCGACATGACGCTGGTCGCGCCGGGCTGACCGTCAGAAGCGATTGTCGCGCGGGAAACCGTTGGGCGGCATCCGCCCCGCCGCCCCGCGCGCGGCGCGCCACGGCCCGAGATCGGTCTCGGTCCGCGTCCGACCACTATCGCCCCCCATCGCCCAACTGAGTCCTTGGGCAAACACGAAGGTCGCCGCATCCGACAGGCCACCGTCGCGGAAGCGCATCAACTGCACCCCCTGCCCGCGCGACAGTTCGGCAAGCTCGGCAAGCGGGAACACCAGCAAGCGCCGATTGTCCCCGATCGCCGCGACATAATCGGCTTGGGGGTCGACCGGGTGCACGATCTTGAGCTTCGCGCCGAGCTTGGGCGTGACGACGGTCTTGCCCTTGCGCGTCTCGGCCAGCACATCGGCGCTGCGCACCAGAAACCCGCGCCCGTCGCTGGCCGCAACCAGCAATTTCTCGGCAATGCTCGCGCGGAAAATGCCGACGATGCCGATGTCGCCGTCGAGATCGATCATCAGCCGGACCGGCTCGCCAAACCCGCGCCCACCCGGCAGCTTATCGGCAGCGAGCGTAAAAAAGCGCCCGTTCTCGGCTGCGATGACGATCTTGTCGGTGGTTTGCGCGGTAAAATCGAACAGCGCCGCGTCGCCATCCTTGAACTTCAGCGCGGCAAGTCCGGCGGCATCGAGATGCCCCTTCATCGCGCGAATCCAGCCGCGCTGCGACAGGATCACGGTAATCGGCTCGCGCTCGATCATCGCATCGAGCGGGATGTCGCGCGCGGGGGCGGCCTCGGCCACCGTCGTGCGTCGTTTGCCGAGCGCAGTTTCGGGGCCGTAGCGCTCGCGCAGCTTGGCGAAGTCCTTTTTCAGCCGCGTCCGCTGCCGCGCATCGCTGCCGAGCAACGCGTCGAGCCCGGCACGCTCGGCCTCGAGCCCCTCGCGTTCCTTGCGCAACTCCAGCTCTTCGAGCCGCCGCAAGCTGCGCAGCCGCATGTTGAGAATCGCCTCGGCCTGGCGGTCGTTCAGCTCGAACTCGGCCATCATTACCGGCTTGGGCTCATCCTCAGTGCGGATGATCTCAATCACGCGGTCGAGATTGAGATAGGCGACAATATAGCCGTCGAGCAGTTCGATCCGGTCGGCAATTTTCGCGAGCCGGTGCGCCGTGCGCCGCTGCAACACGATGAATTGATGCGCGATCCATTCCGTGAGCGCCTGGCGCAAGCTCATCACGCGCGGCGTGCGCTGCGCGTCGAGCACATTCAGATTAAGGCTGAAGCGCACTTCGAGGTCCGACATGCGGAACAGGCTTTCCATCAGCATGTCGGCATCGACGGTGCGGCTGCGCGGTTCGATCACGATGCGGATTTCGCTGTCCGATTCGTCGCGGACATCGGCGAGGATCGGCAATTTCTTGTCGTTGACGATCGCCGCGATCTGCTCGATCAATTTGCCCTTCTGGATGCCGTACGGAATTTCCGTGACGATCGCATTCCAGGTGCCGCGTCCCTGATCCTCGATATGCCAGCGCGCGCGTAAGCGGAAACCACCGCGCCCGGTGGCATAGGCCTCGGCAATCGCTGCGGGGCTGTCGACGACCAGCCCGCCGGTCGGGAAATCCGGTCCCTTGATATGCGCGAGCAGCGCCGCATTGTCGGCGTCGGGCCGGTCGATTAGCATGATCGCCGCATCGAACAGTTCGGCGGCATTGTGCGGCGGGATATTCGTGGCCATGCCGACCGCAATTCCCGCCGCGCCGTTGGCGAGCAAATTGGGGAAGGCTCCGGGGAAGAGCTCGGGTTCCTGCTCTTCATTATTATAGGTCGGTTTGAACCCGACGGCGTCTTCGTCGAGCCCCGCCATCAAATCCATCGCGACTTGCGTCAGCCGCGCCTCGGTATAGCGGAATGCGGCGGCGTTATCGCCGTCGATATTGCCGAAATTGCCCTGCCCCTCGACCAAGGGATAGCGCACCGAGAAATCCTGCGCGAGGCGGACCATCGCGTCATAGACCGAGCTGTCGCCATGCGGATGGTATTTGCCGATCACCTCACCGACGACGCGCGCCGATTTCTTGTACGGCGTGCTCGGGTCCATCCGCAATTGCCGCATCGCCCAGAGCAAGCGGCGATGCACCGGCTTCATCCCGTCGCGCACATCGGGCAGTGATCGCGCGGTGATCGTCGATAGCGCATAGACGAGGTAACGGTCGGATAGCGCGCTATCGAACGGCGCATCGACGATGGCATTAAACGGATCGGTCAGGTCTGTCGGCATTGTGTGCGGTTAGCAGGCCCCGGACGGGCGCGTCTATCCTCCCGCGCGCTCTCCATCCGAACCCCGCCGCTCGCGCACGCCGACCGGCGTCGGGAGGGCATTGCGCGCGACCTCCTCCAGCAGCCAATCGCGGAATTGCCGGATCTTGGGCACATTCCGCCGCCGCTCGGGATAGACGAGCCAACACCAGCTACCCCGCTCGGAGACCTGATCGAACAGCCGGACGAGGCGACCTTGCGCGACGTCGTGGTGCCACAGGAACGGGGTTAGCAGCGCAACCCCCTGCCCCGCCATCGCGGCATGGCCTTCATTCGCCTCGGTATCGAGCCTGATTCCGGCGCGCGGGGCTTGTGCCGGGGCGGGCACGCCGGCCTGTTCGAACCAGATCGTCCAGCGCCGTTTCTGCCGGTCGATCAGCGGGAGATCGATCAAGTCATGCGGTGACAACGGCCCGTGTTGCGCTAGGAAATCCGGGCTGCACATCGGGGTGAAATCCATCGGGAACAGCCGGTGCGCAACCAGATCAGGCCATCCACCGGCCCCGGACCGAATCGCCACATCGACCTCTTCCGAGGCGAAGGAGACGACCGCATCCGACGTCGTCATCCGCACCGCCATTGCCGGATGCGCCATCTGAAACCCGCCCAGCCGCCACGCCAGCCAGGTATTGGCGACACTGTTAAAGGTGGAAATCGTCAGCACCGCGGCATCATCGGCCCGCACCGATCCGAACGCGGCATCGATCGCATCGAAGGCGCGGGTGATCTGCGGCGCGGCGCGACTGCCCGCCTCGGTCAGCACAATCCCGCGCCCGGAGCGCATGAACAGCGGCGCGCCGAGTCGCTCCTCGAGCAGCTTCATCTGATAGCTGACGGCGGCCTGCGTCATGCCGAGCTCTTCGGCGGCGCGCGTGAAATTGCCGTGGCGCGCGGCGGCTTCGAACACGCGGACGGCGGCAAGAGGCGGAAGATTGCGCATGCGTTTATATAAGCAAGCCTTGTGGATAAAGGAAACGATTTGTTGGCGAAACGAATTCGTTCGGCGCATTGGAGCTGCGGCGCCAAACATTCCTCCATTGTAAGGATATGCCCCATGAAAAAGCTCCTCCTCGCCCTCGCCGCAGTGTCGGCAGCCGCCCCGCTAGCCGCGTCCGAACGCGACACGCGGCAGATGGCACGCATTCACTATGCCGACCTTGATCTGACCAGTGTTGCCGGAAAAGCGACGCTCGACCAGCGTATCAAGATCGCGGTGCGCGACTTGTGTGCCGAGGACCAGCAGCTCGGCCTCGCCAAGCGGGTGGAGCAAATGCGGTGCCTCCGCTCGGCAAAGAAGCAAGTCGAGGCGCAGCGCACCCTGGTGATCGCCAATGCCGAGGCGGGGATCGCGTCGCGCCAGACCGCGCTGGTCGAGCAACCGGGAAAACCCGTAAGCAGCACTAATTGATTCATAAGGTTAACTTGTGAATATCAAACGGCAGGCAATCGCCTGTTTGGGCCAGCGGCGTGGATCGACTATGCAAGGGCAATGATTCGCCCCGTCTCGTTTCGCCTTGTCTCGATCGCGTTGCTGGCCTTGTGTGTCAGCATGACCCCGTCATCCGCCGCCGATCCGACGCCGTTCAAACCGCTCACCTGGTCCGATTTGAATGGCCGGGTGCAACCGAAACCGGACGCAACGATCGCCTACGGCCCGGATGCGCAGCAAAAAGTCGATGTGTGGCTCCCCGCAGGACGCGGCAAGCACCCCGTCGTGGTCATGGTGCACGGCGGATGCTGGACCAGCAGCATCGCCAAGCGCACCCTGATGAACTTGATCGCCGATGATCTGCGCAAGAGCGGGATCGCGGTGTGGAATATCGAATATCGCGGGGTCGATTTGCCCGGCGGCGGCTATCCGGGAACCTTCCTCGATGCCGGTGCGGCGGCGGATGCGTTGATGGCGCATGCGGCGGAATATCGCCTCGACACCAGAAGGATTGTCGCGGTCGGGCATTCGGCGGGGGGGCACCTCGCTTTATGGCTGGCGGCGCGCCCGCGCATCGCGAGCAGCAGCGCACTTCACACCGCGCATCCGCTGAAGATCACGCATGTCATCAGCCTCGGCGGCTTGCCCGATCTCGAGGCGACCGCCGCCAGCCCCGACAATGGCTGCGGGGTCGAGGTGGTCGCGCAATTGGTCGGCAAGCCCGGCGCGCGCGCAGACGTCTATGCCGACACATCGGTCCCGCGCTTGCTGCCGCTCGGCGTTCCGCACGATCTGGTCAACGGCCGCGAGGACGGGGTCATCCCGCTGCGGCTCGGCACCGGCTATGAAGCACAGGCCAAAGCGAAGGGCGACCGCGTCGCGCTGCACGTGATCGAACGCACCGGCCATGCGGAACTGATCGCCCCCGAAACCGCTGCCTGGGCTGAGGCGAAACGATTGATCAAGGCCGCGCTGGCCAAATGAACGCCCTCCAATCGATCTCCACCGTCGATCGCCTCCAGCCTCCCCTCCCTGGAAGGGAGGGGCTGGGGGTGGGTTGGTATGGGGCGGGCACCGACCGTGACAACGAGCCGACCCACCCCCTACCCCTCCCTTCCAGGGAGGGGAGTCGGTTGCGCTTCGCTCCACGCACCCCATTCGTGCAACACCATTTCATTAAAGCCGCCGCATGACTCGCGACGAGGCGCGCACGCGCGACGCTGCCGATCCGCTGCGCACCTATCGCGACCGCTTCGCATTGCCGGAGGGCGTGATCTATCTCGACGGCAATTCGCTCGGCCCCCTGCCCCGCACCACCGCACCCGCGCTCGCCGACATGGTAGCGCAGGCATGGGGCGAGCGACTGATCCGCAGCTGGAACGAAGGCTGGATCGATGCGCCGCAGCGGATCGGCGGCAAGATCGCGCGCCTGATCGGCGCGCACTCCGACGAAGTGATCGTCGCCGATTCGACCTCGGTGAATTTGTTCAAGCTGCTGGTCGCGGCACTCCGCCACGATCCGGCGCGCCACACCATCGTCAGCGAGACCGGTAATTTCCCGACCGACCTGCACATTGCCGAGGGTGCGGTCGGCTGCGTCCCCGGCGCGCGATTGAACGCGGTGGCGCGCGGCGATCTTCACGGCGCGATCGACCGCGACACCGCGGTAACGCTGCTGACCCACGTCCATTACAAGACCGGCGAACGCTACGACATGGCGCAGTGGACCGCCCGCGCGCACGATGCCGGCGCACTAGCGCTGTGGGATTTGAGCCATAGCGTCGGCGCGGTCGCGGTCGATCTGAACGGCGCGGGGGCCGATCTCGCGGTCGGCTGCGGCTACAAATATCTGAACGGAGGCCCCGGCGCGCCTGCCTTCCTGTTCGTCGCGCGGGCGTTGCAGGATCGACTCGCCAATCCGCTATCGGGGTGGATGGGGCATGCCGCGCCCTTCGCCTTTGCCGACGCCTACGCTCCTGCCCCCGGCATGACGCGCTGGCTCGCCGGAACGCCGCCGATGCTCGCCATGGCCGGACTGGAGGCCGGGGTCGATCTATGGCTGGACGTCGATCGCGATCAGGTGGCAGCTAAAAGCGCGGCCCTGTTCGACCTATTCGCCGCAATCGGCGCGCGGCTCGGTCTCGAATGCGTCTCCCCCACCGACCCGGCCGCGCGCGGCAGCCACATCGCCTTCCGCCACCCCCAGGCCTATGCATTATGCCAGGCGCTGATCGCGCAGGGCGTGATCGGCGATTTCCGCGAACCCGATGTAATCCGCTTCGGCCTGACGCCGCTTTATCTCGGTTTTGAAGACATTTACCGCGCCGGAGAAATCCTCTGCGCCATTTTGGAGACGCGCACTTTCGCCGATCCAATCTTCTCGAAACGGCACGCTGTCACCTAAGCATCACGTGCGCACGTTAACCATAACTGCTACGGCGAGTCCGGTTGAAGGGGATCGATGATGCGACTTTTGGGTGTTCTCGCGGCGACACTGCTGTTGGGAGGATGCGATTCCGCGAGCCTCGCCGGATCGCAGAACGCCGGCACGACCACGGCCACGAATTCCGGCACAGCGCAGCACCCCGCCGATACCGCCTTCGATTACCGGTACGCCTTTCGCTTGCCCGCCAGCCGGATCGAAGCGGTCCAGGAAAGCCATGCCCGCGGCTGCGATCAGCTTGGCCCGGCGCGCTGCCACATCACCGCGATGCGCTACACGGTCGGGCAGGACAACACGATCACCGCAGTGCTGACGCTGACGCTCGATCCGGAGATCGCGCGTGCGTTCGGTAGGGCTGCCGCTGCGACCGTTACCAAGGCCCGCGGCACGATGACCGATGCCGATGTCGCCGGCGTTGATTCGTCGGGCGGCAGACGCGGCGCCGGCGTGCTCACGAAATTGAAAGAGGCGGTTGCCGCCGCCGATGCACGCGTCCGTGCCGCCGCAACGCCCGACCAAAAGGCACAAGCGAGCGCCAAGGCCGAACGGCTTCGCAATGCGATCGCCACGATCGGCGAGATCGACCAGGCGGCTGGAAGCTCCGTCGCCACCGCGCCGGTGATCTTTACCTACACATCGAGCAGCGGCATCCCCGGGATCGGTGCATCGCCCGAGGCGACCTTGGCCAGCGCGGGCGATACATTCATAGCCTCGATCGCCGGGCTACTGGTGGTGCTCGCCGGGATCGGGCCGTGGCTCGTGCTGCTGCTGGGCGGCGCGCTCGGCCTGCGTTGGCTTCTGGCGCGGACCGAAGGCGCGGCACCCCCCGTCCTGCCGCCCGCCCCGCCTGCGGACGCCGATACGAACCGCAACGTTATCCAGCGCTGGTTCCAGCGCGACGAGGCGAAGGAAAACGAACCCGCCGAATGACGGCGCGCGGGGCCTGCCCACACGCGATGCTGTCCGCGAGCCCAAGCTGATTGCACCCCCCTTCCGCTTCCGATATAGCCAGTCGCTTAGCGCCCCGGCCCGCGTTTTCCCCGCGTTGCCGGGGCCACTCGTTTTCTAAGGGTATCTGCACACATGGCACGTCGCCGCCAGATTTACGAAGGCAAGGCCAAGATCCTCTATGAGGGTCCCGAGCCGGGCACGCTG
>JBBQLB010000005.1:0-119111 GCA_038327465.1 Sphingomonadales bacterium | reverse complement strand
TTGCATCGGGCGGCGACGCTGCTAACCGACCGCCTCCCGAAGCGGTCGCGCCACCACGCGCTTCGCCAGATCGCCGGGTTCTGGACGCATAGCTCAGTTGGTAGAGCAGCTGACTCTTAATCAGCGGGTCCTTGGTTCGAGCCCAAGTGCGTCCACCATAATTTATCAGCGAACAGAGCAACTTACAGGCCCGCGAAGCGATGCGCATCACTGCTCGGTAGCCACCCAAAAGACGACCGTAAATAATGGCCGGAGGTGCGACAGCGCCCCGCTCCCGAGGGCACGGTGCGCTGTACGGCGTCAGGCATGAGGCGAAACGCGAGCTTAGGTCGGAAGGTCTGTCTTAGCCTTCGCCACAATCCATTCGACCGCCTGAAGCGGAATGTCGTTGCCGAATGTGTTCAGCACGAAATCTTCAGTTTGATCCGAATAGAAGACTTCCGCTATCCCGGCCTTTCCGCCGACCTCGCTCATTTCGAGGTACATGCCATCCCGGATGATGTCGCTTCCTCGCACGACCTCAAAATTGCGACCGCCTACTGCAAACATAGCCTTACTCCCTGACCGCGACGATGCCAGCACTCGCGATCGGCAGAAAGTGGGATTTAGTTGATGAGGATTGTTATGATCGATTTGCGCGAAAAACTTGACGGTGCGGAGCGACATCGCCTGCTTCATTATGTTGCGAGAGCGATCCACGGATTCACCATCATGGCCCGAGACCCGGATGCGAGTGAACAGATGAAAGCGGCAATCAATAACCGCATTCACTATCTCGCGGGCCATCTAATGGGGCTGACCGACCCCAAGGCCCTACTCACGGAATCGCGGCTGGATGGCATTTTGGAGCATGTTGCACCGCTCAACCGGGGACTGGCTGCCGAAATCGAAGCCGAACTATCTAGATAGCGGCCGCACGGTTGGGTCGCGGCTGACTCTGCTGCTCGCGCAACGCTAGTACCCTCCTCTGACATCCTAGTTAAACTTTCGGCCTTTTTGATTCGGCGGCGCAACGGTGACCATTTCGCGCTCGCTATAGCGAACTCCCGGCCCAATCGTGTCAATTCGGAGCCGGATGAAACGAGATGAGATGAGATCGTTAGCCGATAAATATACGTATCCAGAGCACCACGCCAAAAGTCTTGAGAGCCCCCTTAAGCTTGTACGGTATCCGAAGAAGTAAGGCAGGTCTGGTCTTTTCCGAGGTCAGAACTACACCCTTCCGCTTTGCGCTAGCATCGCGCGTCGCCCAGAGGTCCAGCAGACTAACATGGGCTTTCTAAACCGCTTCGTATCGTGGGTGCGTCATGTGTTTGAATCGAGCGACTTTCGTGCGATCGTAGGAAGAGTTTAATACTCTCTATCGTGCGAATTTCGGGCAGGATTTTGTACAGATTGTCGAGATAGATGTGCAAAATCTTTGGTGAATTCATGCCCAAAATCGCCTGTTTATCCATATGCAGGTGAACGCGAACCGGTTCGAGATGTTTTCGTACTAGCTGCATAGCTACTTTCCGCTAGCATCGTGACATTGGATGTTGATACTGACCAATCGAATGACTCCGGCGACTTGTCGAGGCAATGGAAAATCGATGACAAATGCAATACGACGAGTCGTTGTAATTGGGGCGTAACGATCAGCGGTCAGTCTGGCCGTAATGGGCAAATAGAGAATCGCGCCGCACCGTCCGCTATTGGACAGCTCGCATGAACGACTAGAATCCGACGAATAACGATCCTCGAAACTACGGGCTCGATGATCTGCTCCTCAAGGGAAATGGGTATGGCGAAACTGCGCACTTCGAAATATCCCGTTCCGCCGGTGCGGCGCCTGCGCGTCTATGCCTTCGATCCGCAAGCATCTGTTTCGCTCTCGACCGCAGTGATCAACGACGCGACGATCAAACTCCCTTGGGAAACGCGCTGGGAGACTGCGCTCGGCAAGGGGCCGACCAACGAATATATCGAGGTGATTGACGTCGATCCCGCGTCCGGCCTGTTCTATGAGCCGGTCGACCTCAACGATCCGCTGCTTCTCGCGCAGGACGGGCTCGCGCCTTCCGAAGGCCGTCCGCAATTCCACCAGCAGATGGTATTCGCCGTCGCGATGCGCACGATCCGCTCGTTTGAGCGCGCGCTGGGCCGACCGGTGCTGTGGGCGCGCGACAAGGCGCTTTGTCGCGATCGGGACGCGGGAAATCTCTCCGAATCCGAGCTCAACTTCACGCGTACGCTGCGCATCTATCCGCACGCCATCCCCGTGCAGAACGCCTATTACAGCCCGGAGAAGCGCGCGCTGCTGTTCGGCTATTTCCGGCCCGAGGGTGCGGGTGCGCGCGCGACCGATGCGAACTGGGTGTTCACCTGCCTCTCGCAGGACATTATCGCGCACGAAACGACCCACGCGATCCTGCACGGAATGCAGCAGCGCTCGCTCGAGCCCTCCAATATCGACGCCCTCGCCTTCCACGAGGCGTTTGCGGATATCGTCGCGCTATTCCAGCATTTCGATGCGCACGACGTCGTCGCGCATCTGCTGGCGCGCAGCGGCGGTTCGCTGCGCACGCCCTCACTGCTCACCGGACTCGCCGCGCAGTTCGGCACTGCGACCGGTAAGAAGGGGGCGTTGCGCTATGCCCTCATCGATCTGCTCAGAGAAGAAGCCAATATCAAGGCGTTGGGCAAAACGAAACGCGACGACAAGCCAGACGACCAGCCCGATGCCGCTGCGTTGCTCGCCGCGACCAGGGAAGTCCACGCGCGTGGCGGCTATCTCGTCGCCGCTGTCTTTGATGCGTTCGTCACCATCTTCGAGACGCGCTCGACCGACCTGTTCCGCCTCGCAGGATATGATCGCGGCAGCCCGGACCTGCCGGCGCTGCTTGTCGACCGGCTGGCGGACGAGGCATCGCGTGCCGCTGATCAGGTCCTGCGGATGTGCGTTCGCGCGCTCGACTACGTCCCCCCGGTCGATCTGTGCTTCGGCGAATATCTTCGCGCGATCGTCACCGCCGACCTCGATCTCGTGCCCGACGACCCGATGCGCTACCGCGTCGCCTTCTGTGAGGCTTTCCGCAAATGGGGCATCCGTGTGCCCGGGTGCCTATCGATGGCCCCCGACAGCTTGCTGTGGGACGGGCCGGACTTCACCGATTTCGACGAAGACAAGGACGTCCGGACCTATCTCAAAAAAAATGCGCTTGGCGATTCCGTCGAGAATGCGGTGAACGCCAATCTCGGCGATTTGCTGGGAAAATTGCAGCTGGGGGTCACCTTCTCCGGCGATGTGGACGCGAAGTCGAACGGCAAGCGGATTGTCGCCGGAAGGGTCGGCTTCAACGACAGCGATTTCCGATTGACGGCCAATGGCGCTGGCGATGACGAGCCAGTGCGCAACCTGCGCGACATGGCAATGCGAATCGTCGTCTACAATCAGGACATGATCCACCGTTGGTTCAATTCGATCTCCGAGATCGACGGCGTGTGGGACGGGCTTCTCGGATTGCGACTACAGAGCGAAGTCGATGGACATCCGCCCGCGCTCGGATCGCTTACCTTCAAATGCGATCCGACGAAGGCGGGAAGCAGCGAACCTGTTTTCCAGGTCAATTCCGCACGCATCTCCCGGCGCATCGGCCCCGATGGCACCGAACTCCATCTACTGATCGTCCAGCTCACGCAGCGCCGCCGCGCCTATTTCGATCCTGCGGAACAAAAGGCTGCCGATGCGGGCGACTATAGCGAGATCGGCGACCTTCGCAGGGATCGCCCCGATTTCTGGTTCCGCGGCGGAGCCACGCTGCATGTCGATCTGCGCGACGGCAAGCTGCTGCGCATCATCCGCAAAAGCATCACGAACGAGGCGCGGCTAGCGGAGGAGGTCGCCTTCCGCACCGGCGACGAGACCGGCGTGGTCTCCGCGATCACCCATGGCAGCGAGCCGTTCGCTTTCATGCACCTTGCCGATCCGAATGACGGCGGCGATACCGGCGACGAGACCGGCGTGGTCTCCGCAATCACCCATGGCAGCGAGCCGTTTGCTTTCATGCACCCTGCCGATCCGAATGACGGCGGCGATCAACCGGCGGGAGTATTGGCAAGCAGCGCGGCGCCCGCCGCTCCCCCCGGCACTGGTAACAGCACGCCGCCGACGAGCGTAAGCGTTAGGATGTATCGCGCGCTCGATCCCGCTCCGAAGGGCGACGGCACCGACTTTCAGGGGCTGCTGGGCGATTGTTTCCTTATTCGGCTCGCAACCGGGGACGCCAAGTCGCACATCATGATCGATTGCGGACTGCTGCTCGGCAGCCCCGATGCGGAAGCGCGCGCCAAGCGGATCGCCGCGGACATTATCGACACGTGCGACGGCAAGCTTGACCTGCTCGTTGTCACCCACGAACATTGGGACCATATCTCGGGCTTCGCGCAAGCCGAGGAGATATTCTTCGACGAAAGCCGGCTCAGCATCGACAATCTATGGATGGCTTGGACCGAGGATCTGGGCGACCCGAGCAAAGGCATCGAGCCCGATCCCGACGCGAAGGCGCTGCGCGCGAAGGTCGACGCGAGCGGCCAGGCGTTTGCGATGATCGCCGAGCGGCTGCAGAACGAGCCGATCGCCGGGCTGGACGTCGGGCGGGCGCTGAGCGGGCTCGAGGGGTTCCTCGGCCTGGCAGGACCTGGGGGTCGCAAGGGTCGGCTCAAAGGGCGCGATATCTTCGATCGCTTGAAGCAGGGCAGCAAGAGCCAGCACTATCTCGCGCCCACCAAGGCGGACGGCAAGGCATCGGAGAATGTTCGGTTCACGCCCGGCGACGTCTCGCTACGCGCCTATGTGCTCGGGCCGCCGCGCGACCTCAAGCGGCTTTCGAAGGACAAGCCGTCGACCGCGCCGGGGAAGCAGGAAACCTATCTCGAGACGCCAACGCTGGGGAGCGCGCTTCTTGACTTCGCCGACGACGCCGACCTGCTTGCGCAGGGCGAGTCACGCTTCGCGCCGCAATATTGCCGCCGCAAGCTGAACGACTTCACGGACGCGAACGCGGGAAAGCTTCCGCCCGACGACGCCGACACGATGTGGCTCAGGGAGCGCTATTTCGGAGCTGGCTTCGACCTGGATGGGCTCGACGACGCTGCTGCGGCCGAGGCGATGAAAGTGCGCCAGGGGATCGCCGATCGACGGCGGATCGACGGCGAATGGCTGGCGACCGCTGGCGCGCTCGCGCTCAAGCTTGACAGCGACACGAACAATACCAGCCTCGTCCTCGCCTTTGACCTCCCCGACGGCACAGCGATGCTGTTCGCCGCCGACGCGCAGGTGGGCAATTGGGAATCGTGGCACGATCAGACCTATCTCGATGAGCAGGGCGTCGCCCACAGCGCCACCTCGATCCTCAATCGCGTGCGCTTCTACAAGGTCGGCCATCACGGCAGCCACAATGCGACGCTCGCCCAGCGGGGCCTCGCGCTGATGACCCGCGACGATCTCGTCGCCGCGATACCGACCGACGAGCAGCTCGGCGCGCGGCAGGGGCGCGGCGGCTGGCAAATGCCGAACATCCGCGTGAACAAGGCGCTGCTCGATCGCACAGACAAGCGCATCCTGCGCAACGACCGCTGGTACAAGGACCCCGACAAGCCGAACAAATACGAGGAACTTGGCAACGCCGAGGCCAGCTTCATCGACAATATTACCGAGACCGACCTCTATCTCGAATACAAGATCCTCTGAAAAAGGAGACCGGACGATGACGACCATAGCCGCCGCACGCACCCTGATCACCGAGGCCGAGCTGCCCGCGCTCGCGGGCCTCGCTGCCGATGCCCCAACGGGCGGCGGCCTGCCGGACTTCGATCCCGCCAAGCCGCAAGCGCTCGTTATCGGATCTGACGTGCTTTCGTTCACCGTCGGCGTCGAGGCCGATTTCAGGCAGGCGATCGCGGACTCGGCGCTGTTCGCGCAGCTCGTCGCGCTCAACAAGACGAGCGGGGCGGCCGAACCGATGAAGTTCTTCGACGCCTATCTGGCAACGCTCTCCGGGCTTGGCTGGCTGATCCAGACCCACGAGACGGCGACGCTAGAGCTGCGCACCGACGGGTTCGACGTGCACGGCGCGATCACCGGGGTGATCACCGCCTTCCTCGCGCCGATTGCGGGTGCGGCGGCGGCGGTGATCGCGGTTCTCAATGGGCTGAAGCAGATGGACCAGGACGCGCCGTTCATCACATTGTTCAACAAGCGCAGCCGCCAGCAGACGCTGAGCCGGTTCCAGTTCACCTATGTCCACAAGGATCCAGAACATGGGCTGTTCGCCGAGATCGCCGCCTTCGCGCTCGATGCGGAGGTCGGGGAGACGCAGGTGCTGTTCTTCCGGCTCAGCAAGAACAGCAGCGCGCTCAGTCGCAGCCTGGGCACGCTGTCGGTCGATACCGAGGCGCTGAAGGGCATCAAGGCGAACCTCGCTGCCAAGGTGAAGGACTTCCGTACCGCGATGATCGCCGACGCCACCCTCACGCTGCCAAAGGACAATTGACATGGCCAAATGCCCCTTCGCCACGCAACGGCCGATCAGCGGCTCGGCCGGCAGCTTCACCGGCGGCCCTTTCAAGATCGTCCACCACACGACCGAGGGCAGCAGCGCGCAAGGCGCGTTCGATGCCTTCACGAAGCACCGGTCCGATCCGCACTTCACCGTCGATCGAACGACGATTTTCCAGCATATCGACACCGACGTCGCAGCCCGCGCGCTCCGCAACGCGGCCGGCGGTGTCGAGACCAATCGCGACAGCGCGGTGCAGATCGAGGTGGTGGGGTTCGCCGGCGCATCGAAGAATGCGCAGACGCTGCGCAACGTGGCGCGGCTGTGCCGCTGGATCGAGGCAAAGCATGGCGTGCCGTCGGTCTGGCCGTCAGGTCCGCCGCGCCCCGCGCGCAATGGCGGCGATCCCGGCGGCCACAATCGCGACATAGCGAATTGGGACAAGAAGGGCGGGCATTACGGACACTCTCAGGTGCCCGAGAACGTCCATTGGGACCCCGCCTATTCGCCGGTCGAGGCAGCCTATGTACTCGCCGCCAAGTTTGACGAGGCCGGGCACCTCACCAATCCCGATCATCCCGCGGTCGAGGCGCTGGCGAACCGCCCAGTAGCGCTCGACGAGCCTGAGCCGCAGGTGATGGAAGACCATAACGATGTCGGCGAGCCCGACGACCTCGGTTGATCGGATCGTAGCTGTTCGCAAAATCGGCGTAGGACGCGCCGTACGTCGCGCCGCCTCGGAACGCGCCCGGCGTGCCGGTCGGGGCGGCCTGCCCGCGTTCGCTGATCGAGGCGGCGATGCTGACGTCGCTCGTGCCGTTATTGCCGGTGTAGCCGAGCTGCCGCCCGTTGAAGCGGTACCAGACTTCGTGCGGATCGCCGTTCGCGTAGCTATTGTCCGCCTCGTCGCGGCGGATGATCTGGCCTTCGGCGTTCAGCCGGAACGTGACATTGCGCGGCCGCCCGTCGCCGACATAGGCCGCGATCAGCTGACCCAGGCCGTTGTAGCTGAAACTGGTGTAATAGGTCGTCGCTTGCGCGGTGTTGGGCTTGTGCGCGATCTGTGACTGCACCGCGCCATCCCACCACGCATAGCTGTTGGTGGTCAGCGTGTCGGGGGCTTGGGCGTTGTTATTGTTCTTGTAATTGATCGTCGAGACGCTGAGCGCACTGCCCAGCGCGTAAGCGGTGCCATAGCCGTAATCGTAGCTGGTTGCCGCCTGATAGGTCGCGCCGTCGCTCTTCTTGGTCGATGCGTAATCCGACAGCAATTGGCTCTTGTTGTTGAAATAGGCGCTGCGGCTATAGGCGACGGTAGTGCCGTTCGCTTCATAATCGGTCTGGCCGACCTGGCGGCCGAGCGTGTCATAGCTAAAGCGCGAGCGCACCGTGCCGGTGACGGGGGCAGCGGGGATATAGGTCGGCGCGGTATAGGCGTAGGTATAGGGATCGTACGTCCCCGAGACCGCAGCGCCAGAGGATTGCTGGACCTCGTAGAGGCGGCCGGCGGCGTTGTAGATATAGCTCTCGCGGCTCTCGGAATAGCTGCCTGGGTAATAATACCCCCAATAATAGTCGTAATAACCGCCGGTATATTCGGTCCGCAGCACCGCGACACGCTCGCCCGCGGCATTATATTGGATGTCCTGCCCCGCGGTCGTGCCATAGCCGCCCTCACCGCGCACGATCTGCCCACCGCGCAGCACGCCGCGATCGGTGACGAGCCGGTTCATGCTGTCATAGCGGAACCAGTAATCGGTGGTGGTGGGGTAGACGAGGATCGAGTGATCTCAGGCGATGGCCGATTGAAGCTTGGAGATTAAATAAACTGTCGCCTTAATTCCTTATAATTATTGCACGTATCCCCGCAATTCGGCGCCGTACAATTCCCCACCGTATTTATCAGATTTTAATTAAATCCAAACGCCCTTGGTAAATCCAAAATTGGCTTTTGCTTTCCTATGAATTGTTTCTCAATAACATTACTCAACGTAAAAACAAGGTTATTACTCAATATACAATTTTCACCTAGCATACCTTCAACTACGATAGCAGCCGCTTGCGATCGCTCATCATCGCTAAGTAGCCCAGACTCACTACCGATAAGGAATATTTCACACACGCCGTCCGGATACCGCAGAAGAACATATTCCCATTTTGAAGAATCTATTTCGATAATCCCCTGCGGCGTGGAAAATTCAAACTGCCCATTCCATGATTTTCGTTGTCTCGTAGCGTAAAATTTCCACCCTGGTATTTTCGGTGCGTAGCGTATCGCTTCCTTTGCAATCTCTGCCATATCTCTGTCTAAATTAGGCGAAAGCGCAAAATACCAACCTTCAGATGAGTCAGGACCTATTTCCCAACAAAGTCTAGGCCATGACAAAAATACTTCATTGTCGAGTTCATTTATCAAGATTTCGTCATCGTAATTACGCGTTATTGCGTCAGCGTTCCGGCAAAACCAGATCCAAAACCGGTTATGATTCATGTCATCTCCCTCTCTTGGGCTTCGGCTTAGCGATTTCGTTTCGCCTGTTATCGAGAGCATCTACCCCGCCATGGGCATCAATCTGGGCTTGCTCTTTGACCCGGCCAGCCTGTGTATCAGAGGCATCATAGGTATCAATCACTTCGGCTTGAGTTCGGTCTCTTCCATCACTGCTAGAGCGCGTTTTCTGCGGCTCTGGCTTATTGTGGCGACCAATGTAGGGTTTTCCAGAGGGCGTTGCAGACCCGGGAACTCTGTAGATCGTCCCATTTGCGGCACGCCCACTCCCTCGAAGTTTCTCGATCAGCCCGTTGATCCGCCCCGCCAGTTTCGGCAGGCTTTTAAGCGCGCTTCCGATGCTGATCGCAGCCCCGACCAGCAAGACGGTGCCTACGCCGCCAAGTGCCGCGACGCCAGCGGTGTAGCCGGCCGCCTTGAAGCGCTCCGCAACCCCGTCAGCCGCAGCTTCGGTAAGAGCACCGGTTACCGCGCCGACCGCCTGACGAGCCGCAAACGCGACAGGACCGCCCAACGCGTCAAGCGTATAACCGAGCGCGATAAGGCCATATTTCGCGAAAGGATGGGCGTCCAAGTCCTCCCCGACGTTCTTGACGAAGCTGCCTGCCTCAATCGCAAGCCGGTCCAGCGCGCTATATCCCAACACGACGCCGACACGGCGTCCGATCACCGTAATGGGGCCGTTCGACGCGGTCCGAATCGGTTCACCCCCGTCGAAACTCGCGCGCACCGCTATTTCCTTCGGGATCGACAAGCTATCGGACAGGCCTGCAAAGAAATCGGCCCGGCGCTCTTCGGGGACGAATTGCGCCAGAGTATCGTATTGCGCCTGAATATAGTCTTTGTGCGATAGGTTCGAAGCGGTCAGTTGTCGGCCAAGCGCCCGCTGGGCAGCTTTGAATTGCTTAAATGTTTGACGGTCGCCGTCGATGTTGGTGCCGTTGATCTCGTCGAGCGCGGCCGCCAGCTCATGTAGCCGCTGGTTGGCGTCTGATACATTGCGGCTACTTTGGACGGCGGCGCCGGCGAAGCCGCCGATGGCCTGCGCAATAACATCAGGCAGTGCAGCGATGATATTGTCGCCGAAGCTGCTTCCCTCAAGCGCGCTTCGCGTAGCGGCGTTGGCGAGCGCGCTAGCGGTGCTTGCGGCGATACTCTGCGCGGCTTGTCCGAACGGGTTGCTCGTTCCCTTGAACGCCCCACCAACCGCGCCGCCAATTCCCGCGCCGACACCCGCTGCTGCGACCCCGACCCAGTCGAACTTGCTTTGCAACCCGACCGCGACCGCAATGCCTTGCGTGACCGCATTGACCACCGCCGCCGTCACGACGTTCCCGAGGAACTTGCTGCCCGCGACCGCGATGTTACCAATCCCCGCACCGACTCCAGCGGTGATCCCGGCAAGTGCGACGCCCTTCCAGCTGATGCGGTCCTGCGCGCCGATCAGAACGCCGATTCCCTGCGAAACGGCGCTTACCGCTGCGCCGTATAGCGCGGTTCCAATTATGCCGCCGGGACCGGGGATGATCGCGGTAATGGCGAAAGCGATGATCGCGACCAAAATTTGCCCGAACACGCCGCATTTGTTCTTCTTGGGCGCTTGCGGGGTTGGCGTGCTCGGGGTGACGTCGCCGATCGCTTTGGCGGGGTCATAGGGTTCGACCGTGCCCGCATTATACGCCGATTTGATTACGCCGCCCGGCAGGATCAACGTCGTGCCTTGCGCGAGCGAGGCCGATCCGCTCAGGCCATTGGCTTCGGCGAGCTTGTACCAGAGCGCGCTGTCGCCCCAGATCTGCTGCGCGATGCCTTGCAGCGTGTCGCCGGCGCGGACGGTGTAGCTGCCGCCGCTCGAGCCCTGGCTGTAGCTGTTGATCGGATCATAGCTGTTCGCGAAATCGGCATAGGACGCGCCGTACGTCGCGCCGTTCCGGAACGCGCCCGGCGTGCCGGTGGGGGCCGCCTGCCCGCGCTCGCTGATCGAGGCGGCGATGCTGACGTCGCTCGTGCCGTGATTGCCGGTATAGCCGAGCTGCCGCCCGTTGAAGCGGTACCACACTTCGTGCGGATCGCCGTTCGCGTAGCTATTGTCGCTCTCGTCGCGGCGGATGATCTGGCCTTCGGCGTTCAGCCGGAACGTGACGTTGCGCGGCCGCCCGTCGCCGACATAGGCCGAGATCAGCTGGCCAAGGCCGTTGTAGCTGAAATTGGTGTAATAGGTCGTCGCCTGCGCAGTGTTGGGCTTGTGCGCGATCCCGCTCTGCACCGCGCCGTCCCACCAGGCATAGCTGTTGGTGGTCAGCGTGTCGGGCGCCTGGGCGTTGTTATTGTTCTTGTAATTGATCGTCGAGACGCTGAGCGCGCTGCCCAGCGCGTAAGCGGTGCCATAGCCATAATCGTAGCTGGTTGACGCCTGATAGGTCGCGCCGTCGCTCTTCTTGGTCGAGGTGTAATCCGACAGCAATTGGCTCTTGTTGTTGAAATACGCGCTGCGGCTATAGGCGACGGTATAGCCGTTCGCCTCATAATCGGTCTGGCCGATCTGGCGGCCGAGCGTGTCATAGGTGAAGCGCGAGCGCACCGTGCCGGTGACGGGGGCGGACGGGATATAGGTCGGCGCGGTATAGGCGTAGGTATAGGGATCGTACGTCCCCGACACCGCAGCTCCAGAGGATTGCTGAACCTCATAGAGGCGGCCGGCGGCGTTGTAGACGTAGCTCTCGCGGCTCTCCGAATAGCTGCCGGGGTAATAATAGCCCCAATAATAGTCGTAATAGCCGCCGGTATATTCGGTGCGCAGCACCGCGACACGCTCGCCCGCCGCATTGTATTGGATGTCCTGGCCTGCGGTCGTGCCATAGCCGCCCTCACCGCGCACGATCTGGCCCCCGCGCAGCACGCCGCGATCGGTGACCAGCCGGTTCATACTGTCATAGCGGAACCAGTAATCGGTCGTGATGGGGTAGCTTGACGCATTGCCCTGCTGATCGAGCGTGCGATAGGTCGCGGTGGTGCGGCGGACATTGCCATTGGCGTCATATTCATAGGCGATGTTGGCAGCCGGGCTGTAGGCGGTACCGGCTTCGGCGAAAGTCTTCAGCCGACCGAGCGCGTCATAGCTTGCGGTTGCGTTCTGCACCGAGGTCGAGGTCGTGTAATAGCTTTCGTCGACCCAATATCCGCCGTAGGAATAGCCGTAATAAGGGTCATACTCCTCCTGCCAATACCCCGGGGTGTAGACGCCGGACTCATCGTTGGTCTGCTCGGTCAATTTCTGGCCGACTTTGTCGTAACTATAGGTCGCGACCGTGCGCGTCCAATTGGTGTTGACGCTCGGCGTCAGTGTGCCGACGATCGTCGACGAAAGCTGGCCGGTGTTGAAGTAGAGATAGTTGGTCGCAACGCCGCCCGTGCCCGCAGCGGTCAGGCGCCCGGCAATGTCGTATGTATAGGACCAGACATGGCCGCCCATATCGTTCTTGGCGGTCGTCCGACCGGACACGTCGCTGCTTTCAACCGAGGTCTTGGCATTGGCGAAGGTCGTGGTCTTGGTCCAGCCGCCGAACGTGCCGAGGCCGCTGGTGGCGATGCCCGCATTCCACGCATAGCTGACCGTTGTCAGATCCCCGCCGAACGCGAGCTGGCTGGTGACCCGGCCCTGCGCATCATATTCGGTAAGCGCCTTTTCGGGGGCATAGCCAATGACCGGGGTCTGCCATTCATAATGGCCGCCGCCATATTCCCAACAATAGTCATACTGGTTCCAGACCGGCGGATCCTCGACCCACACTTGTTCTGGCGGGCCGTAGATTGGGGACTGAAACTGGTTGTTCCACGCCTGGATACGTTGGCCGAGGCCATCATAGGCGTACCCCTCGACCAGCCCGCCATACCGCGCGGTTCCCGTGAGACGGCCCATCGCATCGAAGGTCTGGGTGGTTACCCGGCCGACCTGATCGGTCACACTGCGGATATCGCCATGAATGTCATAGGCGTTGGTCACGGTGCCGCCATCGGGAGCGTAGGAGGCGACCGTGAGCGCGGCTCCGCCGCCATAGCCAGTGCCGGCCAGCAAGGTCTGCCGCGTCAGCGCGCCGTTGGCGGTGCGGCTCCCCGTCATGCGCCCGCTGACGTCGTAATAATAGATTTCGGTGGGCCGGACGTTCTGTTGGCCGCCATCTTCGGCCGTGATCGAGACGGTCGGGTTCTCGACCTTCACGAGCTTGCCCATATTGTTGTACGAATAGTTGATCGTCGCGCCCAGCGCGTTGGTCTCGCTCGCGACTTCGCCAAAAGCGTTATAGGCGCGGCTGGTGACGAACTGATCGGTCGTGGCCGCGCTGATCTGGCGGCCTTCCTCGATCACCTGAACCGCCGAATTGCGCTTGTCATAACTGGTGTAGGTGGCGTTAACCGTAGACGACCCGACCAGCGAAAGCGCCCCGGTAAAGGACTGACCCGTCAGGCTGGTGCCCGCCGAGGTAATCGCGACGGTCTGATTGCCGTTCCTGTCGTAGCCAAAGAATTTCCACACGCCGTCGCTGGCGGTGGTCGCGGTCAAACGTCCGGCATTGTCATAGACGTTCTCGGTCTGAAGCTGGCCGTTAACGCCGGACTTCCAGACGTCGCCGAAACCGTTAAACACGGTTTGGGTATAGTCGAGCATCGCGAAGCTCGAACCGTTCCACGTCGCCGCCCCCTGGTAGATTTTGCGCCCCGCGAGATCGTAGCGCGTGGCGATCGCATCGGTGGCGCTACCCCCTGCGGCAGTGGCGCGTGTATAGGACTCCTTCTTGACCCGACCCATGGTGTCATACGCATAGGAGCGCGTGAAGCCCGCCGCGTCGGTCATGCTCGCGAGCCGCCCGCCCGCGCCATAGCTATAGGTCGTTACGCGCGCCGCCGCGCCGGTGGCACCGGCCTGGACCGTGCGGGAAAGATTGCCCAAGCCGTCGTACAGATATTGTGTCGTGGGCGTGACGCTCTGGCCGTTGAAATCGACGAACGCCGCGCGCGCCTCGGTGATCAGCCGACCGGCACCGTCATAGCTATAATTGATCTGATCGAGCGTCGCCTCGGTCTTGCGCACGACCTGGCCAAGGCCGTTGTAGAGATAGCTGACGGTGGCAGCGGTGTAGCCGGTCGTCGGCGTCGCGCTTCCCGACGCCAGCACCTCGCGCAGGCTGTAACGTGTTTCGCTCAGCCGATTGCCCGCCTTGTCGTAGGTGTAGGTGGTGTAGCGATCATCGTCATTATACCAGGCCGAGGCGATCAGCGCGGGCACCGCGCTCGCTTGCGGCGTCGTCACCAGCGTCGCGAGCGAGACCTGCGACCCACCCTGCGTGTTGATGCGATTGGCGAAGCGCATCTCCGCCGTCACATTGCCGTCGGGATCATAGGTCCAGGTGGTCAGCGCGCCCTCGGCGTCGACTTGTGCGGTCTTGCGTGACAGCGCGTCGTACCAGACATACGTGATCCCGCCATTGGGATCGGTCAGCTTGATGACGTTGCCATTGGCGTCGTACTGCGACGTGGTGACCAAATTGGCCGCAGCGTAGCCGGTGGCATAGCTCCCGGTAACAACTGCGCTAACTTGGCTGGTGGCCTGGCGGTTGAGCGCGTCATAGGTGAAGCTGCTCTCCCGATAGCCCCCCGATGGCGGTGCGGGCGGGGTCGTGCTGACCGTCCCCGGCAGCGCCACCGATCCGGCATAGACCCGCGCGAGCGTTACATTGCCATTGGCGTCGTAGGTGAAGCTGGAATAGCGGTTCTCGGTGGCCGATGTCTGAGCGATCTCGACCTTCTTGCGATTGAGGTCGTCATAGTAAGTGAGCATCCGCGCGCCGCCGGCATCGGTCGTCTCGACAATGTTCCCGCGTGCATCATATTTAATGTATTCGATCGGCGTGACGCTCGAACTGGTGACGAGATCATCGCCAATGACGCTAACGGCATCGCCACGTGTCTCGATCAACCGGTTGTTCTTGTCGTACACATAGGTCGTGGTGCGGCGAGCGGCGAGATTGTCCGCCTCCACGTTTTTGGTACGATTGCCACGGGCATCATATTCGTAACGCGATACGATGGCGGCGCTGACTACGTTGCCGGCGCTGTCATAGGTCGGGACCGGGAGCGTTTCGGTCAGCAGCTGGCCGCGGCGATCGAAGGTGTAGGTCGTGGTAAGCCCTGCCCCGATCGTACCGGTAGCCGACTTGGCCGTGACCGAAGTGCGGTTGCCGAACGCGTCATAGCCGTAGGATTCGTAGAAGCCGAGCGCGTCAGTGGTGGACGCCACGCGGCCAAGCTTGTCATAGGCGAAGCTCGTCGTGGCGTCCTCGCCGGGCGTGGCCCCGACCGAGGGCGGCGTCCCCATCGCGGCGGCGCCAGTAACCGGGTTGAACCACTGGGTAACCGAAGCAACGTCGCCGAACACGGTATAACTGGTCTGGGCGAGCCCGTCGGCGGCGTTGCGTACATGCGTCACGCGGCCGAGCTTGTCGGTCCAGCTATAGGTCGAAAAGCCGCGCGGATCGGTGACTTTCCATGCCTCGCCGAACGCGTTGTACTCGTAGCTGGTTACGCCTGCGGCACCGTCCGTGCGCGTCTTGAGCTGACCGACTTTATCATAGGTAAAGGTGGTGGCGATGTTACGCGGATCGACCATCGTGACGCGGTTGCCGAGCCCGTCATAGGCGAAGGTCGTGACCGATTGCTCGGGTGTGGCATAGGCCCGGATTTCGGTGCTGAGGCGACCGGCACCATCATAGGCATAGAGGGTCAGCGACTGATCGGCGGTGCCATATGCGTCGTAGCGGGCGGCGACTTGGCCGGTCGCGTAATAGTCATAGAGCGTCATCACGCCGTAAGCGTCATATTCAACATAAAGCGTGCCGTTGGGGTGATAGCTGAAGGTGCGACCGACATAGGTGCCCGACGCGCTCGACCACGCATCGACCTGACCGATCGTCGTGGCGTTGGAGACGGTGATCTTATTGTCCCAAGTGTATTTCGCGGTGACCTGCCCCGTCGCGTTGTAATCGACGCGGGAGACATAGCCTTCGGCATCAACGGTATAGCGGGCCTCGCCCCGTGCGGTGTACCAGGTGCGCGTGATCCGATCGGCCGCGCCACCGGCATTGCCGCCCGACCAGCCGTCGACCGACGCAAAGGCCGGGAGCGTCGTCGCGACGTATTTGGCGGCATATTGTACCGAGCGGATCGCCTGACCGCGATTGTCGTAGGTGAAACCGGTCACCCCACCATCGGCATCGATCGCATACCCCACCCGGCCGGCGGAATCGCGCACGGTCCAGCTGGTCCGGTTCGCGCTATTCGATACCAAAGGCGCGACCAGCGCCTTGACGTTGTCGTACGTATAATCGCCGGTGGCGGTGATCGCCGCAGCATAGCGCGTGGCGCTGACCTGGAGCCCGGCACTATCATAGCCGTAGCTGGTGACCTGGTTGAGTCCATCGACCGAGTAGCGCAACAAGCCCTGACCGTCATAGACGTAGCGCGCCACGCGATCGTTGGCGCTCGTCCCGACGCTCGCGAGGAGATCGTTGAAGGTACCGGTTGCGCGGATCCCGCTTGCCGCAGCATTGAAATAGCCGATCTCGGCGATCTTCTGCCCGGCACTGTCATATTGGGTGCGCGTCAGGAAACCTTCGGCATCGAGCGCTCCGATCGACTGGCCATCACGGTCGTAGAAATAGCGCGCGACGGGCTCGCTGGCTCCAGGGGTCGGTATGTTGGCGATCGTCGGCGCAACGGTTTTGAAGCCAGCAATTTGCGCTGCGGTGAGCTTGGTCGTCGAACCCGCGCTGCTCTGGAGCTGGCCGGCTTTGTCATAGCTCATGCGATGGTAGCTGCCGTCGCCGTCGACAGTCGCGAGCGTGCGGCCCTCGCCGTCGTAAACCGTCCAGCTCCACACGTCATAGGGGTGATCGGCCGGGCGGATCGCGGCAGGATCGAACACGCTGTCGGGATTCTGAATGATGGCGAGCTGGCCGCTGGTCAGCCGCGTCGCATAGCGCGCGGTCGCGATCAGCCGATTATTGGCGTCGTAGCGATACTCGACCATGTCGCCAAACTGATTGACCTCGGCGATCAATCGCCCCGCTTTGTCATAGGCATAGTAACGATTGAACCCGACGGCATCGGTGGCGATGCGCAGTCGACCGAGCTTGTCATATTGATTGGCCGAAGTGCCGCCCTGAACATAGCTGCCGCTATCGGTCTGGTTGATCACGTCACCGGCCAGATTATAGGTGCTGACCGTGACATAACCCGAGGCGAGCGTCACCGTTGTGGTGGTCGCGGTATCGTTGAACACAAAGCTGGTGGTGCCGCCATTGACGTCGGTCGAGGCGGTCAACCGACCCATGCCATCATAGACATAGGTCTGGGCAATCTGGTTCTCGTTGTTGCTCGAGAGCAATCGGCCGGCCTGATCGTAGGTGTAATAGGTGCGGCTGTACCCCTCGGCGGTCGAGGCCGCGCCGCCGGTGGTGGCATAGCCATAAGCGAGCGTCGCGGTGAGATTGCCGCGCGCATCGTAGCTGTTGGTGGTGATCTGGGTGGACTGACGATCGGCGATCGAATCGCGCCATGCGTCCATGGTCGCTTCGCTCAGCGTGCCCGATCCGATCGCATAGCTCTGTTCGGGATAGGCGATCGTAAACTGAAGCAGCCCCGCCGCCGTGTAGCGATATTCGGTCACCCTGCCTTCGCCGCTGACGGAATAGCGCAAGTGATTCTCGCCGTCATAGGCGAAGCGCGTGGTGATGCTCACCGCCGCACCGCTTGCGTCGCTCGCGGTGCGGGTCTCGCTGGTGAGCTCGTTCTTGGTGCCATAGGTGCGCGACACGACTTGGCCTAGCGTCGCGCCGAGCCGGTCGGTGGCGGTGACGATGTTGCCGTTGCTATCGAAGCTGAAAACCGAACTCGCCCCCAGCGCATCGGTGGTGCTGGTGACGTCGCCATTGCCGTTATAGCCGAACTGCACGATCTGCGGCGCGGCACCGGCAAAAGCGGCGGGGGCAATGATCTTGGTCAGATTGCCCGCGGCGTCACTATAGAGACGCGTTACCTGGCCCGAAGGATCGGTAACGCTGGTGTACTCGGTAGTATAGGCCAGCGTCGTGACGCGCGAAGTGCTGCCGGTCGCCGCCTGGGTCAGCGATATCACCCGCCCCGACCCGTCATAGGCGACGGTGATGCTGGACCCGTCCTTCTGCGTGATCCCGCTGACGCGCCCGGCGCCATCATAGGAATAGCTCGTCCAATAGGCGTCAGCGTTGCTCGGCTGAACATTGTCGCCGGGCGTCAGGTCGGTATAAACCTTGGTCAGCAGCGAGCCGGTATATTCATACCAAGTCCGAGTCAGTGTGGTCGCGGCGCCATTGGCAAGGTTCGTGAACCCCGTGACGATGCGCGAGATATTGTTGCCCGACCAGGCATATTGCATCCACGCCCCATCGGCGGTCGTCGCCTTGTCGAGCTTGTCTCCCGTATAAGTGTAGCTGATGGCGTTGCCGTCGGTATCACCTTCCCAGACGATGCGGCCGCCGTTCAGATCATCATATTTTTCAACCTTCTGGGTGTCGCCGTCGGTCCAGATCCACTGGTTGCCAACTTTGACGATCTTGTCATAGGCGCCCGCGCCATCGGTTGCGACATAGGCGCTCCCGTTCCAGCTATAGGTAATGTCGCTGCCGTCCGCCGATACGCGACGCACGGTGCTGCCGCTGAGCCCGAAGACGCGACGATCGGTGCTCTGTCGCCATCTGTCGTTATTGTCGTCGGCGAGCGTCGCCTGACTATTGTAGGTGCGCCCGATCGCGGCATCCGGCCCGAGCCCGACGAGGAACTCGTCCTGGCGATTGAGCAGCAGGTTCCCGTTCGCCGCATTGACGAAAACACCCTCGCCGCCACGTCCCTGCGCCGCGCTGCCCAGCAGCCCAGCCCCGCCCAGAACTGACCCCGAACCACGCTCGAAACCCGTACCGCTCCCGGTGAAGATCCCAACCATGCTGCTAGTCCCCTTGCTCGATGCGCCGCACTCGACGCTTGTCACGCAACCAGTTCGGGGGATTTGACCAACAGTTTAGGCCCGGATCAGAGATTATCTTCGTTTCCGACGATCAATGACGCGCACAGCGCGCCCGATACTGAGTTCGATAGACTCAGCGGTGCCGCACTGGCCATCGAAAGCTGCGCTGATCGGCCGCCGTAGCCATGCGAGTCGGGCTCAACGTTTCGTCGCAAAGTGCTTGAAATATCTGTTTGCACTATTTTGGTTGTTTTGCTTTCAGCCGAAAGTGGAGATCGCATACAAAAAAAGGCACGGAATTGCGATGATTCCGGTACCATGAGCACGAATCACCGCTTTACCAAAACGATAAGTAAATTTCATACTTGACGGATATCGGAAGAATCTGTTTCATTATGGGACATCAGGAGCTGGGCCGGAAATGTCAGGGTTAATCGATTCTGCCTCAGCGATATTAGGCGCATCTGAAAGTCGTCTTGAAGTTACAGCTCGCAATGTGTCAAATATATCGACGCCCGGCTTCAAACGAAACATCGGTTTCTCGAAAGTCTTAAATTCAGTACAAGACAAGATTTGGCAGCAAATTGGAGTGCGCCGTGATTTTTCACAGGGAACGCTGAGCGCGAGCGCCAATCCGCTCGATATCGCGATTGACGGCGCGGGCTTTTTTCAACTTCGAGCAATCCAGGGCATGGTCTATTCGCGTCAGGGCCAGTTCAGCAGAGCTGCCGACGGCACTGTCGTTAGCCCGCAAGGGTATGTGCTTCAGCAAGCGGGTGGCGGTGACTTGGTTCTTGGCAGCGCGGAGGTCTCGATCCTTCAGGATGGGACCGTACTCGACAGCGGCGTTCCGGTGGCGCGGCTCGCGGTGTTCGCGGCGGCCGATCCGGCGGCGCTTCAGCCGGTCGGCGAAACCGCTTTCACACTGCCCGGTGGGGCGATGGACGTGGTTCCAGATGCCGTCTTGCGACAAGGCATGGTTGAGAATTCGAACGTCGCGATTGGCGACGAAATGGTAACGATGATGACTGCGCTCCGCCAGTCCGAGAGCGGCGCCCGACTAGTACAGATCTATGACGATCTGCTTGGGCGCGCGCTCCAGACCTTGGGCCAGAGCGGCAAATGAGCGACGCATTCTATGTCGGCGCAGTCGGACTCCAGGCGCAGCAGCGGGCGCTGGACGGCATCGCAAACAATATCGCCAATGTTAACACGCCCGCGTTCAAGCGGTCGCAGATGCGCTTTTCGGATATGGTCGCGGCGCGCAGCGACACTGACGCTGCGACCGCAACGCAAGCGCAAACGACCAGCGTTGCCGCCGGTGTGACACTCGATGCGCAGTTCATGCTCAACGAGCAAGGCGAGCTTAACCATACTGGCCAACCGATGGATCTTGCGATCGATGGTCACGGCTTCATCGAGCTGATGGGGCCGGGCGGCCAAACGCTGTTATGGCGTGGCGGCACGCTCAAGGTGAATGAGGATGGGATGCTCGGCACTTCGCGCGGTCTGGCGCTGCGCGCGGCGATCACCGTACCGACCGATGCGACCGCGATCCAGATCGGTAGCGACGGCATCGTCCGGGCGACGGTGTCTGATCGTAGCGATCCCGTCGAGCTTGGCCAGATTCAACTCGTCAAGTTCGACGATCCGGGCGGCGTCGATCGGCTCGATGGCGGACTCTACCGGATCCGCGAGGGCGGAGCGCCATTGACCGATGCGGTGCCGGGGGAAGATGGCACCGGGTTGCTCGTCCAGGGCGCGATCGAGCAATCGAACGTCACGCTGACCGACGAGATGGTACGCCTGATGCTGGTGCAGCGCGCCTATGCCGCAAATGCCCAGATCGTCCAGGCTGCGGATCAATTGATGGCGATCGCCAACGGCCTGCGGCGCTGATCAAATGATCGTGGGGGCATTTCTTGCAATGGCCGCGGTCGGCCCGAATTGTTTCGCAGCGGCGCGCGACTTGCAGGCGGGTGCCGCGCTATCGGCTGCGGATCTATCGCCGGTCGCGTGCCAGCCCGACGCGCCGCGCGCGCCGCTACGTTACGATCGCGGCAGCGAAGTCCCGGTGACCTTGGCGGCGGTCTCCGCTGGCGCTTATCTCGGGCATGTCCTGCCGCTGGCTGATCTTAGCGTGAAGAAGGGCGACCGACTGACGCTCCGCTCCATCGCTGGGCCGGTGACGATCGAGCGCACTGTGGTTGCGATGCAGTCGGGTCGCTCGGGCGGGCGCGTTTTCGTACGCGATTCTGAAGGCAAGGTGTTCGCCGCGCCGCTGGCGCTGGAACTTTCCCGATGAAGAGCGCCGTTCTTGCCGCCCTCGCGCTGATGGCAGCGACGCCCGCGGCGACGCAGACACTTTACCAAGGCGACAATTGGGCATCGATGGCGGCCGACCGCCGCGCGGCCAACGTCGGCGACAGCATCACCGTGATAATCCAGCAGGCCGCCGAAAGCTCGAACTCGACGCAGAACAATTCGAACAAGGCGACCACCGTTAACGGCAATTTGCGCGCCGGATCAATCGACGAGGGCGGCCAGCTGACGTTTGGGGGCGGCTATTCGGGCAAAGGCGAAGTCCGCCGCAGTGAGCGGCTGGTTGCGCAGCTTAGCGTCACGATCGCCGAGAAATTGCCCAACGGCGATTTCCGTATCGTCGGGGACCAACGGATGCACGTGAACGGCGAAAACACCACGATCGGCGTCCGCGGTCGCGTCCGCCAGGCTGACATCCGCGCCGACAATTCGGTGCTGTCGAGCCGGATCGCCGACGCCGAGATCGATTATAACGGCAAGGGCTTCGTATCGCGCAGCGCCAAGCCGGGGCTGATCAACCGGATCTTCGGCTTCCTGGGGCTCGGCTGATGCGCATCTTGGGACAAACTCTCGCGGTAGCGCTGCTCCTCGCCGCGCCGCTTCCGGCATTCGCGCAGCAGGTGCCGCTCAAGGGTCTCGGCCATTTCGGCGGCTGGCGCGAGAATTCGCTGATCGGCTACGGTATCGTGACCGGACTCGCCGGATCGGGCGACACGCGGCGCAGCGAAGTCACGCGCCTGGCGCTGCGCAACGTGCTCATTCGGCTCGGCACATCGGTGACCGAGGACCAGATCAGCAGTCGCAACGTCGCCGTGGTGATGGTGACGGCGTCCCTCCCCGCCTCGGCCAATGTCGGCGACCGGATCGATGCGACCGTGTCATCGATTGGCGATGCGCGTAGCCTCGCCGGCGGGACGCTGATCATGACGCCGATGCTCGGCCCCGACCAACGGACCTACGCGCTGGCGCAGGGCCCCCTATTGGTTGGCGGATCGCATTTCGAAAGCGACCTCAACCAGCAGCAACGCAACTATCCGACGAGCGCAATCCTGCAGTCGGGCGCGACGATCGAGACGGCGGTCGAGTCCACGCTGATCGGCGCCGATGGCGAAATCGCCTTTCTGCTCAAGGATCCGAGCTTCTCGACCGCGCAGCGCATCGCCGAGCGGATCAGCGAGCGGATTGGTTATCAAGCCGCCTGGGCCAAGGGTGCCGACGAGGTTCGCATCCGCTTCGGCGGTACGCCGGCCGAGATCACCGGTTTCGTCGCCCGGATCGAGAATCTGATGGTCGAGCCCGATACAATGCCGCGGATCGTAATCAACGAACGCTCCGGCACCGTTGTCGCCGGCGGCGGCGTTATGCTTTCGAGCGTGTCGATCGCGCAGGGCGACATCAAGGTCACAATCACCCAACAGAATACCGCGTCGCAGCCCAATTTCTATTCTGGCTTTGCAAGTGATGTGCGCAGCCTGGTGGTGACCAACACCAGGCTCGAAGTCGATCAAGGCAGCGGTGACCGCACCTTCACTTTCCCGAACACCTCGGTCGCCGATCTCTTCCGGGCGCTGTCGCATGCGCGCGTCGACACGCGGCGGACGATCTCGATTCTCCAGGCGATCCGCGCGGCTGGCGCGCTGCACGCTGACATCGTCGTTCAGTAGGACGGAGCCCCATGCCAAGCATAACTTCCATTGTCATCGCCAAGGCGCTTGACGGGCTCAGCGCCCGGCAGGCGGCGACTGCGCAGAACATCGCCAACGGCAATTCGGAACGGTACCGCCCGGTCCGCGTCACCTTCGAAGACAGCTTGCGAACGGCACTGGCCAAGGGGCCCGAGGCGATCGCGCAAGTGACCCCGCAGACCGAATTCGAACCGATCCCGGCGTTCGGCAGCGAAATGCGGCTCGATCTTGAAGTCGCCACCGCTTCGCAGACGGCAATGCGCTACGGCGCGCTGATTACCGTGCTCGAAAGCCGCGGCGCGCTGATGAACGCCGTTATACAGGGAGGCCGCTGAGATGGACGCCATCCAGATCAGCCGCACCGGGCTCGACGTCGAGTGGCAGCGCCTCCAAGTGATTGCGCAGAACCTCGCCAACATGAACACGACGCGCACCGCGTCCGGCGCGCCCTATCACGCGATGCGCTTGCTGTCGGGCCCGCAAAGCACCTTCTCCAGCTTCGTCCAGCGCGGCGCAGCGGCGAACCGGCCCGCAGGCGTTGAAGTGATGGGGCTTGAGCCGGTCGCGGGGGCCGGCACGCGCCGAGTCTATGAGCCCGGCCATCCCGATGCCGATGTGCAGGGTTTCGTCTCGTATCCCGAGATCGACCACGCCGCCGAGATGACGTTGCTGATCCGCACGTCGCGCGTCTACGAGGCCAACCTCACTGCGCTCTCGATCGCGCAGCAAATGTATGCCCGCGCCGCGCAACTGGGGCGTCAGTCGTGACCGGGGTGGAAGCGATCTCCGCCGTCGGCGCGACTGGTCAAGCGCCGATGGCGATGCGGCTGGGCGAAGTGGCGACCGCAAGCGCTACGCAAGCGAGCCATGCCAGCTTCGCCGATGTGTTGATGACCGGGCTACGCGGCGTCGACGAGAAAATCGCCACCGCCGACAAGCTCGTCCAGCAATTCGCAGTCGACGATTCGGTGCCCGTCCACCAGGTGACGATGGCGCTCGCCGATGCCAAGATGGCGGTCGAGCTGACGATGCAAATTCGCACGCGGCTGACCGAAAGCTTCCGCGAACTGATGAATATGCCGCTGTGAGCGAGCGCTTGGTGGAACGTGCGCCGCGCAGCCAATGGCTCATGCTTGGAGTGGTGTTCGCCGTAGTGGTGGGGCTTCTCGCACTCGGCTATTTCCTGTTCCTGCGTCCCACGTACACCGTGCTCGTTCAGGGCATGCGCCCAGGGGAGGCTGCGCCGATCGTCGCCGAACTCGACAAGCGCGGCACGCCGTATCGGGTCGCCGACGGCGGCGCGACCATTCTGGTGCCCGAGAGCCAAGCCGACGCCACGCAGGTCGCAATCGCCGGATCGGATGCGGCGGCGCGCGGCGAGATCGGGTTCGAACTCTTCAACAAATCCGACATGGGCCTCACCAACTTCGCCCAGAAGATCAATTATCAGCGCGCGCTGCAAGGCGAGCTGGTGCGCACGATCATCCAGGAAGACGGCGTCGAGAGCGCACGCGTGCATCTCGCCTTGCCCGAGCGCACCTTGTTCCGCGCGGACCGCTCCGAACCCAAGGCGGCGGTGACGGTGGCGATGAAGCCGGGTCAGATCGCCGATGCCGCACGCGTCGCGGGGATCCAGCGGCTGGTCGCCGCCGCAGTGCCTGATCTGCCGGAAAGCAAAGTGGTGGTGCTCGATTCGGGCGGGCGCGTGATCAGCCCGGCGGTGGCGGTGGAATCCGCAGCCGAACGTTCGCCCGATCTGGAGGAGAAAGCGGCGGTCGAGGGTTATTATCGTGCCCGCGCGCGCGGCGCGATCGAGCGGCAAATGCCAGGGTTGAAGTTCACGCTGCGCGTGCTCGCGCTGCCGATCGGTGAAGGCGCCGCGCCATCTGATCCGGCCGCCGCCGCAAGCGCGGGCTGGATACCCTCGGGTGAGGGGACCGCGCGCAATTTCCGCCTGCGCTTGCTGTTCGTCAGCGAAACCGCGCTCGGCACCGATGACCAGGACGTGGTGCGGGCCGCGGTGTATCAGGCGACCGCGCTCAGCGACGCGCAAGGTGACAGTCTGGCGTTCGAGACCGGCCCGGTCGACGCGTTCCCGATGACAGCGCCACCTGTCGTCGTGGCTCCGACACCGGTCGCAACGGCATCGCCCGGACCCCAGATTGCCTCCGCCGAGTTCGGAACATCCGGGCTGTGGGCGTGGCTGGCGCTTGGGCTTGTTCTTGTACTGTTCGTCGGATGGCGCGTGCGCCGCGCGGGGACTGCTCGGCTCGACGATAGCGATCATGATGCCTTCGCCGCACGGCTGCGACGCCAACTTAATCTTGAGGATCAAGATGCTGTTGCCTGAGGCCCGGCTCGATACGCTGCTCGATCAGCTACGAATGTTGCCCGCCGGAGACCGCAAGGCCGTGCTCGCTAAGCTGAGCGCGCGCGAACGGGCGCAAATCCGGGCCAAGTTGCGGGGCGCGCCGCCGCCGCGCCCAACATCCCCTTGGTCGCCCGACATCGCCGACCGCGTCGCCAACGATGCCGCGCTTACCGCCGCAGGGCGTGGTGCCCTCACGCGGGCGATCGCCGCCCATGGCTCACCGATGCCCGCGTCCCAAGGGTCGTTGTTCGACGCGCTAGCCGCGCGATTTCGGACAAAATCGTGAGCGGGCTGATCAAATCCGGGAACGCCGCGACCGTGCGCAGTTTCGCCGCCGTGGCGACCGCCAAGCCCCTGCCCCCCGCCCGGACCGATCCGCGCGACACCAAGATCGCCCGTCTCGAGGCTTCGATCAGCGAACTCCGCGAAACCTTGGCCAAGGCGCAAGACGATACCGCCACCGCCGTCGCCGAAGCGCGCGAGGCAGGCGAGGCCGCTGGTTTGGCTGCGGCTGAGAGCCGCGAGGCGGATCGGCTAGACGCGCTGCGCGCCGGGCTGAGCGCCGCCAGCAAAAGGTTCGATAACGAGCTCGCCGCCGTCGAAGCCCTTGCCCCGCAAATCGCGCGCGCAGCGCTCGACAAAATGTTCGGCGCAGTCGAGGATTGGTCGCCGATGGTCGAGGCGATGCTGACGCGCCAGCTCGCGACCCTGCGCCGGTCGCGGATCGTCGCAGTGCATGTTAGCCCTGCCGATTTCACCAATGGCGAAGCCGTTGCGGCACTATCGGGTACCGACCTGTGCGCCGCGATCGATCCTGAGCTTCGCGCCGGTGCCGCGCGCTTCGCCTGCAAGCTCGGCCAGATCGACCTCGACGCGCGCGGGCAATGGAATACGCTGTCGAAGCTGCTCGAAGAGATGACGGCATGATGCAGCATCGCTTCCTGGCGCAGATCGACAATGCCGAAATCGTTCGCGCTTATGGCTTCATTCGGAAAGTGTCACAGGGGCATTTCGAAGCGACGGGGCCAGCCTGCACCGTTGGCGATCTTTGCGAAATCGGTGAAGAGGTCGAAATCGGGCGGGTGCCAATACTCGCCGAAGTCGCTGCGGTCGACGAGGCTGGCCTGATCCTTGTCCCACTCGAGCAGCAACGCCCCGTCCATCCCGGCGCACGCGTCTGCGGATCGTCACGCGGTGGCGGCGTGGCGGTGGGCGAGGCGTTTGCCGGTCGCGCGGTCGATGCGCTTGGCCGACCGATCGACGGCGGCGCACCCATCGTTCCCGAATGCACCGTTGCACTCGCCGGCAGCGTCCCACGCCCACTTGATCGCGCCACGCCGCAACGCCGCGTCGTCACCGGCCTGCGTGCGATCGACGGGCTCCTGACGCTTGGTGAGGGCCAACGCATCGGCATCTTCGCCGCGAGCGGGGTCGGCAAGACCAGCTTGCTCGAGCAGCTCGCCGCGCAAATCGACTGCGACCGCTGCGTGATCTGCCTGGTCGGCGAGCGCGGCCGCGAAGTCGAGGGAATCTGGACGCAGCTCGCCGCCCGGCCCGACGCGGAGAAATTCACGCTCGTCGCCGCCACATCGGACGAGTCGGCGGCGCTGCGCGCGCGCGCCGCCAACGCGGCGCTCTGCCTTGCCGAATTTTGGCGTGACCAGGGCGATCATGTGCTGTTCGTGGTCGATTCGGTCACGCGACTGGCGATGGCGCTGCGCGAGATCGGCTTGGCCGCAGGCGAGCCGCCGACGGTGCGCGCCTATACCCCAAATGTGTTCAGCGCGCTGCCTCGCCTCGTCGAACGCTGCGGCGCGACGCGATCGGCCGGGTCGATCACCGCGATCATGACCGTGCTCAGCGAGACCGACGATGTCGATGATCCGATCGTCGAAGTGATGAAGTCGCTGCTCGACGGCCATATCATTCTCTCGCGTAGCCTCGCCGAGCGCGGCCACTTTCCGGCGATCGACGTATCGCGCAGCATCAGTCGGCAAGCCGCGAAGTTGATCGACAAGCCCCACGCCGCCGCCGCCCGCGCGGCGATCGCGTTGCTTGGGGTACACGAAGAAGCGCGCGTGATGATCGAAAGCGGCGTGTACAAAAGCGGTGCCAGCCCCGAGATCGACCGCGCGATCGCCGCGCGCGGGGCGCTGATGGGGTTTCTTCAGCAGGGCCAGGACGAAGCGGTGCCGTTCGACCGGACGATCGGCGCACTGCGCGCCGCAGTCCCGGCGGAGCCGCGCCATGCATGATCCCCGCCGCCAGCGTGCGCTCGCCAAAATCGCGACGATCCGCGCCGCCGAGCGCGATGCCGCCCGTCACGCGTTGTTGCTTGCTGGCCAGCGCGAGCGCGAAGCGCAAGAGGACGGGCGACGCGCCGACGAAGCGACGATCGCGGCGGCCGCAACGTGGCAAGCACAGCTCGCGACCGGCGGCTTTCATCCCGAGCTAGCCAGTGCGTTGGGAAGCGAGCTGCGCGCAAGAGCGGACAGCGCGAGGGAGACGCACGAGCGTGTCGCGATCATGACCGAGCAACGCACAGCGAGCCAAGCAGCATGGCAGCTCGGCACCGCACGGTGTCGTCAGGCCGATGATGCATTTGCCGCAAGCCGCCGTGGTGCCGCCCGCGACCGTGAGGAGCGCGCTCTGGAAACGCTCGCCGATCGTATCTGCTTCGACTGGACCCGCCGATGATCGCCCCGCTCCCGCCGCAGCCCGCCCCGACGAAACCCGTCGACCCTGCCAATGCCAAACCCGATCCAATCGGCGAGGGCGATAGCTTCGCCGAAATCCTGACGGCCGCCGCTGCCGCAGTGCCGACACCGCGCATCCCCGGCCCGCCGACGCTCGATCATGGGCCGGCGGTGGTCAACATCGTCGACATCGAAAGAGAACCCGTCGCAGCAATCCAAAGCCCCGCGCAGCCGCCCGTCGAAGCACCGGAGCAGACCCCGCTCCAGGCAGGCCTGACCGATCCGACCGGTGCAGACGAGGCTCCCCGCACGGATCGGCCACAGCCCGCAGCCCGCATCTTCAACCAAGACGGATTCTTCGGTGCCAGCGTCGATGCGCCCTTGAGCGATGTGGTGAGCGCCGACGCAGCGCATGCCCAAGCCGAACCCGGCATCCCGTCGGCTGCGGTGACTTCGGCGCTTCGGCCAGGCATCGTACTGGGCACCGCACTGCCGTCGGCAGCGGGCGGCACGATATCAAGATCGCCCATGCCAATCGGCGCCCCCTCCGCCGCAATCCTTTCTCATGCGAACCGTCTGCCGCCGGGACCGCTTGCTACGCCTTTGCCGACACCGGGAATCGCCATAGATGGCGACGCCGAAGTCGAGGCGGCGCGTCCATTGCCGCGCCGGTTCGCGATGCGTGAGCCCGGCGCGCGCGCGCCCGTCCAAGTGGCGATTCGCGAGCTGGAACAGGGCCTCCACGTCGCCGCCCGCGTCGAAGGACTCGACGCCGCCGAACGCGTGCGGCTGCACGACGAAATCAGCGCGCTGCTCGCGCGTCACGGGCGCTCGGCGCGAAGCATCCGACTTAGCGCGCCCTGGCGCGCGCCATCACAGGAGAGACCGAAATGACCGCCTTGGCACAGATCGGGTCAGTGGTTCCCGAGAGCACGACCACCGCGCAAAACGCCGGAACGAGCCAGGCCGCGACCAGCGCCTTCGGCCTCGGTTTCGATGCGCTGCTCAAAATCATCCTGACCCAGTTGACCTATCAGGATCCGCTCAAGCCGATGGACAATTTCCAGTTCGTCTCGCAGCTCGCGCAATTCTCGCAAATCCAGCAGGGCCAGACCACTAACGACCGTCTCCAGACGCTGGTTTCGGCGCAGGCGACCAGTCAGGCGACAAGTTTGCTTGGTCGGCAAGTCGATATTCCGGCGGGAAATGCAACGCTGTCGGGGAAGGTCACAGCGATCGCCTTCGACAACGGCGTCGTCCGCGCCACGATCAAGACCAGCGACGGCAAAACGATCAGCGGCATTTCGATCACCAGCATCAGCCAAGTCCGGCAGGGAGAATAAGCGATGTTCAACTCGATCTATATCGGTCTCACTGGCCTCAACGCCTACTCACGCGGGCTCCAGGCGGTCAGCAACAACGTCACCAATTTGAACACGTCGGGATTCAAGGGCTCGACCGTCAGTTTCCAGAATTTTTACGGCACCGGCGATCATGGCGGCCTGTCCTACACGGTCGATAGCCACAACGCCGGCAACGGCGTCGGCATGGGCGATTCCAGGCTCAACTTGAAGCAGGGCGAACTGCGCCAGACCGACCGCGACTTGGATCTCGCGGTCGATGGCACCGGCTTCCTCGTGCTGATGGACGGCAAAGACCTGCTCTACACGCGCACCGGCAACTTCGAGGTCAACAAGGAAGGCTTCATCGTCCTCCAGGGCACCGATCTGAAGCTCGCGACGCTCGACCAGTCCGGCCGACCGACTGCTCTTTCGATCGATGCGTCGCGCACCAGTGCGCCCAAACAGACCACCAAGGTTACCTTCGCGGACAATCTCTCCTCATCGACAGCCAGCTTCACCGTGAGCGACATGAAGGTCTATGACGCGACGGGCGGGCTTCATACGTGGAAAGCAACCTTCACCCGCGACACAGCGGCCAACCGCAAATGGGATGTCGCGGTAGTGGACGACAAGGGCACCGCGATTGGCACGGCGGCGCTGACGTTTGACGCCACCGGCAAGGTCGAGGACACGTCCAAGACGCTCTCCTTCACCGACAGCGGCAATGGCTTCACCGTAGCGTTCGATTTCTCGGGCGCGGTTACGTCCTTTTCCTCGGGCGACGTCGTTACGCTGCGCGCCGCGTCGATCGACGGCAACACCGTCGGGGCAGTTACCACGGTCGCGGTTAACGCCAAGGGCGAACTCGAGCTCGGCTATTCGAACGAGCAAAAAACGCAGCTCGGCGCGGTCGCGATCGCCGATTTCCGGGATACCGGCTCGCTCGCCCAGCGTAGCGGCGGCCTCTTTGCCTATGACGGGACCGGCGAGCACGCCTATCTTCCCAGCTCCGACCCGCGCGTCGGCAAGGTGATGTCGAAGCGGCTCGAGGCGTCGAATGTTGATCTCTCGAAGGAATTCGGCGATCTCATCCTGATCCAGCGCGGCTTCCAGGCGGCCTCGCAGATCGTCAGCGTCTCGAACGACATGATCCAGCAACTGTTCGGGATCCGGGGCCAGGGATGATGCGTTCGTGCCACGCTTGGCTGCCCGCAGACACGCCCGTGCCGCGCCTTATGTTCGCCGCCCTCGCGGACATGGCGGATGCCTGGTCGCGCGACTGGTTCGCGGGCGACGCGATGCGCGCGGCCGGCGCGCTGGTCCGCGTCGATCCGCGCGCGGAGCTGCGCAAGACCCAATGGCATACGCATGAGGAGGGATTGGCGATCGGCATCTCCGCCTCAGGGGTCGCCGCGCTCGGTGCGCAGGTGCTCGGCGTGCCGGTTGTTAGCGAACGCCCCGCCGCTGACGGCGCGTTGCTCGAATCGGTCGGTTGCGAATGCTTGGACGATTTCAAGCGTCGCAGCGTCGTACTTCTGCGCCTTTCCGAAAAAGGCTGGACCGCTGGCGGTGCCCAGCGCAGCGGACAGGTGCACCGGTTGGAGATAGCGGGTCAGGCCCGCAACCCGGTGCTCACGCTCCAGCTTTCTGCCGACCTGTTCGTGGCGTTGGTGAAGGCAAAGCTGCCACCCGCCCCGATCCCGGCACCGCTTGGCAAGCCCGCGCATGCGCTCGGCGCGCTGCCGGTCTCGCTATCGGCGTTGCTGGGCCGGTCGGCGATCACCATTGCCGAACTCGCCGAGTTGGCGACCGGCGACGTCCTCGTCCTCGACCGCGCCCTTGATGCGCCCCTGCCACTTGCGATCGGCGGACTTTGTACATCGCGCGGGAGCTGCATCGTCAGCGACGACGGCGCTGCGCTCAAGATCACACAAGCCCTGATCGGATGAAATCGTGAGTGAAAAGGACCTCATCGTCGATAAGCCGACGTCCGCGACGCTCAGCAGCAAAGTGATCGAATCGGTCCCTGTCGAGCTTGAGGCGTTCCTCGGCGGCGCGCGCATGACCGTTGCCGAATTGACCGCCCTGAAGCCCGGTGCAGCCGTCGCGCTCGATGTTCCGCTGAACGGCGCGGTTGAATTGCGCCTCAACGGCGTCGCGGTCGCCCGGGGCGAATTGGTCGCGGTCGGCGAGAAGTTCGGCGTTCGACTGACCGAGATCGCGCAATGGCCCGACTGAGCGTCCTTCTTGGGGTTTCGACATTGGCGGCGTCTTCGCCTGTGCTGGCCCAGCCGGGTCGGCTCGGCGGTGGCGGGGGCGTCGACGTTTCGCTGACTCGGATCATCACCGCGCTGATCCTGTGCCTGATGCTGGCCGCCCTTACGGCATTGCTGCTCAAGCGGAGTGGGGGCAAGATCGACTTGCCCGCGCTGCGCGGCCTGTTCGCGCGGATGCCCGTCGCGTCGCGACGCATCGAAGTGGTCGAGACACGCCGCGTCAGCCAACATGCCGACGTCTGCCTGCTGCGTTGCGACGGGCGCGACTATCTTATCCTGTGCGCGCAGCAGCAACAAACCGTGCTGCGCGATGCGCCGACGATCGGGGAGGAACCGGCATGAGGCGCGCCGTCGCGGCCGTCGCGGTCGCCTGCCTGCTCTGCCCCGCCGCCGCCTTCGCCGCCACCAAGACAGCGGCGATCGGGACCGATGTCATTCGCACCTTTCTGATCCTCACGCTGCTCGCAGTCGTGCCGGCAATCCTGGTGAGCATGACGAGCTTTATCCGCATCGTCGTGGTGCTGTCGATGGTCCGCCACGCGTTTGGCATGCCGGAGACACCGCCGAACCCGGTGCTGGTCAGCCTGGCTTTGTTCCTGACCGCGTTCACCATGTCGCCAACGCTCAACGCGCTCAATACCGGCGCGCTGAAACCCTTGCTCGCGGGCACGATCGGCGTCGAGGAGGCAATGGCCAAGGGCAGCGGACCGCTGCGCGATTTCATGCTGCGGCAGACCCGCGACAGCGACATCGAAGCGATTTATGCGATCGCCAAGACCCCCGTTCCCGACAAGCCCGAGCAAGTCGAAATTCTCAAGCTCACCCCCGCCTTCATCCTCAATGAGCTGCGCGTATCGTTCACGATCGGCTTCGTGATCCTGCTGCCGTTTCTGCTGATCGACCTGGTGGTGTCGAGCATATTGCTCGCGCTCGGCATGATGATGGTGCCGCCGGCAACGATCTCGCTGCCGATCAAGATATTGATGTTCGTCCTGATCGACGGGTGGAGCTTGATCCTCCAGGGCGTGCTCGGCAGTTTTCGATGAAGCGCGCCGGCATGGATTTGCTCTTGGTGCCGCCAAGGGTCGAGGCTTCGCTCTGGCGAAGGTTCCGCTTCGAGCGCGAATTGCCCTGCCGCGAGCAGATTTTTTCGCGCTATCGCCTTCTCGCGCGCGCGCTGGCGGTCAAGCATTTGCGCGCGCGTCCGCGCAATGGCGTCGAGCAAGGTGATATGGAGCAGTTCGCCTATGAAGGGCTGCTCCACGCGATCGATCGTTTCGATCCGCTACGCGGCATCCCGTTCGGTGCCTATGCGCGGCGCCGGATCATCGGCAGCATCGCCGACGGTACCGCGCAAATGACCGAGATGGACGCGCAATACAGCTATCGCCGGCGCGTCGAGCAGGAGCGCACGCGCTCGCTCGGTGCCGCTGGGGAACCCGCCGATCCGTTGCGCGCGCTCGCCGATCTCGCAACCGGGTTGGCAATTGGGATCATGCTCGAAGGGACCAGCCTGATCGAGCCGAGCAATGGTGCTGACCATCGTCCCAATGCCTATGAAAGCCTCGCCTGGCGCGAGTTGCAGGCGCTGATCACACGCGAGATCGGCCAGCTACCCGAGCGCGAGAGCGTGATCATTCGCCAGCATTACGAGAATGGCGTAAGTTTCACCCACATCGCGCAGCTGCTCGGGCTCTCCAAGGGGCGGGTATCGCAGCTTCACGCTAGCGCAATCGCTCGGCTTCGAGCTCGGATCGGGCATCGTCAATGAAAGGAATGCAATGATATTGTGCAGCGACGACGAGATGGTGCAATTGCTCGAGGCGATGCAATCCGACGCGTCCGACGAGCTGATGCTGGCCGAGCGGATGATTGATGCGTATCCGGAAGATGCCAGGCTCCATTTTCTGCGCGGATCGCTGCTCGCCGGATCTGGGCGCCCGATCGAAGCGCATGCATCGCTCAGCCGCGCCGTCGCGCTCGCTCCCGACTTCGCGCTTGCCCGTTTCCAGCTCGGCTTTTTCGAGCTGACCTCAGGCGAGGCGGCGCGTGCGCTCACAACCTGGGGTCCGCTCAATACGCTTCCGGCCACGCATTATCTTACCCATTTCGTCACCGGTCTGCGCCATTTGATCGCCGATCAGTTCGCGGAGGCAATTGCCGCGCTTGAAGCGGGGATCGCGGTCAACGAAGACAATTTGCCGCTCAATCGCGACATGCAGCTGATCATCACCGAATGCGACGGACTCGCCGGACGCAAACCCGAAGTGCCCGCCGAGGAGGCATCGGCCACGTCGTTCCTGCTCGAGCAATTCGGTCGCGGGACGACGCATTGAGATGACCAGAATCAGCAACGTCGACCAAGTGTTGTTGCTGCTGCGCGAGCAATTGCAGCGTACGACCAAAAATCGCGAGACCGCGCGCAAATCGCGAGCCGGGCGGGCCGAAGCAACCGCAGCACGCCCGCTCGACCGGGTACCCGCGTTGGCCGCGCTCGATACGCTGAATGAGGAAGAGGTCCACCGCGCGGTGGTGCGCGGGATTCTTACCGAAGAATTCGGCGAGGGTGTCGGCAACGACGCCGCACTGCAAATGATCATCGACGACGTCGTCCGCATCATCGGCGACACGCCCGGGGGCGGCGACTTGCTCGACCGCGCCGTCGCCCAGCTGAGAGAGACTCGCGCATGACCGAACAGGCGACCACCGCTCCAAGCCGCTTCGAACGGCTGGCGTCGTATCTGGAGGTCGATCCCGGAAACGTGGTGCTGCTTGCCGACGCGGCAGATGCGGCGTTCGTTGAGGAGCGGTTCGACGATGCCGATGCAATGCTGGCGCGGCACGAGAGCATCGCCCCGCTGCCGCCACGCGAACAACATCTCGCGGGGCTCGTTGCGATGCGCCGGCGCGATTGGCCGCGCGCGGCCGAACGGTTTGAACGTTTGATGGCGGAAGGTGCCGATGCGACCGGAATTCGCTTCAATCTCGCCTGGTCCCTGGCGATGGACAAGCGTTTCGCAGACGCGCTGCCGCTGCTTGATGAGGCGACCAGCGCGGAATTGCCCCAGGCCGCCGAACTCGAAATTGGCTTGCTTCATCAGCTCGGCCAGTTCGACCGCGCCGAGGAACGCGCGCGTACGCTGATCCTGCTCCATCCCGATCATCGCGGTCTCAATGCGGCGGTCTCGACGCTGGCGATCGATATCGAGGATGTCGACCTCGCTGCGGCAACTGCCGCCAAGGCCGGTGATCATCCCGCGGCGTTAATCACGCTCGGCACGCTCGTGCTCGGCGAGGACGAGCCCGAACGCGCCGCCGAGATCTTCGATGCCGCGCTTGCCCGCGATCCCAACGCGCCGCGCGCGCTGGTCGGCCGCGGCCTCGCGCGTCTGCTGACGGGCGATCAGACTGCGGCCGCGCGCGAGATCGATCGCGGCGCAGAACTCTTTGGCGATCATCTCGGTTCGTGGATCGCGGCCGGCTGGGCCTATGTTGTGGCCGGCGACCGCGCGGCGGGCCGCGCCCGTTTCGAAAAGGCCGTCGAGCTCGACGACACTTTCGGCGAAGCGCAGGGTTCGCTTGCGGTGATCGAAGTGCTTGAGGGCGATGTCGAGCAAGCCCGCCGCCGCACCGAAATCGCGCTGCGGCTCGATCGCCAAGGCTTCGCTGCGGCGCTCGCCTCGATGCTGCTCGCCTCCGCCGATGGGGACGGGGCGCGCGCGCAGCGCATCTTCGAAATCGCGCTCAAGACTCCGATCGGCGACGGGCGCACGCTCGCCCAGTCGATCGCACGGATGGGGATGCGCGGCTGATGTTCGGCAAGGTGCTCAAGAGCCAGAAGGATCTCGCGCTCGTCTTCGCGACGATCGGTATCCTTGTCATTCTGTTCGTGCCGATCCCGCCTGCGGCACTCGATCTCGCGATCATTGTCAATTTCGGCTTCGGGCTGTCGATCCTGCTGCTGACCTTTTATGTCGGCAAGCCGGTCGAATTCTCGACCTTCCCGTCATTGCTACTGGTCGCGACGCTGTACCGCTTATCCTTGAACGTGGCGGCGACGCGGTTGATCCTGACCGGCGGAAACGCCGGCGACGTTATCAATTCGATCGGCAAGTTTGCGGTCCAGGGCAATTTCGTGGTCGGGCTGGTGGTCTTCTCGATCCTGATCGTCGTCCAGTACATCGTCGTCACGTCGGGGGCGCAGCGCGTTTCCGAAGTCGCCGCGCGCTTCACGCTCGATTCGATGCCAGGCCAGCAGATGAGCATCGACGCCGATCTCAATATGGGCCTGATCGACCAGAAAGAAGCGATCCGGCGCCGCGAGGAGTTGGAGAAGGAAGCGAGCTTTTACGGCGCGATGGACGGCGCGTCGAAGTTCGTGAAGGGCGACGCGATTGCGGGGATCATCATCCTTTTGATCAACATCCTCGCCGGCTGGATCATCGGCGTAACGCAAATGGGAATGGACTGGAGCGAAGCGCTTCAGCGCTTCACGTTGCTCACTATCGGCGACGGGATCGCCACCCAATTGCCCGCGCTGATCATCTCGATCGCGACCGGGATCATCGTCACGCGCTCGGCGGCCGACAAGCAGCTCAGCACCGAAGTATTTCGTCAGCTATCGTCTGAACCGCGCATTCCTCTGATCGTCGCCTCCGCCTTGCTCGCGCTGATGCTGATGCCCGGAATGCCGAAATGGCCGATCTTGTTGATTGCGGGGCTCGCCGGCTTCACGTGGTGGCGTAGCCGCAAGAACCGCGCGAGCGAGGCAGAATCGGCGATCGAGGCGGAAGAATCCGCGTCAATCGGCGGGACGCCTCCCCTTCCCGCGCTCGAAATCCGCCTCGGCGCCACGTTGGCGGCGTTCTGGAAGAACGAGGAAGCGATCATCCTTGAGCGCATCACCAATTTGCGCCGGGTCCATGAGCAGGACCTCGGTATCGGCTTCCCACCGGTGAAATTGCTCGACGGCGACGGCCTCGGCAGCGCCGAATATGAAATTCGCCTGTTCGGGGCGCGCTATGGCGCGGCGGAGATTATGCCCGAGCGGGTGCTAGCGATCGCCAGCCAGGGTGCCAAGGGCCGCCTCGACGGCGTCGAGACGATCGACCCCGCCTTCGGCTTGCCCGCCTTCTGGATCGACGATGCCGCCAGCGGCGCAGCGCGCACCGCAGGCTATACGATCGTCGATCCGCTGACGGTATTGGTAACCCATTTCGGCGAGATCGTCCGCGGCGAAACCGCAACCCTGCTGACCCGCTCTGCGGTCGCGTCGCTGCTCGACGAAGTCCGCGGCCGCCAGCCCGGACTGGTTGAGGAGCTAATCCCCAACACGCTCACCATCTCGGATGTCCAGCGCGTGCTCCAAAACTTACTTGGCGAAGGCGTGTCGATCGCCAATCTCGACCTGATCGTCGAGCACCTCGTCGATCTCGCGCGACTGCAGAAGGATCCGATCGAACTGACCGAACTGATCCGCCAGCGAATGAGCTACGTAATTTGCCACCAGTTGCGCGGCAAGCATAGCGACCTCGCGGTGCTCAGCCTCGATCCTCGCGTCGAGAACCAGATTGTAGCGAGCATCGGCGCGACCGGTGGGCAGGGATCGATTGCAGTCGAGCCGCGCCTGGCCGAGGCGATCATTCGCCGTCTGGCCCCAATGACCGAGACCATGTTCCGCGAAGGCCGCGCGCCCGTCCTACTGTGCGGCGCCGAAATCCGCCGCCACTTGCGGAGCCTGACGCGCCGTTCGATCCCCAAGCTCTCGATCCTTTCGGTGAGCGAGATCCCGATGCGGATTTCGTTGAAGTCCTATGACGTGGTGCGACTGGAAGGGTGATCGCTCGCGACAGGTGAGCGGACCGTCCCGCGTCTTAGCTCGACGTAGAGTTCGGCGACCGCCTCATACGTCTCCGGCGAAATTTCCGCACCCTCCACAGCCTTGCGGTACAGCGCACGCGCCAAGGGTGGGCGAACCAAGACCGGTATCCCCAGCCGGTGCGCCTCGTCCTTTAGCGCCAGCGCGAACCGGTTGCGTCCCTTTGTCGAGACCGCCGGGGCGCGCATCGTCTCCGGATCGTACCGCAACGCTACGGCGAAATGTTCGGGGTTGACGATCAGCAGGTCCGATCCCGGCAGATTGCCCGCGCCCTGGCTTTGCTTGACGAACTCGGCGTGAAGCTGCTTGCGCTTCGATTTGATTCGGGGATCGCCTTCGCGTTCCTTGGCCTCACGCGTCACTTCGCGTCGGCTCATCTTCATTTGCTTGGTAAACTCGCCGCGCACGAGGATCTGATCGAGGATCACAAAAGCAACCGCGATCGCGATAAAAACGAAGATCAGCCGCATCCCGGCACCCAGCATCGCCTCGGCCAGCCGCTCGCCATCGCCTGCGATCATCGCGTAGCGCGCAATAGCGTCCTTGAGCATGAACCAAGTCGCCGCGGCGTAGACCGCGGTCTTCAGGACAGTCTTCAGCGTCTCCTTGACCATCCGCATCGAGAAGAGCCGCTTGAGGCCTTTCGCCGGATTGAGACGGCTGAAGTCGGGCTTGAGCGGTTTGGCCGTGAAGATCAGCCCGCGCAGCTGAAGAATCTCGAGGAACAGAACGACGGCGACCACCGTGCCGCCGAGCAGCATCAGCGGCGAGAGCACGCCCCAGGTAACTTCCCCGACCAGCGCGCTCGCCTGGCCTGGATCGGTGGCGCGCTCGACACCTGCGGAGAGCGCGCGGCGCGTCGTCTGGGTGAGATTGCCGATCAGCTGATACCCGGCCATCCCGACGAACAGCGCCAGCCCGGTCAGCCCGCCGAGGAATCCAAGCTCTATACTGCGCGGCACCTGCCCCTGCTCGCGCGCCTTTTTGAGTTTGAACGGGGTCGGCGCCTCGCTGCGATTTTGTTCCTGTCCCTCGGCCATGGCTCAGGATGCGATCAGTTGCGGCATGATATCGAGTGCGCTGTGCATCAGCCTGGCAAATAGCGCGCCCGACAGCGACAGCGCGAGCGGCAGCACCGCGAGTGTCGCGACTGCCTTCACTTGAAAGCCGAGCAGCAACATGTTCATCTGCGGCAGCGTACGCGACAGGAACGCGATAGTGAGATCGAGCAGGAACAAAACCAGCAGCACCACGCCTGCGAGCCCCACCGCCATCAGGAACACCGCCGCCATATAGGTCATAAGTACGGTCGGATCGCCGCCGATCGATGCGGTGCCGAGCGGTACGTGCACGACTGATGCATCGAGAATCGCCAGCAAATCGCGCGGCCCGTCGATCGCAAAAAACACCGCCGCCGCAGCATAGGCGAACAAGGTACCGACCAGCGGCAACTGACTCTTCGTGGTCGGATCGACCAGCACTGCAAGCGCGAACCCTGCCTGAATGTCGATCGCCCGCCCCGCGGTGAGCAAGGCGGCAAAGGCGAGCTGGAGTGCAAGCGCAAGACTCACCCCGAGAAACAATTCCCCCGCGACGACCATCGGCAGCCCGGCATCCCAGAACGATGCGCGCCACGTTTCGTCGGGATTGCCCGCGACGAGCCACGCTGCCAAGCTGACGCTGAGCATCAACCGCACCGACGCCGGTACCCGAAGCAATGTGAACGGCTGCGCAAAGGCAAGCAACGGCGCGATCCGCAAGCTTACCAGCAGCACCGCCACGATCTGGTCGGTGAGATCGCCCAAGTCAGCCCGCCAAGGTCGGGATCGTCAGATAGAGTCCGCGCGCGAAATCTGTGATCCGCGAGATCATCCAAGGGCCGAGCATGATCAGCAGCACCGCAGATGCAAGCAGTTTGGGCACATAGCTCAGTGTCATTTCCTGCAATTGGGTCGCCACCTGCAGCACGCTGATCGCCACGCCGACGATCAAGGTAACTGCGAGAATAGGTCCAGCCACGACGAGGCAATTCCACAGCATATCGTTGAGCAGATTGAGTGCGCGATCGGCTTCCATGCCAGTCCCTCCGTAAATCGTGACCTTCCTGGCGCCGAACACTCCGGCCGAGTACGCGATTAACCATAGTCAGGACAGCGGAAAGAACAACCGAGAGTTCACTGTATGCCAGAACTTATTTACGATGCGCTGATCCCCTTAACACACGCTGTTCTAGCGCGCGTCTAATGGGGATTCCGAGAGCGGAGCCTTGGTTCGAGCCCAAGTGTGTCCACCATCAACATACGAAATAGATAGAGATTTTTAGAGCAGAGGGGTGCGGCGTTCTGACGGATTAGCATCTCAACTGACACTTTCGATCCGGCTTACACCCCCCCGACCGCTCACATGCACATAGTGGCTCCACAATCCTCCCTTAGCCTGGCGACGAACGCAAAGACGGGAGCGCTGGAATGCCAAAAATCTACAAGCATGGAGGGCCAATGACGGCGCTGGCATTGATCCTCGGTGTTGGCGGCTGCAGCCCGAGCAGCGGCTCCGGCAGCGTATCGGTCGTTTCGACCACACCGACCCCAACGCCAACGCCAACCCCCACCCCGACGCCGACCCCAACGTCTAGCTCAACCAGCACGGCCTCGATCCTCTGCCCATACAGCCAGAGCACACCAAACATTACACTGACGACCGGGGTCACTGCGACAAGCACGTCGTCGTGGACATGTTCGTCCACCACGCGAACGATGACGGCCAATGGCGTGCCCAATCACCAGATTGGCACCTTCCCCAATTCGGGTAATCCCAACACACCGACCGTCCAGAACGTCAGTTTTTCGGCCACGCTCGCGCCCACCTTGGCGAGCAGCAATAACGCGTCGCGGTCGCTCGGCTATGCGCTCAACGGTGTGAAGTTCGATCCCGGCACCGGGGGCAGTTGCCCGTCCACCGCGACCAGGGCGTCGGATTGCACCGCGATCGGCACCGGCACCTATTCGCTCGAAGCGCTGCAGAGCTTTTTCGATTTCGGCGTCGATAGTAACAACGCGCATGTCCAGCCGGGCGGCGTCTACCATTATCACGGCATGCCCGAGGGCGTTCTGACCGCCGCCGGGGTTTCGACGACGGCGCAGAGGATGCTGCTGATCGGCTGGGCACCCGACGGTTTCCCGATCTACGCACGCTACGGCTATTCAACCGCAACGAGCGCGAGCAGTGCGTTGAAAGTCATCAGGGGCAGCTATGCCGTCGATACCGTCGCGGATGCGGGTCGACCATCGGCCGCCAATATTCCACTTGGCACCTTTGTCAGCGATTGGAATTATGTCGCGGGATCTGGCGATCTTGACGATTGCAACGGACGGTTCGGCGTGACGCCGGAATTCCCGGCGGGCATCTATCATTATTACGCCACCGACACGTATCCGTATCTGCCGCGCTGCTTCAAAGGGTCGTTCTAAATGATCCGCAAGACGGACGCGCGCGGGGTGGGAGTCTTGCTCCTCCTGCTCGGGATCGGCGGCGCATCCGCTATCCTTGCCCAAACCCGCAGCGAGGACGAGCGCGGGCGGCCCAAACCGCCGCCCGAAGCCTTCGCCGCGTGTCGGGCCAAGGTCGAGGGTGCGTCGTGCGCCGTCAAAGCACCCGATGGTGCCGGAATCGCAGGCCAGTGCCATGCGCCGCCTGGTCTACAGCTTGCTTGCGTGCCACCGGGCGGACGCCCGGGTGGACCGGGCGGAAATGGTCCGCCGGGGGGCGCGCCGCCACAATCGCAACAGGGCGCGGCCATCCCGTCGAGGGCGGCCGACACAAGGTCGATCCTTTGTTCGATCAGCCGCAGCGGGATGAACGCCTCCGCCGCTTTGCCCTTCGACGTGCGTTGGGCGTGCGACGACGGCAAGCGCTCCCTCGTCGCCAATGGCGTGCCCGATCATGCGATCGGTGCCTTTCCCAACGCCGGCAATCCCAACCGGATTGCATCGCAAACGGTTCGTTTTTCGACGACATTGGACCCGGTCGAGCATCAGGGCGCGGGCGCGTTCGTCAAGGTCGCGGGCTTTGCACTGAACGGCGTCAAGTTTGATCCCGGCACCGCGCAAAGTTGCGATACGGCGTGCGCCGATCATGGCGAAGGTCACGGCAATCCGTGGCGGATCGAGGCGCTTGGCCAGACCTTCTTCGCCTTTGGGGTCGATGCCAACAACGCCCATGTTCAGCCCGGTGGCGTCTATCATTATCATGGCGTTCCCAGTGGGATGCTTAGCGCTCCTGCGCGCGCAGGCCGCGCGATGGCGCTGGTCGGGTGGGCGGTCGATGGCTATCCGATCTACGCTCGCCTCGGTCATGCCGATCCGACCTCGTCCGACAGTCCGCTCCGCGCGATGCGACCGAGCTACCGGCTGAAGGCGCGGCCTGATGCGGGACGACCGCCCATCGATTTCGCGCCGATGGGGACTTTCACGCAGGATTACGAATATGTCGCGGGGCTTGGCGACCTCGACGAATGCAACGGTCGCCACGACGTGACGCCCGAATTTCCGCGCGGCATCTATCATTATTACGCAACCGATGCGTTTCCGTTCGTCCAACGTTGCGTGAAGGGGACGCCCGCGCGCGTCGCCGATGACGGGCCTCCCCCTTTTGGTCGGTTCATGGGGCCGCCGCGATGATCGCGCGGCTCGGCCTGTTCTTCCTCGTGCTGTTCGGGCTGGTCGTCCCGGCAGCCGCACATCTCTTGCCCGCGCAGACCGCGACGATGAATGTCGTTGGCAATACCGCCTATTTCGTCGTCTCGGTGCCGATCTCCGCGCTGAAGGGTGTCGACGATGACGGCAGCGGTGGCGCGTCTGAACTCGAGATCTCGCGCCATTCGCGCGACATTGCGCTACAATTCGACCAGCGTTTCACGGTTACGTCCGGTGGCCACGCGGGCACCCCGCTGATGACGATGGCCTGGTCGCCCCAAACCGCGGGACCGCCCACCGACAGTGCCTATATCGTCGTGCTGCACAGCGTCCGCTTCGCTGCACCGCCGCTGAACCCGACGATCGCCACCGATCTGTTCGGCACCCGCGCGGGCGAACGCCAGATGACGATCACCGCCAAGCGCGACAAAAACGAGGACACCGCCGAAGTCGCCATCCTGCGGCCCGGTGCCGCCGAACACAGCTTCTTTCGCGGCGGCTTTGCGACCTTCGCCGATTTCATACGGATCGGGATCGAGCATATTTTATCCGGTCCGGACCATCTGCTGTTCCTGCTGACCGTGATCGTCGCGGCAGCGGGGTGGCGCTATTGGCTGAGCGTGGTGACCAGCTTCACGATCGCGCACAGCATCACGCTGACGTTGGCGGCGCTTGGCGCGGTGCGGGTCGCTCCCGCGATTGTCGAACCGGGGATCGCGGCGAGCATCGTGCTGATGGCGGTGCTCAATTTGTGGCGCGGCGGGCGCGGCAGCGCGGCCGAGGTACGCGCGCGCGTGGCGATCGTCTTTGCTTGCGGGCTGCTCCACGGGCTCGGCTTCGCGTCTGCCATCGGTGCCATGGCGGCAGACGGCACACACCGGCTGGCGACGCTGGCCGGGTTCAATGTCGGGATCGAGCTCGGGCAGTTCGCCTTTCTGGGCGGGGTCCTTGCGCTCGCCGCGCTGGGCCGTCGTGTCGTCACGGCACCGCAAGCGTTCGCCCTGCCGCGGCTGGCGTCGGTCACCGCCGCCCTGCTCGGCGCGGTGATGCTGGTCGGGCGCGTACTGCCGGTCTTGCCCAGCATCGGATGACGGGGGAAAGCGCCGACCTATCCTTCGAACCGGTACCCAACCCCGTACACCGAGGCGAGGCACGTCGCGCCCGCTTCCACGCCAGCGATCTTGCGGCGGATATTCTTGATGTGGCTGTCGATCGCGCGGTCGCCGCTGTCCAGTGCGCGATCGCCAAGCTGATCGAGCAATTGATCGCGCGTGAAGACGCGTCCCGGACTGCGCATCAGCGCGGCGAGGATGCGGAATTCGGACGGGCTGAGATCGAGCCAGATGCCGCGCCATGCCGCGCGCTGGCCCGCATCGTCGATCAACCACGGGACTGCCGCTGGATCGCGCGTCACGCGCCCCTCGGCGCGGCGGATCAGGGCATTGACGCGCGCCATCACCTCGCGCGCGGCAAACGGCTTGCAGACATAATCATCGGCTCCGCCATCGAGCCCGCTGAGCCGATCGGCCTCCTCGACACGCGCGGTGAGCATCACGATCGGCACCGCGCTGAATTCGCGGACGGCGGCGCAGATCGCCATGCCGTCCATTCCCGGCAGCCCGAGATCGAGGATCATTGCGGCCGGGGGAGTCGCGCGCACCGCCGCCACCACCGCGCGACCATCCGGGAAGACCCGCGCCGCATGCCCGTCAGCGCGCAGATAATCCGCGAGCAGCGCGGCAATCTTGGGGTCGTCTTCGACCACGAAGACGGTGCGCGTCGTCACGCCCCAGCCTCGCGCGGCAAATCAACCCGGATCGCAAGCCCCCCGAGCGGCGATGCTTGCGCGGTGATTGTCCCGCCATGCGCGCGCACGATCGCCTCGCTGACCGCAAGGCCCAGCCCGCTGCCGCCCGAAACCCGGTCGCGCGCGGCCTCGAGCCGATAGAGCGGCGCGAACAGCGCCTCGAGATGCTGCGCTTCGACGCCGGGTGCGCTGTCCTCCACCGTCAGGCGAACCCAGTCTCCCCCCGCGTCGAGTGTGATCCGGACCTGCCCCGGTGCATCGGTGTAGCGCAAACTGTTGGTCAGGAGATTGGCCAGCACCTGTGCAATGCGTCCGGCATCCCAGCGCGCGACAACCTCAGGATCGCCAGCATAGTCGAGAGACAGCTTCATGCCCGCGACGCTCGCCTGCTCAGCGAAACGCGAGATCGCGGTGCGGCACAAAGCGACGATATCGACCGCCGCAAAATGGCAAGGTTGGCCGGACAGGTCGGTCATCGCCAGAAAGTGCAGATCCTCGATCAGCCCACTCAGGCGCTTCGCTTCCTCGTTGAGCGAAATCACCGCAGCTGCATTGAGCGGACGTACGCCATCTTCCAGCGCGTCGAGCTCGCCACGGATCGCCGACAGCGGTGTGCGCAATTCGTGGCTGACCTCGGCCAGCCAGCGGCGACGTGCCGTATCGAGGCGGGCAAGGCTTTCGGCCATCCGATTCACATTGTGCGCAACCTCGTCGACTTCATCCCTGCCATGCGTTGGCAGACGATAGGCGAAATCGCCATCGGCGATCGCATCAGTCGCCGTCTTGACCCTGCCGAGCCGCCGCGCACCGAGCCGCGCCAACCCCCATGCAGCGAGCGCGCCCAGCGCGGTGAGCAAGGCAGCGAGCCATAGCGCGCCCTGATATTGGCTGGTCAGGAAACGCGCCTCGACTCCGCCTGGCGCGGGCGCGCGCGGGATGAGCTGAACCAGCGCCACGGTTTGTCCATCGACCTTGATCGACCGTGTCGCACCGCGATTGGCGGGAAAGTCTGTTGCCCCCGGCGGCCCGGCGATCAGCCTATGGGACGCATCGAACAGGATCAGCCGCGCGCCGAAATCCTCAGGCGGCGGCGGACGGCGACCATCCGGACCACGCGGTGGCGGTGGCGGTGGGCGGCCATCCGGTCCCGGCGGCGGGCCCATACCCGGCGGTGGCATGCCCCGACCCGGCGGGCGGCCTTGCGTCATGGCAAGATCGCTCAGCATCGCATGAAGGGTCACCCGGCCCGAGCGCAACGCCTGCGCACCGCCGCCAGCCGCGATCCTCCGCCCCGCCACGACCGCGAACATGTCGAGTTCCTCGGCATCGCGCGCGGCCAGATATCCGTCGAAGCCGCGCTGGAGGTTGAGCGCCATCACCGCTGCCATCGACAGCACCGAGACAAGCGCCGTCGCCGTGATAAGAAGGAACAGCTGATGGAACAGGCGCAGGCGCATAACCAATGCTAATAGGATCGAAGTGTCGAGGAAATATGGATTGCCGCCGCGTCGGCGTGAGGAGCGATGGCAATGACCGAACGCAGGACACTATGCACCGCCCTGATCATATTGCTCGGTGTGGCCGGATGCGCGCCCGATACCCCGCTCGAACGCACCGCGCACTGCGCCGATTTGCGTGTCGCGCCGATGATCCATTTGCCCGGTGGTGGCTTCATGATGGGGGCCGACCCGCAATATCCGGAGGAAGGCCCGCCGCGGCGCATAACGGTCAAGGCGTTCTGGATCGACGCTCATGAATTGACCAATGGCGAATTCGCGCGGTTTGTCGCGGCGACCGGCTATCGCACGCTCGCCGAGCGCACGCCCCCGGCGCTCCCCAATACCCCGCCCGACATGCAGAAACCGGGATCGGCCGTCTTCTCCGTCCCCGACGATCGCGACCCGCGCTGGTGGCGGTGGTCGGTCGGTGCACAGTGGCGGCACCCTTCCGGGCCGGCCGAATCGATCGTGGGCCGGACCCACGAGCCAGTCGTGCAAATCGCCTATGACGATGCCGAGGCCTATGCGAAATGGGCGGGCAAGCGGCTGCCGAGCGAGGCCGAGTGGGAATATGCCGCCCTCGGCGGGGGCAAGGCGTTGCCCGAGCCGATCGACCCGCACGCAACCCCGCAGGCGAATTATTATCAGGGCGCGTTTCCCGCGCGCGACCTCGGGCTGGACGGCTATCGCGGGCGCGCGCCGGTGGGCTGCTTCAAGCCGAACGACTTCGGGCTGTACGACATGATCGGCAATGTTTGGGAATGGACCAACGCCTCCGCCGGCCCAGGCGGCACAAGCGGCGTCATCAAAGGCGGCTCCTATCTGTGCGCGAGCAATTATTGCGCGCGTTACCGTCCGGCTGCGCGGCAATTCGAGGAACGTGGCCTCGGCACAGATCATATTGGCGTACGGTTCGTGCGGGATTCGGCACCACCCGCCGGTTGACGCCCACGAACACTTTTGGCACTGTTGCTGCCAATAGAATATAAAAGCTGGAGAGCGCGCGATGGAGCTTCTGAGAACCCCCGAGGACCGTTTCGACAATCTCGCGGATTACCCCTTCGCACCGCACTATCTGACGGTCACCGATGCCGATGGGACGGATCTGCGGATCCATTATCTCGACGAGGGTCCGCGCGATGCGCCGCCGATCCTGCTGATGCACGGCGAGCCGAGCTGGTCGTACCTCTATCGCAAATTCGTGCCGGATCTGGTCGCGCGCGGCCACCGCGTGATCGCGCCCGATCTGGTTGGCTTCGGCAAATCGGATAAGCCGACCGCGCGCAGCGATTACACCTATGAACGCCATGTCGCGTGGATGAGCGCGTGGCTCACCGCGCTCGACCTGACCGACATCACGCTCTTCTGTCAGGATTGGGGCGGGCTGATCGGGCTGCGACTGGTTGCCGCGTTTCCGGATCGCTTCGCGCGGCTGGTGATCGCGAACACCGGCCTACCGATCGGGAGCGGATCGTCCGACGGGTTCAATGCGTGGTTGGCGTTCAGCCAGAATGTACCGCAATTTCCGGTCGGCTTCATCGTCAACGGCGGCACATCACGCGAGCTGACCCCGGACGAGATCGCCGCCTATGACGCGCCCTTCCCCGATGAAAGCTATAAGGAAGGCGCGCGCGAATTTCCCAAGCTCGTGCCGATTACACCCGAGCACGCCTCGGTCGCAGAGAATCAGGCGGCGTGGAAGGTGCTCGAACGCTTCGACCGACCGGTGCTGACCGCCTTCAGCGACCAGGATGCCGTGACCAAAGGCGGGGAGAAGGTCTTTATCGACCGCGTTCCCGGCGCCAAGGGGCAGCCCCACACGATCATCGCCGGTGGCGGTCACTTCCTTCAGGAAGACGCGCCAGCCGAGCTTTGCGCGCTGATCGACACCTTCATTTGCTCCAGCCAAGGTCCCCAATCATGAACGTCACCAATGCCGTGTTTCCGGCGCCCGAACAGCTGTCCGCCTTCTTCTCCGCCGAAGAGGACGGCCCGTTCGTGATGGTCAATCTGCTGCGCTTCAAGCCGCACGCCGAATATGCCGACGGCAGCGACAGCGATCTGACCGGGCGCGAAGCCTATGCGCGGTACGGCGCAGCGGTGCAGGCGTGCCTCGCGGCGGTCGGCGGCAAATCGGTGTTCGCTGGCGCGGTAACCGAACTGATGCTCGGCCAGATGGATGAACCGTGGGACATGGTTGCGCTTGCGCAATATCCCAGTCGCGCGGCCATGATGACGATGGTGCAATCACCGGAGTATCAAGCGATCGAAAAGCACCGCCTTGCCGGGCTTGAGGGGCAGTTGAACATCCGGACCAAGGTGCTGAGCACGGGCTGAAGCGCCGCGAAGCGCTCAGTCCACCGGCAGACGCGCGAAGGAAATGCTGCGATTTGCGGCTGGCAGGGTGAAGATCATCCCATCCTCGCCCACTGTGATCGGCCCGTCATAGAAACGCCGCGCGCTCCCGAGGAACGCCGGATAAGCGCTGCGGAACGGCACGGGGGGGAGGATATGGGTGAAGAGCAAATGCTTCACCCCCGCCGCTTGCGCTTCCTGCGCGGCGACCTCGGGTGAGGTATGATAGGTCAGAATATCGCGCGTGATCTGCGCGGTGCCGGACTGCTTTCGCGCGACCAGAGCGGCGGTCATGCGCTTTACCAAAGCGGGTTGCAGGCCCTCATGCACAAGCAGATCGACACCTTTTGCATTGGCGACCAGCGCTGCGCTCGCGGCGGTATCGCCGCTGATTACCGCCGAGCGGCCCTTGTAATCGAAGCGATAGCCGACGGCAGGCTGCACTGGGCCGTGTTGCACGCTGAACGCGGTGACGCGCAATCCGCCCCCGCGATACACTTCCACCGCGCCGAGTGACCCGCGTACCGGCGGCGTGAAGCTGACAGCCTTCCCCCCGGCACCCGATGGGGGCGCGATTTCCGGCCCATGATGCGCGGTGCGATACCCCGAATCGGTCGCATAGGCGTCATCGAACCCGGCAACGATCCGCTCGACGCCCGTCGGGCCATAAATCGGCAGCGGCGCGGTCGCCGCCTTACCGGTCCAGCGCAGCAGCATCATGGGGCCGAGCCCGTCGATATGATCCGAATGGAAATGCGTCAGGAAAACACCCTCGATCCGCCCATTGGGGATGCCCATCAGCGCGATGTGTCGCGCACCACCCTCGCCCGAATCGACGACGAAGATGTGCTGCCCGGCGATCACCACAGTACACGCACCGGCCCGGCCAGGATCGGGCAGCGGCGCGCCAGTGCCGCACAAGGCGATATGCAAGCCGTCGGGCAGATCGCGTGTGTTATCGACACCCGCCCTGGCTTGAAAAGCAAGACCGAGCAGCGCGGCGCCGGTTTCCCCCCGGAACAGCGCCGCGCCGACGACCAATGCAGCCAAGGCCACGGTCGTGAGGATCCCGGCAGTTCGCATCGTCCCTCCCCCTCGTCCCTATAAGATGCCCCCTTAAAATGGCATTAGCAATGCCGAAAGATTGCAGATCATCCGAACGGTGCTACGTTGCCCGCAATAACAAGCAGGGGAGGCCGCGATGCGGAACGTGATACGGGGGATCGTCGGGCTGACGGCGGTGTTCAACATTCTGCTCGGCATCGGATTTCTGATCGATCCGGCACAATCGGGCTTACGCTTCTTTATCACCTCGCTCGGCACGCAAGGGCTTGCGACGATGCGTGCGGATTTCACCGCCTTTTTCCTGACCGGTGGGGTGTTCGCGTTGGTCGGAGCGTGGCGCTCATGGCGCACGCCGTTGATTGTCCCGCTGTGCTTGCTCGGCATCGCGATCAGCGGGCGAGCGATCAGCCTATTTGCCGATGGTGCCCCCGCTCAGGCGTTGCTGCCAATGGCGGCAGAGGCGGTGATGATCGCGATCCTCGCGTTTGGATGGAGCAGCTTTGAGCGGGAGAGCGCGCGATGAAACGCTGGGTCAAGGTCTCCCTCGCCTCGGTCGCGGCGATTGCGGTCGCAGGCTTCCTCGCCAAGGATTACGTGCTGCTGCACCTGCCCGGCTGGATCGCGCCGCATGTCGAGGATAATCATCTGGTCGCGTGGCAACAGGGGCCCGCCGCCGCGGCTTTGCCGGTCGAGCAACGACCGCCGAACATCGTGCTGATCGTCGCCGACGATCTTGGCTATAATGATATCAGCTTCAATGGCGGCGGGGTCGCCGGCGGCCTGGTCAAGACGCCGAACATCGATGCGCTGGGGCTTCAGGGCGCGTCTTTCGCCAATGGCTATGCCGGGAACGCAACCTGCGCGCCAAGCCGGGCGGCGTTGATGACCGGGCGCTACGCTACGCGCTTTGGCTATGAATTTACCCCCGCCGACGTGCACCCTCCAAAGTGGTTCCCGTCCAGCCTGATCCGTACCGATGCGGCCTTCTCCCGCACGATCGCCAGCTTCCCTACGCAATGGGAACATAAGACGATTTTCGATGAAGACGCCGCGCGCTTGCCGCCGGTGACCGACAAGGGGATGCCGGCCAGCGAGATCACCATCGCCGATCTACTCCGTACGCGCGGCTATCACACAATGCATCTCGGCAAATGGCATTTGGGCGACGCCAAGGGCATGCGGCCTGAGCAACACGGCTTTGACGAGAGCCTCGGGTTCATGATCGGCGGCCAGAAATATCTGCCTGACACCAGCCCCGACGTCGTCAATTCGGTGCAGGATTTCGACCCGATCGACAAATTCCTATGGGCTAATCTGCCCTTCAGTGTCCAATATAACGGCAGCAAACCGTTCCGCCCCGACCGCTACATGACCGATTATCTGACGACGCAGGCGGAAGCGACGATCGTCGCCAATCGCAACCGTCCGTTCTTCCTGTACCTCGCCTATAATGCCCCGCACACACCGCTGCAGGCGGCGAAGGCCGATTATGACGCTTTGCCGCAGATTACGGACCACCGCACACGCGTCTATGCCGCGATGATCCGTGCGCTCGACCGTGGCATCGGTCGCGTAATGGCGACGCTCAAGGCCCAGGGACTCGATCAAAATACGCTGGTTATTTTCACCAGCGACAATGGCGGCGCGCATTACATCGGCCTTCCCGACATCAACAAGCCGTATCGTGGGTGGAAGGCGACGTTCTTCGAAGGTGGCGTCAAGGTGCCGTTCTTCATGCGCTGGCCAGCGCAGATCAAGGCCGGCACGAAGATCGCCGGGCCGGTCAGCCATTTCGACATTTTCGCAACGGCCGGCGGGAGCGCCGGGGCGACCTTGCCAAACGATCGCCCGATCGACGGGGTCAATCTGCTGCCCTTCATGCAAGGCAAGGCCACGGGGACGCCGCACAACACGTTGTTCTGGCGCAGCGGCCGCTACAAAGTCGTGCGCGATGGCGACTGGAAATTGCAGGCGCTCGATTTGCCGCACGTCAATTTGCTGTACGACATGAAGGCCGATCCGACCGAGCAACGCGATGTTGCCGGAGCGCATCCTGATATCGTCGCACGCCTGAGCGGACTCCTCGCCGGGCACGACCGCGACAGCGTCAAGCCGGGCTGGCCCTCGCTCATCCGCTCGCCCATTGCTATCGATCGTCCGCTCGGCACGAAGCCGCGCGCTGGCGAAACCTATATCTATTGGTCGAATTAGGGTCATTGATGAGCGAGACCGACGGGCGCAGAAAGCGCGCGCAGACCAGCCGCGACCGCATCGTCGCAGCGATGCTCGCCTTGGTCGAGGAAGGCCATATTACGCCAAGCGCTGACCTGGTTGCGGCGCGCGCGGCGGTCGGCCTGCGGACGGTGTTCCGGCACTTTGCCGATATGGAAACGCTTTACGCCGCGATGACCACCGCTTTGTCGCTTCACTATGACCTCGGCGTCCACCCCTCCTCCGCCACCGACTGGCGGATCCGTTTGCGCGAAGGGGCTGAGCGCCGGATCGCGACCTATGAAACGCTGCTGCCGTTCAAACGCGCCGCCGACGCGCATCGCCATATGTCCCCGGCGATCCAGCAGGAACATGATCGCGTGCTAGCGGTGATGCGGGCGCGGCTGGTGTCGATTCTGCCCGAGAATATCCTGTCGCAGGTCGGCTTGGTCGAGACGATCGATTTGCTGCTCAGCTTCGACGTGTGGCAACGCTTGCGCGGCGACCAGAAGCTTTCGGCCGATCAGTCCCGCGCAATCGTGCTTGCCGAGATCGACCGGCTTTCCGGCGATCGATAGCCGTCCGCATTAACCAGGCGCACGCTCCACATAGCGCGTCACGTTTTCGCCAAGCACATCAAGCGGTACATTGCCGCCCTCGACCACTGCTTGATTGAAATCGCGCACATCGAAGCGCGCACCGAGCGCCGCCTTTGCCCGGTCGCGCTGCGCGACGATCTCGGTCTGCCCGAGCTTATACCCACACGCTTGCCCCGGCCACGCGCAGTAGCGATCGATCTCGCTTGCCGCATTGCTGAGCGGCAGCGCCGTCGCCGCGATGAACTCCGTGAGCGCCCGCTCGCGGGTCCAGCCCATCGCGTGAATCCCGGTATCGACCACCAGTCGCACCGCGCGCCACGACAGACCCATCAGATACCCGAGCCGTCCGGCCGGATCGTCATCATACATGCCCAATTCGTCGGCAAGCTGCTCAGCATAGAGCGCCCATCCTTCGGAATAGGCGTTGAACGCGAGGATCGATCGGATCAGCGGCAATTGCTGCGCATATTCGCCTTGCCAGACATGGCCGGGGATCCCCTCATGGAACACCAGATCGGGGATCGTCACCTTGTTGTGGATCGACGGATCGCCGAGATTGACCCAAATCCTGCCGGGTATCGACCCATCGAGCGACCCTGGGCCACCATAAGCGGCGGGCGCACCCGGTTCCTGCGCGAGCGGCATGCGGCGGATTTCGAGCTTGCCCGGCACGGTGCGGCGAAAGGCGCCCGCAAGGCGCGGGCGGATCGCGTCGATCTTGCCCTGCATATAGGCGACAATCTGACGTCGGCCTTCATCGTCATTCGGAAACACCATCTCGGGTCGCCGTTGTAGCGCGGTCGCGCGTTCGGCGATCGTGCCCTGGGTCAGCCCGAACCCCTTCAGAATGACATCCATCCGCGCGTGAAGGTCGACCAATTGCGCAACGCCGAGCGCGTGAATTTCGGCCGGACTCCGCGTCGTCGTCGTGCTCGCCCGCAAGCCCCAGGCGTACCATTCGTCACCATGCGGCCGCGCGCCGAGGCCAGCGATATCCGTTGCCAGACCACGCTGTATTCGAACTTCGGCGAGCTGACGCTCCAATGCCGGAATCACCGACGCTCGCACGATCTTGACCGCGCGATCGACCCACGGCCCCGGGATAGCGCCCGATTTGCGCGCCAGTGGCCCGATCAGCGGCCCATCGGTGCGCGCCGCTTCGCGCACCGTCCGCGTGAGACCGACGATCGTCTTGTCGAGCAAAAAGCTAGGCGGAACAAGCCCTTGCCCCCGCGCGATACGCCCACGCACCGTCTCGCCATCGAGTTGCGCCGGCATTGCGGACAGGCGCGCGAGATAGGCCGCGGCATCCGCCGCATTGCGCACCGGCTGATCGCCATCGAGCAATTGCGGCACGTCCAGCCAAGCGCCCACATTCTGGATCACGGTGTATGGCGTGTTGCGCCAATTTCCGATCGTCGCGACCCCGTAGGGAAGCTTCGTACCGTCAAGCGCGGTGCGAAACGCACTCTCGGCCACCGCCAGGCTGGTCAGCGTGGCGGGATCAAGCCCGGCATGTGGCACTCGTCCGAGCGCCATCAGCGCGCCCGACAGAAAGGTGCGGTTCTTCTCAACTCCTGCTGGCGAACGATCATCCAATCGGCTGCGCAAGACGGCGTGACTTCCGGTATCGACGCCAAGCCGGGTGGCCTCGCCCGGTTGCAGGTCGAGCAATTGCCACGCGAGGCGATCGAGTGTCGCGGCGGCAGATGACGAAGCCGCGAACGCGCGACTAGGTACAGCACCAAGCGCAGCACTTGCGGCAAGCCCGGCGAGCGCAGTTCTGCGCGACGGTGTGAAGGTGTTCATGCCGCCATCGTGCGTGCGTAGCGTCCGAACGTCAAACACAGGCTGCCCGTTACACCGATTTTAACCCCGGCGTGCCATGAGCGATGACATCATGCCAAGGCACAGCCCCTCATGACTGATGTCCTCATCACGATCGACACCGAACTCTCCGCCGCGCTGCATCAGCAGGGCATGTCGGCCCAGGGGAATTTCGAAAATTCGATTCTCGGTGTCGTGCCGGGAGGCGTGTTCGGAATCGGTTGGCAGATGGACCAGCTCGAAGAGCATGGCCTGAAAGGCGTCTTTTTCGTCGATCCGATGCCGGCGCTGGTCTATGGGGCGGCGGTAGTCGCGGACATCGTTGGTCCAATTCTAGATCGAGGCCATGAGGTCCAGCTCCATGTGCATACCGAATGGCTGGCATGGGCGAATACGTCGCCAGTGGGCGAACGGCGCGGCCAGAATATCGGCGACTTCGCCTCTGCGGATCAAATCACCCTGCTGAAATGCGCGCGCGATCTGCTGGAGCAAGCCAATGTCCCCCGCCCGATCGCCTTTCGCGCCGGTAATTATGGGGCCGATGACCGAACATTGATGGCGCTCTCCGATCTGGGAATTGCATGGGACAGCAGTTTCAACGCGTCGTACCTGGGTGCACCGTGCCGGATCGGGCTTAGCGCTGAGGATCATTCCCCGCTCTGGCGGCACGGCGTTGTGGAGGTGCCGGTTTCCGGAATTTGCGATCGATCCGGCCTGGTCCGACCGGCGCAGGTCTGCGCGCTGTCGCGGTGGGAAATGACCGATGCGCTGCGCCATGCAGGGCAAGATCATCATCCTGCATTCGTCATCGTCAGCCACAGCTTCGAAATGCTGTCACGCGATCGGCGTCGGCCGAATCACGCCGTGATGGCGCGGTTTACGGCCATGTGCCGGGAAATCGCGCGTAACCCGGATTTGCGCAGCGTCGGCTTTGGGAATCTCGATCCGGCGATCGCGTCGCTATCCCAACCAAAATCATCTCGCCTGGCCCCAAATCCGGTCCGGACGATCGGACGCGTTCTTGAACAAGCCGCGGCAACGATGCGCTACGAACGCCACTGGTCGTTATCGCTGTGAGGGTGTCGCTGACGGAGATGATCAAGCGGCTCGTGCGTCATGTGGTGCATGATTATCGGCTCAACTGGGTCTATGCGTCGACCGGCTCGGAGGACGTGCTCCCGCTTCCCGCGAGCCTCGATTTCGCACCTCTTGACGACGCCGGATTGCGGCGCATTGCAGAGGCCCCCGACAAGCAGTTTCGCAAAGCTCTAGGCTATGATCGGCTGGGGGCGACAGGATACATGCTTGCGCAAGATGGCGCCCCGCTCAGCGTGGCGCATTTCGTTGACCTCGCCCGGTACGAGAATGCGAGCGTTTGGCCGCTTCGTGCCGATGAAGTCGCGTTGCTGAACATCGTAACGGACGAAACCGCGCAAGGCCGCGGCTATGCTCCGATCCTTATCTCCAACGCGACACCGGCGATGCTATCCACACACGTTACGCGCGCGATCGCCTTCATCTGGTGGAATCATCGGGCGTCGCTTCGCGCGTTCGACCGGGCCGGTTGGCATCGCGTGGGGTTTTCGCTCGAGTTGATCGGCAAACACGGCAAGGTCCGACACCTTCATGTGCCGGTGCCCATCTTTCGGTCGCGAAATCCGTCGGGACCAGGAACCTCGGCGAGGAGTCAAACGCCGCGAACAGCGCGACATCACTGACGTCCCCACCGACGGGTCAGATCACTTTGATCAGTTCACCGAATCTTTCAGGCCCTTGCCGGCTTTGAACTTGGGCTGCGAGGACGCCTTGATCGTCATCGGCTCGCCGGTACGCGGGTTACGACCGGTCGAGGCCTTCCGCTTGCTCACCGAAAAGGTCCCGAAACCAACGAGACGAACTTCATCGCCCTTTTTCAACGCGGCCGAAACCGCGTCGAACACTGCCTCGACTGCCTTGCTCGCGTCGCCCTTGGTCAGGCCCGAAGTATCCGCCACAGTCGCGATCAATTCTTGTTTGTTCATGGCCACCGCCCCCGTTTACAAATATGCAAATGATTCCCGGCGCAAAGCCGGTGGCGCAGTAAGGCGGGTCGCGCCGGGGCTGTCAAAGCAAAAGCGTCGGCCCCGGCGCAAATATGGTAGTTCGGACGGCTAATGCATCAATGATGCAGCTCGCCGCCGATCGCGGGCACACCCGCCGGAGGCTGCGCGGCGAGGTCATCCGCTTCGGTCCAGTCGATTGGCTCAAGCGGGCCGGTCAGTGCGAGTCGCAACACTTCATCGACATGCGCGACGGGGATAATCGTCAGGCCATCGAGGATGTTGGCCGGAATCTCCGCCAGATCCTTCTCATTTTCCTGCGGGATAAGGACCGTGGTGATGCCACCGCGCAACGCGGCGAGCAGCTTCTCCTTCAACCCGCCGATCGGCAGGACGCGGCCGCGCAGCGTTACTTCGCCGGTCATCGCAATGTCGCGCCGCACCGGAACCCCGGTCAGCGTGGAAACGATCGCAGTGACGATGCCGATGCCCGCAGACGGACCATCCTTTGGCACTGCACCCTCGGGCAAATGGATATGGATATCCTTGCGCGCGAAGATGCTCGGCTTGATCCCGTAAGACGGCGACCGCGCCTTGATGAAGCTGAACGCGGTTTCGATCGATTCCTTCATGACATCGCCGAGCTTGCCGGTGATCTTTGCCTGCCCGCGCCCGGGCACGGTCACGCTTTCGATCGTTAGCAATTCGCCGCCGACTTCGGTCCAGGCGAGCCCCGTGACGGCGCCGATCTGGTTCTCCTCCTCGCCCAGGCCATGGCGATACTTCTTCACACCCGCATAGTCAGACAGATTGTCGGGCGTCACAGTGACGCTCTTGGTCTTGCCCTCGAGGATCTGGCGCAGCGCCTTGCGCGCGAGACGCGCGATCTCGCGCTCGAGCGTGCGAACGCCTGCTTCGCGCGTATAATATTGGATCAACGCGCGCAGACCCTCGGTCGTGAGCGTAAACTCACCCTCCTTCAGACCATGCGCCTCGATTTGCTTGGCGATCAGATGGCGCTCGGCGATCTGGACCTTTTCATCCTCGGTATAGCCTTCAAGCCGGATGATCTCCATCCGGTCGAGCAGTGCCTGCGGGAGATTGAGCGTGTTCGCGGTCGTCACGAACATGATGTCCGACAGATCGACATCGATCTCGAGATAATGGTCCTGGAACTTGGCATTCTGCTCCGGGTCCAGAACTTCGAGCAGCGCCGACGCCGGATCGCCGCGGAAATCCTGGCCGAGCTTGTCGATTTCGTCGAGCAGAAACAGCGGGTTGCTGGTCCCGGCCTTTTTCAGATTCGTCACGATCTTGCCCGGCAGCGACCCAATATAGGTGCGGCGATGCCCACGGATCTCGGCTTCATCGCGCACGCCACCGAGCGACTGGCGAATGAACTCGCGGCCCGTGGCCTTGGCGATCGACTTGCCAAGGCTGGTCTTGCCGACGCCCGGAGGGCCGACCAGACACAGGATCGGGCCCTTCAGCTTGTTGGTGCGCGCCTGGACAGCAAGATATTCGATGATCCGGTCCTTGACCTTTTCGAGGGCATAATGGTCCTCGTCGAGCACCGCTTGCGCTGCCGATATATCCTTGCGGACCTTCGATTTCTTACCCCAGGGCAGCCCCAGCAGCACGTCGAGATAGTTGCGCACCACGGTCGCTTCGGCGCTCATCGGCGCCATCGTCTTCAATTTCTTGAGCTCGGCGGTGGCCTTCGAACGCGCTTCCTTCGACAGCTTTAGCGTCGCGATTTTCTGCGTCAGCTCGGCGATCTCGTCGCCCTCGCCTTCATCGCCCTCATTGCCGAGTTCGCGCTGGATCGCCTTCAACTGCTCGTTGAGATAATATTCGCGCTGGGTCTTTTCCATCTGGCGCTTGACCCGCGATTTGATCTTCTTTTCGACCTGCAAGACGCCGAGTTCCCCTTCCATGAAGGCGAACACCATCTCCAGCCGCTTGGCCGGATCGCGCTCGATCAGCAGCGCTTGCTTGTCGCTGACCTTGACCTGAATGTTGGCAGCGACCGCATCGGCCAGCTTCGACGGATCCTCGATTTCGGCCAATTGCACCGCCGTCTCGGACGGCAGCTTACGGTTGAGTTTCGTGTAATTCTCGAACTGATCGATGACCGAACGCATCAGCGCCTTGAGCTCGGGGCTGAGATCGTCGGCGGTAAGTTTGCCGACGCGCTCGCCCAGCTCGGTGCTGGCGGCTTCGAGCTGCTCCGAACCTATCTCGCCTTCGAGCATCTCGACCTCAGCCGAGAGATACCCGTCGATGGCGACGAGCGTCGTGAGCGCGGCACGACGCTTGCCCTCGACCAGAACGCGCACCGTGCCGTCTGGCAGTTTGAGCAATTGCAGCACCACGGCGGTGACACCGACCTCGTAAAGATCGTCACGCTCGGGGTCGTCCTCGGCCGGATCGAGCTGGGCGACGAGGAAAATCTCCTTGTCGGCAGCCATAGCGGCTTCCAAAGCGGCGACCGACTTGTCGCGGCCGACGAACAGCGGCACGATCATCGCCGGGAAGACGACGATGTCGCGCAGCGGCAGAACAGGGTAAGACGGGGTGGAAGAAACTTGGGTCATGCATACTCCGGGGGGGCGCCAACCACGCGCCGCTGATCCCTTATATGGGGCGGATTGCAATTCCATCAATCGCCGAACGGTTTTAGGCGCAATGATTGCTTGTGCCGCTTCTCCGGCGGCGGCCGGGTTGCGTTCCGATCCGGTGGCGCGGGCGATGGCAGCGGCGGGTGGCGAGGCCGCGTTGCGGCGCGTGCGCGCGGTGGCGTGGAGCGGTACGGTGCGGATGATGCTTGGCAAGGTTCCGGTCGATCTGAACGTCGAGACTCGCATCGAGCCGTTCGTGCGGGGTCGCGCCGACACTTGGCTGGCAAGCGACGGGCGCAGCACCGCGCGGACGGTTATGGTCGAGCGCGACAGCGCCTTCTTGGTGCATGAGGGCGCGCAGACGCCGCTGGCACGCGAACAGGCACGGTTCGAGCGGCAGCAATTGGGGGTCTATGGCTATCTTTTGCTCGCCCCCGCCTTTGTCAGCGCCGCGAGCGCGACCAGGCTCAACGCGGCGCGCGAAGGGTATCCGCCGATCGCGCTGACGCTTGCGCGCGACGGGCGGATCGCTTCGGCCGAGTATCAGATCGGCGTACCCGACCGCGACGGGCTTTCGGTGCGGCAGCATTTCAGCTTCGTCGGCTCGCTCTCCTCCAGCGGGATACGCTTCCCGCGGATCATTATGATCGCTCAGGACGGGCGACAGCTGTCGCGCCTGACGATCAGCGATTTCTCGGTGGAGCTGGACGGGGCATGATCCTCCATCGGATCGCTTTGGCGCTTTGCTGTCTCGCTTTGACCGGCGCGAGCCTGCCAAAACGGGGCGAGCCGCCGATCACCGCGCAGACGCAGAAATCGGGCGGGCCGATCGACCCGGATCAGGCCAGACTTCGCTTCGACGCCGCCGATCTGGCGTTTGAGGTGCTTCCTGAAGCGCAGACGCTGCGCGGAGTCGCAACGCTGTCCTTCACCGCCAAAGCCCCGCTGGACCGCCTCGTCGTCGACCTCGACCGCAATTTGCCGGTCGATGCGATAGCCATTGATGGCACAGCACTGACGCCGTCGGCGTGGAGCAACCCCGAGGGCAAGCTTTTGATCCCCCTGCCCCGCCCCGTTTCCACCGGCGGCCAGATCACGGCGCGCATTAGCTATGGCGGGCAACCGCATGTCGCAGTGAAGGCGCCGTGGGACGACGGCATGGTCTGGGCGAAAACGTCGACGGGCGAGACGTGGTTCGCGACGACGGCGGAGGGTTCTGGCTGCGATCTGTTCTGGCCGTGCCTCGATTTCCCGACCGGCGAGCCGGGCGTGGTCACGCTGCACATTACTGTGCCGAAGGGGCTGAAGGCCCCTTCCAACGGCACCTTGCTGAGCGTCGCCCCGCTGGCGGACGGTCGAACGACTTGGAATTGGCGGGTGAAGCAGCCCAACACCTACGGCATCGCGCTGACCGTCGGGCCATATGAGCAGATTTCGGGCAGCTACAGGAGCCGCTACGGCAACACGATCCCGCTGTTCTACTGGTATCTGCCGGGAGAAGAGGAGAAAGCGCGCGGGCTGTTCGCCGAATTCGCCCCGACGCTCGATTTTTTCGAAAGCGAAATCGGCCCCTACCCGTTCGCCGACGAAAAGCTCGGCGTGGTCGAGACGCCGCACAAGGGCATGGAGCATCAGACGATCAACGCCTATGGCAACGGCTACGCCAAGGCGCCCGAGGGGTTCGACTGGCTGTTCCACCACGAATTCGCGCACGAATTTTTCGGCAATCAGATGACCGCCGCGAATTGGGACGATTACTGGCTGCACGAAGGCTATGCCAGCTATATGCAGCCGCTCTACGGGCGCTGGCGGGAGGGCAATGCCCGCTATGCAACGATGCTGGCCGACCAGCGCGCAAAGATCAGCAATTTGCGCCCGGTCATCTCGGGCAAGGTCCGCACCCAGGATGAGGTGTATGAGCTCGGCAAAGGCGGGCCAGGGCAAGACATTTACTATAAGGGCTCGTGGATGCTGCATAGCCTGCGGGAGCTGATCGGCGATCAAGCGTTTCGTCGCGTGACGCGGTTAGCGGTGTACGGCCGGATCGACCCGCGTCCCGGCAATTTCGTGCCACGCTATAGCTCGACCGAAGACTATGAGCGGATCGTTCGTCGCGTTACGGGCAAGGATTATGGCTGGTTCTTCGACGTGTATCTCCGCCAGTCCGCCTTGCCCGATCTGATCGAGACGCGCACGCCGCGCCGCCTGTCGCTGCGCTGGGACGCGCCGGGCGGGCGGATCTTCCCGATGCCGGTCGAGGTGCAGATGGGCGGGCGTGTCGTGCGACTGCCGATGACCGGCGGCACCGGCAGCCTTGTTGTATCGAAGGGCGCGCATGTCGTGATCGATCCCGATGCAAAGCTGCTCCGCCGCTCGGTGGCGATCGAGCAGTATCAGACGTGGCGCGATGCGCAGGCGCGACAGGCGAAGTCGGCCAATTGACCGCATGTGTATTGATGCGATAATACAGCTAGACCTCAGGAGGCTGCGATGCGCTATTTCCCTCACGATCCGGTCGGCCTGCCCGGCCTCATCGCCCTCGCGATAGGCTTTGCATCGTTTCTGGTTGCTGTGCTCCTCGCGCGTCGGCGGAGCGCGAAAGACCCGAAAAGCCCGGACGCGCAGCGCAATGCCGCGTCGATCGTGTGGATTATCCTGCAGGGTATCGGCATGGGCATTGTCGGGTTTGGGCGGATCGAGACGACGCTCGATCCGCTATCCGCCAAGGCGTTGATAGAGGCGGGCGTCGTGCTTGCGCTGATGTTGTCAGCAGTGTGGCTGTTCGATGCCTCGTCGCGCGCGATGGGGCGCAACTGGGCGCTGGTTGCGCGGACGCGCGATGACGGTAATCTCGTCCAGTCCGGTCCGTTCGCGCTGATCCGCAACCCGATTTACGTCGCGCTCGGCTTTTTCATGCTGGCAATGGCGATCGCCTATGGCCACACGCTCATCCTATTCGTGGCTGCCCCGATCTACGCTCTCGGAACCTGGATGCGCGTGCGGCACGAGGAGACAGTGCTCCGCGCGACCTTCCCCGATTATGATTCCTACGCCGCGCGGGTGAAGCGCTTCGTGCCGGGGGTATTGTGATGCGGCGGACGATCGCGCGCCTGGCGCTGGCGCTGTTGGCGCTGTGCTCCGGCGACGCGGTAGTCGCGCAGACGAATGTCGAAAACCCCGCAGATCCGTATGTGCAGACCCAGACAGGCATGGCGTTTCCGGCGCACATTGCCGGGTCGGTACGGCATCAGGTGGTTCGCTACACTGAGGACGGATCGGACAGCGGGATCGGATACCAGGTCGTCCGGGACGATCGCATGGTCGCCTATGTTTCAATGTTCGTCTATCCTGCACCCGCGCTTACGCAGGACAGTCCGGCGGCACGCGACACGGCGTGCGCGGCGCTGTTCGAAGGGATCAAGCGCGACATCCTTTCGCACGAAGCCGCCGCGAAACTGGTGGCGGAAACGACAATCTCGGCCCCTTCGCCGCAATTCAAGAAACGCGGGTTTCGCGTCGTTTACACCGGCGGGCGCGGAAAATTCGACGGCACCGAGCAAGAAGTGCGCGAGCAAGGCGATCTGTTCTGCTTTGCCGGGGGCAAATGGCTGGTCGCCTATCGCGTGACGATGCCGGCAGGGATCGATGCCACAGCCGAGGTCGACGCCCTGCTGCGGGCGTTGACCTGGCCGGCATCACTTGGCGACTGACGCGCCGCCCGGTCGCACCATCGACCAAAAGCGCGGCCCGCCCTTCGGGACGTACCACTCCTCCGTCACCTCGAAGCCGAGCGCGCGGTAGAAGCCGAGATTGCGCTCGGTCGCGGTCTCGAGATAGGTCGGAAGGGTGCTGCCGACCGTGCGGTCGAGCCCCGCGCGCACAGCCGCCGCGCCATAGCCCTTGCCTTGCATGACCGGATCGCACCCGGCGATGTGGAGATACCAATAGCTGCCGCCCGGGAAATGCGCGTCGATCGCGTTCGACACCGCGAGCGCCCGACCCAGCGCCGGGCCGAAGCTGTGCCATAGCGGCCAGGCACGCCGCAGCAGGTCGAGCGCACCGGTATGCGCCCGCCCGGGCGCGCGCCACAACGTGGCCGCCTCGCCGCCGCCTGTCACCAGGCGCATCCCTGCTGCGGCGTCGGCATCGAACAGCAAGGCGAAGAGGCGCGGCAAGCGTCGCGCGCGATCGGCCGGGTCTGGAAAGATATAGGACATCGCCGGATCGTCACCGAAGGCGCGCGCCAGCAATGCGGCGATCCGGTCGCGATCCCGCGTTCCGGCGGTCAGGACGGGAGTGTCAGTTACGGCAAGGCACCCCTACCCCGCGTGGCCGCGTCACCCGCCGCCCGTACCGGTCTTTTCCTTCTTGGCATAGACGCGGATCGGCTCTTTGCGGCCTTCGATCACATCCTTGTCGATCATCACCTCATCGACCGAGTCCATGCCCGGCAAATCGAACATGGTGTCGAGCAGAATGCCTTCGAGGATCGAGCGGAGCCCGCGCGCGCCGGTCTTGCGGTCGATCGCCTTGCGCGCGACCTGGACGAGAGCCTCATCGGTGAAGCCGAGCTTGACTTGCTCCATGTCGAACAGTTTTTGATACTGCTTGACGAGCGCGTTCTTCGGCTCGGTCAGGATCGTGACCAAGGCGGGCACGTCGAGATCTTCCAGGGTTGCGATCACCGGGAGGCGGCCAACGAATTCGGGGATGAGGCCGAATTTGAGCAAATCCTCGGGCTCGACTGCCTTGAGCGTTTCACCCGTGCGGCGCTCCTCGGGCGATGCAACGTAGGCACCGAAGCCGATCGACTTGCCCTGCAAACGATCGCCGATGATCTTTTCGAGACCCGAAAAGGCACCGCCGCAGATGAACAGGATATTGGTCGTGTCGACTTGCAGGAATTCCTGCTGCGGATGCTTGCGGCCACCTTGCGGAGGAACCGACGCCGTCGTCCCTTCCATCAGCTTGAGCAGCGCCTGCTGGACGCCCTCGCCCGACACGTCGCGCGTGATCGAGGGGTTCTCGGCCTTGCGGCTGATCTTGTCGATTTCGTCGATATAGACGATGCCGCGCTGCGCCCGCTCGACATTGTAATCCGACGCCTGAAGCAATTTCAGGATGATGTTCTCGACATCCTCGCCCACGTAACCGGCCTCGGTCAGCGTCGTTGCGTCGGCCATCGTGAAGGGCACATCGAGGATTCGCGCGAGCGTTTGCGCAAGCAGCGTCTTGCCGCAGCCGGTAGGCCCGACAAGTAGGATGTTCGACTTGGCAAGCTCGACATCCGCGCCCTTCTGGCCGTGGTTGAGGCGCTTGTAATGGTTGTGCACCGCGACCGAAAGCACGCGCTTGGCGCGCTTCTGGCCGATCACATAATCGTCAAGCACGTCGCAGATTTCCTGCGGGGTTGGCACGCCGCCGTCCTTCTTGGACACCAGCGCCGACTTCGTCTCCTCGCGGATGATGTCGTTGCACAGCTCGACGCATTCATCGCAGATGAACACCGTCGGCCCGGCAATGAGCTTGCGCACCTCATGCTGCGATTTTCCGCAGAAAGAGCAATAAAGCGTGCTCTTCGAGTCACCGCCGCTGAGCTTCGTCATTCAAACCATCCTTGGCGCCACTGGCTGGCGCACACATGCGGAAACTCTATCCTAGACCGTCCCCGCGCGGTCCGACAATCACCAAAATCGCCGTTCGGAACCGACACCGGGACGCATAGTAACGTCCCAGCGCCAAAAAATATCTTAAGCCGAGGTCAAAGCAGGCGGCGTGCTCGAATCGTCGGGCAGTGCTGGACGCTTGTCGAACACCTGATCGACGATGCCGAACGCCTTGGCTTCGGCGGCTTCGAGGAACGTATCACGGTCCATCGCGCGCTCAATCTCTTCCAGCGGCTTGCCGGTATATTGCGCATAGAGATCGTTCATGCGGTTCTTGATCCGCTGAATTTCCTTGGCCTGGATCTGGATGTCCGATGCCATGCCCTGCGCACCGCCCGAGGGCTGGTGGATCATGATCCGGGCGTTGGTGAGCGCGACACGCATTCCGGGCTCGCCTGCGGCAAGCAGGAAGCTGCCCATCGACGCGGCCTGGCCCATGCACACCGTGCCGACGCGCGGACGGATGTATTGCATCGTGTCATGGATCGCCATGCCCGCCGTGACGACACCGCCAGGAGAGTTGATGTACATGAAGATGTCCTTCTTGGGGTTCTCCGACTCCAGAAAGAGCAGCTGCGCGCTGATGACCGAGGCCATGTGATCCTCGACCCCACCGGTCACGAAAATGATCCGCTCGCGCAGCAACCGCGAATAGATATCGAAGCTGCGCTCGCCGCGGTTGGATTGCTCGATGACGATCGGCACAAGGCCGTCATTGATGGGTGCCAGAAAGTCGCCAGTGTCGAACGGATTGCGCATAATGAGCCTGTAAGTCCTAAATGCCCCAAAGGACGTGAATGCCGAAAACCCTACATCGGCGCTGGCGGAAGCGAGTTCAAGCCCCAGTGGTATCCGCGCGCCGATCGTCCCCACCCGGCGCACGGTGGCCAAGATAGGCGAGCCGCCGCACTTCGCGCCGCCCACGCACCACGGTATCGAGGATCAAGCCGGTAAAGACGTTGAGCGCCGACAGAATCGTCAGCCCCGTCACCAACACTGCGGTCGGCAAGCGCGGTACGAGGTGCGTGTGCATATAGGTGATGATCAGCGGCACCGCGAGCGCGAACGCCACTGCCAGCAGGGCGGCTGCGATCACGCCGAAAAACAGCAAGGGCCGCTCGATCCTGTATAAGGTCACGATCGTGCGCGCGATGCGGAAGCCGTCGCGATACGTGCTGAGCTTCGATTCCGAACCTTCCGGCCGCGCGTAATAGGGCGTGTCGATCTCGCCGACCGGCATTTTGAGTTCGAGCGCGTGGACGCTGATCTCGGTCTCGATCTCGAACCCTGAGGAGAGCACCGGAAAGCTCTTCACGAAGCGGCGCGAAAAGACGCGGTAGCCGGAGAAAATATCGGTGAAGCTGCGTCCGAACAATTGCGCGAGCAGCCCGGTCATCGCCTTATTGCCGAGAACATGGCCGCGGCGATAGGCCGCACTAACTTGCGTCACGCGGCTGCCGACGACCATATCGAGCTGTTCGTCGAGCAACCGCGCCACCAGCGCGGGAGCGGCGCTAGCATCATAGGTCGCGTCGCCATCAGCCATCACATAGACGTCGGCATCGACATCGGCGAACATGCGGCGGACGACATTGCCCTTGCCCTGCATCCGCTCGGTCCGGACGATCGCGCCAGCCGCGCGCGCGACCGCCACGGTGTCGTCGGCGCTATTGTTGTCGTAGACGTAGATCGCAGCCTCGGGCAACGCCGCGCGGAACCCCGCCACGGTCTGCGCGATCGCGGCGCTTTCGTTATAGCAGGGCAGCAGGACGGCAATGCGCGGTGTCATGATCATTCCCTCCCTGTAAGTCACCCCGGACTAGTTCCGGGGTCCACCGGGGAGCGGGCGCTGCCATTGGCACACTTGCCCCACGGTGGATGCCGGAACAAGTCCGGCATGACGGAGAGATTAGTCGGCCTTCTTGGCCGCCTTCTTCGCCGCGGGCTTCTTGGCCGGAGCCTCGGCAGCGGCTTCCTCGACCGGTGCCGCTTCGGCCTTCGCCTTCGCGGGAGCCTTTTTGGTCGCCGCCTTCTTTACCGGCTCGGCCCCGACCAGATCGTCGCCGGGGGCGGCAGGCTCGATGTCGGCGGCTTCCATTTCATGCGCGTCGTCGGACGAAGCCTTCGCCGCCTTCTTCGCGGCGGGCTTGGCTGCCGCCTTCTTGCCCTTGGGCTTGTGGTTCTCATGGTCGTGGCTGTGGGTGCCGGTCGAGAAACCCTCTTCGCTTTCGATAGCGGCTTCGAGCTCTTCGCGCGTCACTTCGCGGTCGCTGATCTCGGCCTTGGCGAAGAGCCAATCGACGACCTTGTCTTCATAGAGCGGCGCGCGGAGCTGGGCAGCGGCCATCGGCTCCTGCTGAATATATTGCATGAAGCGCTGGCGGTCTTCCGGGCCATATTGCTGCGCGGCCTGCGCGATCAGGCGGTTCATTTCCTGGCTGGTGACTTCGACGCCATTGGCCTGGCCGATCTCGCTCAGCAAAAGCCCCAGGCGCACGCGGCGCTCGGCGATCTTGCGGTAATCGTCGCGCTCGGCTTCCATTTCGGCAAGCGCGGCGGCGGGATCTTCCTCATGCGTCGCTTCGTGCTGGAGCTGCTGCCAGATCTGGTCGAATTCGGCCTCGACCATCGACGGCGGCACTTCGAAATCATGCCCCTCGGCCAGTTGGTCGAGCAGCTTGCGCTTCATGTGCGTGCGCGTCAGGCCATTGAGCTCCTGCTCGATCTGACCCTTCAACAGGCCGGTGAGCTGTTCAAGGCTTTCGAGGCCGAGCGAGGTTGCCAGCTCGTCGTCGATCTTGGTCTCGCCCGCAGTCTTCACGGCGGTGATCTTAAGGTCGAAGGTCGCGGCCTTACCGGCCAATTCCTTGGCCTGATAATCCTCCGGGAAGGTGACGTTGATCTGACGCTCTTCGCCGGTCTTCACGCCGACGACCTGATCCTCGAAACCCGGGATCAGACGGCCAGTGCCGAGCTCGACCGACATGTCGGTGCCGGTGCCGCCATCGAACGCCACATCGCCGACCTTGCCGACAAAATCCATCACGACCAGATCGCCGATCTTCGCCTTGTACGTCGCCTTGGCGTCTTCCCAGCGCTTCTGCTGGTCGGCAAACTTCTTGAGCTGCTCGTTGACGACAGCTTCGTCGGCGGGAACGGTCAGGCGCTCGAGCTTCAGGCCGTCGATCGCGGGTGCGGGCACATCGGGGAGCACTTCGAGCTCGACCTTGACGTCGGCATCCTTGCCGAGCTCATAGCCATCATCGAGGCTGACCGAGGGCTGCAGCGCGGGGCGCAGCTTCTGCTCGGCGATCAGGCTCTGGATGCCTTCCTGGATCGAGGTGTTGAGCGCATCCTGCATCAGCGCCTCACCGTGCATCTTGCGCACCAGATTGGCGGGCACCTTGCCGGGACGGAAGCCAGGCATCTTGATCGTCGGCGCAACGCGCTTCAGTTCGGCATCGACACGCGAATCGATATCCTTCGCGGTGATTTTCAGCGTGTAGGCGCGCTTCAGGCCTTCGTTCAACGTCTCGACAGTCTGCATGATTCTTACTCAATCTCTCTAATCGGGTGTCACCCTCGCTTCGCTCGGGGAGTTGCAATCCTAACCCCGTCGCTTTCGCTCGGGAGCCGCCAAGCCGTGGGCGCCCCCCGGGCGCCCACGCGTCTTGGCGACTGGTGCGGGCGAAGGGACTCGAACCCCCACATCTTGCGATGGCAGGACCTAAACCTGCTGCGTCTACCAGTTCCGCCACGCCCGCATCGGACACCGTCGGTGTGGGGGGCGTCTATACCAGCGATGCGCGACGGAGCAAGCGGACTTACACAGCGCGGCAAGATCGCTTGCAACTGGTCGCGATCCGGTGCGTTTTAAGCGGAAGAGGAGAGACGATATGGCCAGCACCCCCCCGACCGAATTGCCCCCGATCCCGAACGATCCCGGCCAGCCCGATTCGGTCCCGACCGAATTGCCCAGCCCGACGCCTGATGTGGACTTTCCCGACCCGACGCCAGAGGCGGAACCGAGCCAGCCGGTCGACACTGGCCTGACGGGCGATTTTGGCTGAGCCAACCTGTCGGACGGGTCAGCGTTTCGGGGCGGAACCTACAAACGCGCTTTTGGCGACATCGCGATAAGCCGAAACACCCGCATCGAAATAGTGAATGACCGGCGCTTCGAACGTGATCATATAAAGCTTGCCGCCGAGAACTGCCCCGGTTGCTTCGCCCTTACGCCGCACCTCTTCGCCCTGCTTGACGAAGCTGTAGCTAAAGCGAAAGCCAGGCTGGCCCGCAAACGTCGCTGGCTCGACCGAATCGATCGACATCAGCGATGTACCAACCGACACGCGATAGCTGCTCTCAAAGAGCTGCGCGATGTCGGGCACCAGCATTGTCGACGAGAACCGCGGCAAGGGGTCGGTTTTCTTTTTGGCATCGCGAAACAATGTCGTGTCATTCGGAATGCCGCCATAGAATGTCATGTCGTTCAGGCTGAGACCGTCAAGCGTCCAGCTTTCCGCATTACGCCCTGGTCGCGCGCCAATACGGTTCCAGTCGATCCCCGGAGTTACGGACATCGGCGATTTGGCGACCGCCACGGCCACGCCTCTTGGTATCAGCTTAACCGCAAACAGCGGACTGGCGATGGCCAATGTCAGGACCGCAGCGGTCGCTGTCAGCAGCTTTCTTGTCATAGTCTCACACTCCTGCCATCATAGAAAGTATTGCTTTGTCAGAGGCATCGGGCCGCCGCGTAAGATACTTGCGCAAGGCCGCCTTGCCATCGTCTGCTGCACCACTGCGCAACAGCGACAAGCCCAGTCCGCGCCATGCCTCGGCCGGACAATCCTCGACAGTGGTTGCTTCTGTGTAGAAGCGTGCGGCGGCGATCAAATCGTCGGGGCGCCCCCGCGCACGATACAATTCACCGCGCGCGTAATTGAGAGCAGGTGTCCAACCTTCGGTCGCAAGGTTGGCGATCAGCAGTTCGCTCCCGCCGAAATCGTTCATCTTCACCTGGTCATCGATAAAGCTCGCCCACAATGGGGCAAGCGCCGCCCGATACTCCGCGCGGTTGAGACGGGGCGTACCAGCCACGATCGTCTTCTCGGCGAGCGCCTTCAACGCGGTCATGCGCTCGGCGGTCGGTGGGTGGGTGGCGAAAATACCGCCAGTCTTGTCCTTGCGGCTCTTAACATTGCGCGCCAGCGCGGTTGCGTCCGCCTCCGCCCGGATCTGTGCCCAAAGCCGGGTTGCCGCAAAGGGGTCATAGCCAGCCCGTGCAAGCAAGGCGATGGAGTCGGCGTCGGCCTTGCTTTCCTGCTCGCGCGAGAAGGCGAAAGTGTTGGAGAGTTGCGCAATCGCCATCAAGCCACCGACAATCCCGAACATCGCCATAAAAGTCGCCGCGCCCGCTTGCTGTTTCAAATTGCGCCAGAGCTGGATGAAGTGGCGTTCGCGGTAATGAACATATTCGTGAGCAAGAACGGCTGCCAATTGCGCCTCGTCATGCGTCCGCAAAAAGGTGCCAGACCACAATTGGATCATTCCGTTGGGCGAAGTCGTCGCGTTCACATACGGTGTGCGTAGAATATAAAGCCTCAACCCTTCGCAATCAGGGCCGATTGTCCGGCAAAATACGCCATGGACATACGCGTTGAGGGCCGCATCACGAATCACGAAGTTGGAGGTTTTGAGCTGGCGCTCCTGTTCATCGACCGCCTGCCAAAGGCCGCGTTCGTCCTTATCCTGTGGCGTGTAGAGCGCGCTGGCGGGTGTGTCGGCGACGTCGGGAGCGGCAACCGACGCGGCACTCTGAGCGCCCACCGGACCCGAGAGCAGTAGCGACAGCGCGGCAAGGATATGAATACCGCGACGGACGATCATTTTGGCTTCGCCGAAGTCGGAGCGAGCGGGTCGATTCGTCCGGGCAAGCCGCCAAGCAGCTGCACTACGCGCTTGCTCGCGCCTTCAGGTGTACGCACATCGCCACCCATTTGCGGATCGGCATTGAACCAGATGACTTCCCCGGTTTTCAAGTCGACCAAACCGGCATAGCCGATATGCACGCCGGGCGGTATGGTGATGCAGACACCAACCAGACATCCAAGCATCCCCATCGCCTGCGCGGTCTTGCGACCCGCCGAGCCGTAGGCGTCATGCGTGAAGAGGAAGAGCGCATAATCCGCGTCGGAAAACTTGCCGATCCGTTGCACGCCATCGCCGAGGGTCCAATCGAACACCTTCTTCTTGGTCGGAAGGCGCGCGCCCGGAAACAATTTATGGACCTGGATCGACTCCGCGACCGCCGTGAACAACGCGCGATATTCGGCGAGATAAGCACCATCGTCACCCGCAGGTTCTTCGGCGAAGACGAACTTCGCCCCGACAACCTTATCGTTGGCGCGTAATGCATCGGCGATCAGGCCACGTGCCGCGGTTGTCCAATCCGCATTGGGTTCATCAACGCCCCCCGTAGTCAGGGTTCCGACATGCACATCAGGCCGATAGACCACAACCTTCGCACTGCGATCAGTCGGGAAGGAAAAGCCCTCCTTCACGGCAGACCGTTCCTGCGCCCAGCCAGGTGTGGACGCAAACAGAAAAACCGCGGCCAAAGTCGCGCATACGCGTGATATCATGAACACCCCCCCGGATTCGGCAAGATCATGCCGTTACTGGACGAATAACCGCGACGCCAAAACCTGGCAAGTCCGAAGTGGTGCGTAACCTCTTACCCCAGCGCCTTCTTCAAAACGTCATTCACCACGCCCGGATTCGCCTTGCCGCCCATCGCCTTCATCGTCTGCCCGACGAAGAAGCCGAACAATTTGTCCTTGCCACCGCGATAGTCGGCGACCTTGTCCGCGTTCGCCGCCATCACCTCGGCGACGACGCGTTCGATTTCGCCGGAGTCGCTGGTCTGCTTGAGCCCCTTTTCTTCGACCACAGCACCCGCGCCCTTCCCGGTTTCGAGCATGATTTCGAACACTTGCTTGGCCAGCGTGTTCGACAGCGTCCCGTCGGCGATGAGACCGAGCAATTCGGCCGCCTGAGCCGGGCTGACCGGCGAATTCTCGATATCCTTGCCCGTGCGATTGAGTGCGCCGAACAGTTCCGACGTCGTCCAATTGGCGGCGGCGACCGGCGCCGCGCCGGTACCCAGCAACGCATCGAACCACCGCGCCGCCTCGACCTCCGCCGTCAGGACGGCAGCGGCATAAGGCGTGATGCCGAGCGCTTCGTAGCGCGCGCGCTTGGCGTCGGGCAGCTCGGGGAGCGATGCGCGGCATTCGTCGAGAAACGCCTCGTCGAGTTCCAGCGGCAACAAATCGGGATCGGGGAAGTAGCGGTAATCATGCGCATCTTCCTTCGACCGCATCGAGCGCGTTTCATTGCGGTCGGGGTCGTAAAGCCGCGTTTCCTGGACGATCCGGCCGCCGCTTTCGATCACTTCGACCTGCCGCTTGGCTTCCTGTTCGACCACGGCCATGACAAAGCGCACCGAATTGACGTTCTTCGTCTCGGTCCGCGTGCCCAGCGGATCACCAGCTTTGCGTACGCTGACATTCACGTCGGCGCGCATCGATCCCTCTTCCATATTGCCGTCGCACGACCCGACATAGCGCAAGATCGACCGCAACTTGCGCAGATACGCCCCCGTTTCGGCGGGCGACGTGAGATCGGGCTTGCTGACGATCTCCATCAGCGCAACGCCGCAGCGGTTGAGATCGACATAGGAGCGCGTCGGATGCTGATCGTGCATCAGCTTGCCGGCATCCTGTTCGACATGGATGCGCTCGACGCCGATGCGCTTACCGTGCGCATCAGGGTTCTTCTCGTCGAGGCTGATGTCGACATACCCCTCGCCGACAATCGGGTGATACAGCTGGCTGATCTGATAGCCCTGCGGCAAATCGGCGTAGAAGTAATTCTTGCGGTCGAACCGCGACCAGGGGTTGATCTGCGCGTCGATCGCCATACCCGTGCGCACCGCCTGACGGATACATTCGCGGTTGGGAACGGGCAGCATCCCAGGCATCGCGGCGTCGATCAGGCTGACCTGCGTATTGGGCTCCGCCCCGAACGCGGTGGCGGCGCCCGAGAAGAGCTTGGCGTTCGAGGTAACCTGCGCATGGACTTCGAGGCCGACCACGACCTCCCAATCGCCGGTTTCGCCGCGGATGGTGTATTTGCTTTCGGTCATGACCTAAATTCCGTTCGGGGCTGAGCTTATCGAAGCCCCGCCCTTCTTTGCCCGAAGTGAAGTACAGCCCTTCGACAAGCTCAGGGCGAACGGCGTGTGTGTCACCACCAAGCCTCCGGCCGCGCCGTGAACCCGGCGCGCTCCTCCAGCGCCAGACCCGCATTCAGCACGCCTTGCTCGTCAAGCGGCTTGCCGATGATCTGCAGGCCGAGCGGCAGTCCGGCGCCGTCGAGGCCACCCGGCACCGACATCGCCGGCAAACCCGCCAGCGAGGACGGCACGGTGAACACGTCGTTCAAATACATAGCGATCGGATCGGCGCTCTTCTCACCGAGCGCGAACGCAGCCGACGGCGCGGTCGGGGCGAGCAGCAGGTCGCATTTCGCCCACGCCTGTTCGAAATCGCGCGCGATCAACGTGCGGACCTTTGAAGCCTGCGTGAAGTACGCGTCGTAAAACCCTGCGGACAGGACATATGTCCCGATCATGATGCGGCGCTTGACCTCATCCCCGAAGCCCGCCGCGCGGGTGGCGGCATACATGTCCTGCAAACCCGCCCCCTCGGGCAAATCACGAAGACCATAGCGCACGCCATCATAGCGCGCGAGGTTGGACGAGGCTTCGGCCGGCGCGATGATGTAATAAGCCGGCAACGCATATTTGGTGTGCGGCAGCGAGACCTCGACGATTTCCGCCCCGGCATCCTTCAGCCAGTCGATCCCCTGCTGCCACAAAGCCTCGATCTCGGGCGGCATAGTGTCGACGCGATATTCCTTGGGAATCCCGACGCGCTTGCCCTTGAGATCGCCCGACAATCCGGCTTCCCACGCAGGCACGGGCAAATCGAGCGAGGTCGAATCCTTGGCGTCGAACCCGGCCATCGCCTCGAGCATGATCGCGCAATCGCGCACATCGCGCGCCATCGGTCCGGCCTGATCGAGCGAAGAGGAAAACGCGATCACGCCCCAGCGCGAGCAGCGGCCATAGGTCGGCTTGATGCCCGAAATGCCGGTGAACGCTGCGGGCTGGCGGATCGACCCGCCGGTATCGGTGCCGGTCGCCGCCGGGCACAGCCGCGCCGCGATCGCTGCCGAGCTTCCACCCGATGAGCCTCCGGGCGCGAGCGGCGCATTGCCACCGTCATTCCGCCGCCACGGGGAAATGACGTTGCCGAACGCGGAGGTCTCGTTCGACGAACCCATCGCGAACTGGTCCATGTTGAGCTTGCCGAGCATCCCCGCGCCCGCCGCCCACAGATTGGCCGAGACGGTTGATTCGTAGGGGGGTGTGAAGCCTTCGAGGATCAGGCTCCCCGCAGTCGCGGGCACGCCCTTGGTGCAGAACAGGTCCTTCATGCCGATCGGCACGCCCGCGAGCGGCTTCAGCGTCTCACCTGCAGCGCGCGCGGCATCGGCGGCATCGGCGGCGGCAAGCGCGTGATCCGGCGTTTCGACCAGAAATGCGTTGATCGCCTTGGCTTTGGCGACATTGGCGATGAAGCCCTCGGCCACTTCGCGCGCGGAGAAGGTCCCCTCGCGCACGCCGTCGCGGATGGCGGCAACGCCGAGATCAGTAAGATCGGTCATTATTCGATCACCTTGGGCACGGTGAAAAAGCCGTGCTCGCCCTGCGGCGCGTTCGCCAGCACCGCATCGCGGATGCCGCCGCCGGTCAGCGGATCGGCGTTGACGACGTCGGCGCGCAGCCGCAGATGGTTGGGGATCACCGCCATCATCGGCGCGACATCGGACGTATCGACCTCGCTCAATTGCTCGATCCAGCCCATGATATTGTCGAGCTCCGGCGCAATCCGCGCGGCCTCTGCTTCGGTGATGGCGATGCGGGCGAGGCTCGCAATCTTTGTGACGGTGGCGATGGTGACTGGCATAAGGTGCGGCTAGCAGAGCGGGAGCGCCCGATGCAACCTTGGCCGCACCCTATTCGAACGGATCGCCGACCGGAACGCCGCCGATGAAGAGGCGGCGTGCGGTGACCGGGCGGATTTCTACCTTGCTCGCTGCGTCCCCGGCCTTGAGCGCAGCGCGCTCGGAGGGGGCGAGCGGAGACACCTGCCCGTCCACTTTTGCCCAATTTCCCGCGGTCAGCCTGTATCGCGCGGGTCCGCAACCGTCCCAAACGCGCCCGATAATGAAGCCGCTTCCGCTATTTTTGTCGGCCGGATCCTTTGCATTTTTATCGATACAGGATTGCGGGATCGCGATGGCCTCGGTCGAGCCTGCGGAATAAAGTACGGTGCAGCGATCTTTGCCATTATTGCCGCAGCCGTCGTAATTCGTGAGCAATTTGCGCAATTCGAGCGGTACCGGGATTGCGATCGGCAATACGCGCAACCTCTTTGCTAACAAATCTGCATCGTTTTCCGTCTGGTTGATCGACGCGACATCCCAGCGGCTATCCTTTTTGGCCACGTCCTTCGCCCGCGCCGCCACGGTCGCGTTCTTCGAACTCGCCAGCCGTTTCAACGCCGCCTTCCCCGGATCGCCGAAATCGAACGCCAGCGCGGCCCAATCGAATTTTTCGGGCGTGATTTTGCCCGATTCGAGTCGAGCGAGCTGATCCGCAGTGGAGAGCGCATTGAAGCTGAGAATCGGTGTGGCGAGAAACAGCCCGAGCGCCGCCACCACAAATGCGAGCCGCAGGTTGGCAGGTCGCGTGTACGCCGCCCAGCCGATCCGTCCACGCAGCAGCGCCACGAAATACGCCAGCCCATAAGCGCTCGCCAGGGCGACGAACACCACCGCCCACAAGCGATCCGGCGTCAGGCCATATTGATTGATGCGCAATCCCGTCGCGATTCCCGCGATCACTGCAAGCGGCAGCGCCGCCGCCGCCAGCGCCATCGCGCCGAAGCGCAGGACGGGGTTGGTCGCCTCTTCGTCTTCGCCATTGCCGATCACCGCATTGGCGAGGATCAGCGCGCCGATGACGCAGCTGAGCAGGATTGGCGTGGTCGATTTGGTCGCCTCCCACAGCGCGTGAAGCCCGGTAAAGGGCAGCGAAACGAGGAAGATCAACAACCCGACACCGAGCACCGGCGCGAGAACCGCAAGGACTGCGGTCACCACGCGCTGCAGCAAGCGCACCACCGTGTCGCGTTCGCGCAGCAAGCCGAGCGCCGCGCCGAACCCCCCGCCGAACAGCAGTGCGTTGAACCAATTGTGCTGCAACAGGTCGCGCAGGAAATGCAGTCCGATCAATTCGAACAGCGCCGACAGGAGCCATGCCAGCGCAAACACGACACCGACGAACAGCCAGCACGCGCACCATAAAACCACGTTGGTCCAGGCATGGCCGTGGACCTCGGCATAAGGAAAGCGCCAGCCGCCCTGATCGCGCGCGGTCTGGAACAAAGGCACGGCGATCGCGATGGCAAGGAACAGGCTGGCGGTGTGCCAGTCGCTCCACATCCGCCATCCGCCACCGTTCCAATAGAAGATCAGTCCCGCAAGCGCGCCGACCAGGCCTGCGAACAGCACCGCCCACCACCAGCGGTTCCGCTCCATCCCGAACCCGAGCGCGCCCGCGCCCGTGCCGATCGCGGTCGCCGTGGCGATTCGCCAAGCGTCGGGTTCGATGTACGTGAACGTGCCAGACCGGTCGCGGTCGAGCAGTTGCTGCACCGCCAGCGCGGCGAGCGCGCCGACAATTGCCAACAGTGGCGGCCGCAATCGCCAGCCGGCATGATCGAGCTCGAAGTCGTGCGAATCGTCCATCGTTCGGTACCCCTGCTGCTGGTGCGACAGGAACGCGCCCGCGAAGCCGATTGCAAGCGTCGCCATCCTTCTGCATGGAAATAGCACCGCCGCACCGCTTTTGCCGAGCGGTTGAGGGAGATGATACGCCGCTTGGCGCGCAAATTTATCTATCTCGCGGCGGTATTGATCGTGCTGACGATCACGGGGGCGTTCGCCTATCGGATCTGGGGCAAGGGATTACTTGCGCTGGCAACCGTGCCAACCGCGCAGTTCGAAGAGCTCCCCGCCTAATCGGCAAACGCTTATCGCGACGCAAAGATGTGCCTTGCGCGGCCTGACAAGCAGGGTAGCCTCACGCTTGGGACCCCCAATGGCTACAGGCCCGGATAAGGGATCCCCCCAGCGCGCTTCGTGCTACGATAGACCGGGGCGACGGGGTTGCCGCGATAATCGGCGCAGCGCACATTGTGCCAGCCCGTCTTTGGATCGAAGTTGACCACCGACGGACCGTTGGTTGCGGTATTGAACGTGGTCCCACCGCCGTAGCATTCGTACCAATACACCGCACTCGCCCGACCGTCCACCGTATCGCTGGTGTCGCCGTTTGTGCGAAAGGTCGACCAGCCCATCGCCCCGTCGCGATAGGTGCAGCCGGTTTTCGCGTTATCGGCCTTGATGAAGCACCAATGGACAAAGATCATGCGGTCGCAGCGCGACACCGCCTGCACCGACGCCAGGTTGATATCGAGACATCCGCGCGAATCCGGTGGCGTGGTGATCGCCTCGTACGGTGCCATGCGCGCCGCATTGGCGAGTTGCTTTTGTCCGGCGCATCCGATTTCGCGATAATCGGTGTAGGGCGACGTACACACGCGCTTGAAGACGTCATGCGCCGTCAGGCAATAATTTCCCTTGCCCCAGCCCGAGTCGCACATCTTGCGCTGTTCGTTGGCGTAGTTGATCCAAGCACCGTTGGCGTTCTTGCATGCGACAGCAATGCCCTGCGCGCAGACGGCCGCGAACTGGTTCGCGGCTTCGTCGAACCGCCCAGCTTTGAAGAACAACTGCGCAGCATCGAATTGCGCTCTTACCGCTGGTGTCACCGTCTGCGCGGGTGCCGCCACTGGCGCGACCACCGCCACCAACGCGACGATCGCAATGCATCGACGCAGCAGCGTCAGGAATTGATTCGCCATCCCTTCCCCCATCGTTGTCCAAGTACGTCACGGACGACGCAGACAAACTGAAATGCGGCTCGGCTGTCAACGTGGGAAATGCCACAGCGCCCTCGGTATTGCGGCGGTTGCCACTGCGCCATTCCTGATGCACGGGGCGGCATCATCGTTGCCAGCGGAGATGCGGATTGGCCCGGAAATTTATCTACCTCGTGGCGATCTTGATCGTGCTGGCGATCGCGTGCGGGTTTGCCTATGCGATCTGGGGCACGGCGATAATCCGTCTCGCGCTGATCCCAACCGCACAGTTCGAGGCACTCCCCGCCCAACCGGCCGACGCCTACCGCGACGCAAAGATGTGGCACGCGCGGCCCGACAAGCCGGGCAATCCTGCGCTCTGGACCCCCGCTGGCTACAAACCCGGCGTCGCGCCCGAGGCAGCCGTGTTCTTCGTCCACCCGACCTCGTTCCTAGCGCGCTCGCATTGGAATGCGCCGCTCGATGATCAGGAGGCGAACGCACGTGCGGAATTGTTTCTGCGCGCGCAGGCGAGTACGTTCAACGACGTCGGCGCGATCTGGGCACCGCGCTATCGTCAGGCGACCTTCGGTGCGTTTCTGACGACGCAGGACAATGCCGCCAAAGCGCTCAACCTGGCCTATGGCGACGTCGCGGCGGCGTTCGACGCGTTCGTCGCGCAAGCGGGCGACCGACCGATCATCCTTGCGGGGCACAGCCAGGGCGCGTTGCACCTGATCCGGCTTCTACGCGAAAAGGTCGCGGGGACGCCGCTCGCGAAGCGTGTGGTCGCGGCCTATATCGTCGGCTGGCCGGTCTCGCGAACGGTCGATCTGCCCGCTTTGGGCTTGCCCGAATGCAAGACGGCGGATCAGGCCGGGTGCCTGCTGTCGTGGCAAAGCTTCGCCGAGCCAGCCGAGCCGTCGCTGGTGCTCGATGCCTATGATGCGAGCAGCGGCACGGACGGCAAGCCGCGCCGGGGCACGCCGATGATCTGCACCAACCCGGTGACCGGCACGCCCGATGCGGCGGCACCTGCGGAAGCCAATCTCGGTACGCTATTCCCCGCCAAGGACCTCGGCAGCGCGATGATCGAGGCGAAGAGTGTCCCAGCCCGCTGCGACCCGCGCGGGCTGCTTCTGATCGGGGAGGCGCCCGAAGTGGGTCGCTATGTGCTGCCAGGCAACAATTACCACGTCTATGATTATAGCCTGTTCTGGGCGAACGTCCGGGCCGATGCAGCGCGGCGTCTGGCGACGTTCAAGCGAAAATGATCACCACCGACCGCGCCGAGTTTCGCGCCGCCTTGCCGGATGGCGGGCGGCTGATCGGGCTCGATGTCGGGACCAAGACGATCGGCACCGCTTTTTGCGATGCCGGATGGAGCTTCGCCTCCCCTGCCCTGCTGGTCCGCCGCACCAAATTTCAGAAGGACAAGGTCGCGCTCACCGAGATGATCGCCGCGCAGCAGGTGAAGGGCATCGTCATCGGCCTGCCGCTCAACCTCACCGACGGCAGCGAAAGCCCGCGCAGCCAATCGAGCCGTGCCTTCGCGCGCAACATGGCCGATCTCGGCCTGCCGATCTTCCTGCAGGACGAACGCTGGTCGACCGTCGCGGTCACGCGCACACTGATCGAACAGGATGCCAGCCGCGCGAAACGCGCCGAACTGGTCGACAAGATGGCGGCCGCCTACATCTTGCAGGGTGCGATCGATGCGTTGGTGGCGGTTTAGGCTGCCGCGACCTTGCCACTGCGACGCCGCGCCGCTAACTGGCGGCCTCGATGCAGCCCTCCGATCACCGCCCCGCCTCGCTGATCCCGGGCCGCGCCGTTTTCCCGCATCGTCACCTCACCGGGATCGAGGGATTACAGCCGCACGAAATCCTGTTCCTGCTCGACGAGGCCGATGGCTGGGTCGCGGCGAACCGGACGCGCGCGATTGCCGACAAACGCCTCGGCGGGCTGACACTGATCAACGCGTTTTTCGAGAATTCGACGCGGACGCTTTTATCGTTCGAGATTGCGGGCAAGCGGCTCGGCGCCGATGTCGTCAACATGCACGCCGCGCAAAGCTCGGTCAAAAAGGGCGAAACCCTGATCGACACCGCGATGACGCTCAACGCGATGCGCGCCGATGCGATCGTCATCCGCCACATGAGTTCGGGCGCGGTGCGGTTGATCGCCGACAAGGTCGATTGCCCGGTACTCAATGCCGGCGACGGGCAGCATGAACATCCCACGCAAGCCTTGCTCGATGCGCTGACGATCCGGCGGCGGCGCGGGCGCATCGCCGGGCAGCGCGTCGTGATCTGCGGTGATCTGCTGCACAGCCGCGTGGCGCGCTCGAACATCCTTGCGCTCACCGCGCTTGCCGCCGAAGTGCGCGTCTGTGCGCCCGCCACGCTGATGCCCGCCGGGATCGAGCGGATGGGCGTTACGCCCTTCACCGATTTCGACACGGCGCTCGACGGGGCGGACGTGGTGATGATGCTTCGTTTGCAGAGCGAGCGGATGACTGGCGGGTTCGTGCCGTCGAACCGCGAGTTTCATTTGCGCTACGGCCTGACGCTCGCCCGGCTGGAACGTGCGGCGCCCGACGCGCTGGTGATGCATCCGGGGCCAATGAACCGCGGGGTCGAAATCGATTCGAATGTGGCCGATCACGCGCGTTCGGCGATCACCGAGCAAGTCGAGATGGGTGTCGCGGTGCGGATGGCGTGTCTCGACGTGCTGACGCGCCGCTCGCGCGGCGTGGCGGGCTGGGCATGAGCCGGATACTTGCCTTTACCGATGCGATGCTGGTTTGCCCGGTGGCGGGCGTATCGCGCGGCGGGGTGCTGGTCGAAGACGACCGGATTGTCGCGACCGGCGTTATCGAAATCCCCGAAAACGCGGAGGTGATTGCGTGCGGGGGCCAGCTGCTTGCCCCGGCGCTCGTCGATCTCGGCGTGTTCGCGATAGACGTGCCTGCCTTTCATGCCGGCGGCATTGTCCGCGTCGGGCTGATGCCCGATCAATCGCCGGTGCTCGATGATCCGGGCGTGGTGCAGCGCGCCGCGCTGATCGGCAGACCGGGCCTGTGGATCCACCCGATTGCCGCCGCAACCCGCGGGCTGGCCGGGAAGGATCTGGCCGAGATGGCGATCAACCGTGACGCGGGCGCGCGCGCCGTCGGCACCGGCGCTGGCTGGATCGCAGACTCGGGGGTGATGCGCAAAGTGCTCGCCTATGCTGGCGATCTTGGACTGACCGTCATCGCGCATGCCGAGGATGCGGGCGTAACCGCAGGCGCAGTCGCAACCGCGGGGGAGACAGCAACGCGGATGGGCCTCCCATCGGCTCCCGCCATTGCCGAAGCGCTCGCGATAGCGCGCGATGTGATGCTCGCGGAGGAGACGGGTGCCGCGCTCCATATCCGCCAGGTGACGACGGCGGCGGGGTTCGATCTTGTGCGCGCGGCGAAACGACGCGGTGTTCGCGTTACCTGCGGGATCACCCCGGCGCACCTGTTGCTGTCGGATATCGCGATGAGCGATTTCCGCACCTTCGCGCATCTCTCGCCGCCGCTACGCTGCGAAAGCGACCGTCAGGCCGCCATCGCCGCGCTGGCCGACGGGACGATCGACGTGCTGTGTTCGGCGCATGATCCGCGCGGGCCAGAGGAAAAACGTTTGCCGTTCGCCGATTCGACATCGGGCATGGCCGGGGCGGAGACGCTTCTCGCATTCGGGCTTGGTCTGGTGCGCGACGAAACCATCGATCTGCAACGCCTGTTCGCGCTGCTCTCGGCCAATCCCGCAAAGGTGCTCGGCGTGGATGCGGGGACGCTGACGTCCGGAGCGCCCGCCGATCTCGTGCTGATCGACCGGGATTCGCCGTGGCAGATCGCTGGCGACCGATTCCACGCGCGGGCCGGAAACACGCCGTTCGACGGGCTGCCGGTTCAGGGCAAGGTGCTACGCCTGTTCAAGGGCGGCACCGCCCTCTCCGTCCCGACGCGCGTTTAACGCGACGCGAGTTCGCGGCCTCTCGCCCACATCGCAACCTGATCGCCTGCTGCTGCACGAACAAAACACGTTCCACCCTTCGCGCGATACGTCTGGCACAAGGCGACCGCATCAGGCCGGGCGAAACCGCCGAGCGACAAGCGGTAGAAGGTCTTGCCCGCCGCCGTGATGCTCATGCCCTGCGGCGTATGGCCGCCGAATGCAGCGTTGCGGCGCGTGGCGCGGCCCCACGCATCGTGCGCGACACCGGCGTTTTCATAGGCACCCAGTTGGACGTAGAAATTACCCTTTACCACCACGCGCGGCGGCACCGGAGCAGGCGCGAGCTTGGCGGGCGCGACCTTCGCGACGGCGACGCGCGATACTGCGGCCTTCCGCGTCACGCGCGCCGCAGCGACCGAGACCGGGATCGGCTGGACGACTTCCTTACGCTCGGCAAAGACGATTCCGGCGATGCTCGGACCGATGGGTGCGGCCTGCGTTTCGGGCACGGCAGCCACTTCGATCGGGGCAACGGGTTCTTCGACCTTGCCGGGCATATAGGTGTCGATCGGTGCCGCAGCGGCCATCGCCGTCGGGGCCGTTTCGACGGTGTTTAGTGCCAGCGCGACCGGGCGACCCGGATCGATCGATGGCGTCACGCCGAGCAAAGTGGCGACCTGGTCCGACGCCGATTTCGGCTGCGCGAAGTTCGCCCATTCGAGAATGCGCTTGTCGGTATCGAGTGGCGCGAGATCGACCGCAACGACCGTATGCGCTTCGCGCCAGCGACCTGCGAGCGCAAGGCTGAGCGCGAAATTCTGCCGCAGCTTGGCGTCGGCGTCAGGCGCGCGCGCGGCGACTGCAAGCAACTCAACCGCTGCCGCCGGATCACCGGCCAGCGCGATCGCCAGCCCGCGATCACCAACCGCAATCGTGTCGGCATGGGCGTCGAGCGTTTTGCGCGCACCCGCCCAGTCGCCCGTGGCGATCTGCGTCAGCGCAAGATGGAGCGCCGCCTTGCCGTTGTTCGAATCCAGCGTCAGCACATCGGCGAAGGCATCGCGCGCCGAAGCGAAGCGCCCCGCCTTGAGATAGCTCTGCCCGAGCATCATGCGGTACGATGCAACTTGCGGCTGATATCCGACGGCGGCCTCGGCGTGGCGGATCGCCGACCCAATCTGGCGCCCCGACAGCGCGATTTTTGCCGCGTTCGCTTCACTGGCACCCTTCTTTTCGGCGCGAGACTGTTCGCGTGCGCTCGCCGCCGCCAGCGTCGACGTGGTGACTGCACCGACCGTGCCGACGAGCATAAGTGCGGACAGGCCCAGCGTAAGGGGGCCGAAAGTGATGGCGGACCGGGTCTTCATCGTATCTCTCCCCTTGGGGTCATCAGCGTGCCGACCGGGTCGGGATCTGGCGGAGCAGATCATCGACTTCGGGCAGCGATTGCAGAAATTCGTCTAGCGCCACGGTGACCAGCGTCTGGGCCGAGGCATTGTGGAGCGCACTCGCCAACCGCAGTCGCAAGTGCCGATCATGGTCCAACCGCAGCGTGAAGGCGGACTTCGCGTGATTTTTCGTATGCTTCTTGGTGGTCTCGCGCCCGATCCGGGTAGCAGTCGCGACCGAAACCGGCTTGATCGTGGCGGACGTCGGGGCAGCGGCCAGTTCGGGCTCAGGCTCGTAGGCGATCGGCCTTGGCGCTTGCGCGGCGAATTCCTCGCGTAGCACTTCACGCTGAACAAGCACCGGGGGAACCGGCTGGACTGGCGCATAAACGGGCTGCGGCTCGTCGACAGGATGCCCCATGTCGTTCCAGCCGAGATCGTCCTGCGCGTCGGTATTAGAACCCGGTAGGCTGCCGAAGCCGCCAAAGCCTTGCGGCCGCATGGCGGGTTTTGCCTGCCCTTTGCGCGCAAGCAGCGTCGAGGAAAGCGACGCGGTGGGTTTCTGCTGGCCGAACATGCTCATCTCAGCTCACCACCCGGCGACCGAAGCCGCCGCCTGCTGCAGGACGTTGCGCACCAAAACCATTGACCGCAGTCGGCGCGGCAAACACCGTGCGGCGGAAATTCTTTTCGAGCCGGTCAGAGATGTACGTCCACAAGTCGCGGATTTCCTGCGCCGACTTGCCGTTGCCATCGCATTCCATGACGGTGCGGCCATCGATCATCGAAGACGCGAAATCGGTCCGATGGTGGATCGTAATCGGTGCGACGGTGCCGTGCTGCGACAAAGCGACGGCGGCTTCCGAGGTGATCTTGGCCTTGGGCGTCGCGCCATTGACGACAAACAACAACGGCTTGCCCGCGCGTTCGCACAGATCGACCGTGGCACCGACGGCGCGCAGATCATGCGGCGACGGGCGCGTCGGGATGACGATCAATTCGGCGACGGCGATCACGCTCTGGATCGCCATGGTGATGGCGGGTGGCGTATCGATCATTGCGAGGCGGAAGCCCTGCTGACGCAGCACCTCCAAATCGGCGGCGAGCCGCGCAACCGTGGTCTGAGCGAATGCCGGATACTCGGCGCTGCGTTCGTTCCACCAATCCGACAGCGAACCTTGCGGATCGATGTCGATCAGCACGACCGGCCCCGCGCCCGCAAGCTGTGCCTGCACGGCGAGATGACCGGACAAGGTCGTCTTGCCCGAACCGCCTTTTTGAGATGCCATCGCGAGAACGCGCATGTTGCCCCTTTGAAATCCCGCTCTTCGAGAGCCCGAAATGCCATGCCAGGGGTCAAGAAAAGGTTAACACGCGTCGTCGAGTCCTTCTTTCGGACGAGCGTCCATAACGAAATCTTTGCCAAACCCGGGTTACAGGGCATGATCGGGTGGCGGACACGGGGCGGGACGGGACAGAGAGAATGCGAAGTCGTGCACTATTTGGACTGCTCGCCGCGTTTGGCGGGCTTGCTGCGGCGGTCGCCCCGGCGGCGGCCGATGTGAAACAAGGCGTCGATGCCTATAGTCGCGGCGACTATAAGCTGGCCGTCGAAGAATGGCGCCCTGCGGCAATTGCCGGCGATGCCGATGCGCAATTCAATCTGGGCCAAGCCTATACGCTGGGGCGCGGCGTGCCGGTCGATATCGCTATGGCCGAAAGCTGGTTCCGCAAGGCGGCGTTGCAGGGACATTTCGAGGCGGAGGCGAAATACGGCCTCGTGCTGTTCGACCAGGGCAAGCGCAACGAAGCCGCACCATGGCTGGAAAAAGCCGTGAAGCGCGGCGAACCGCGTGCCGAACTCGTGCTCGGGACGATGCTGTTCAACGGCGACGGCGTGGAGAAGGACTGGCCGCGCGCCTATGCGTTGCTGGTGCGATCGGCCGCTGCTGGCACGCCGAATGCGTCCGAGGTGCAGGCGCAAATGGACACGCTGATCCCGACCGAGCAGCGCCAAGCCGGACTCGTCCTTGCGCGGCAATATGAAGCTGAAGCGCAGCGCCCGCAATTGCCGCCCGAGATTTCGGGCGAGGGTAGCGTCGCGGCGATCCGCGGGACCGACTTGCCGCCGTCCAACTATGACCAGAGCATTGGGCGCAAGCCCGAGATCATCGCCTTGCGGCCAGAACGAACCCCAGCACGACCGCTCCCGGTCAAACCGCGCGTCGTGCCTACGGTAGAGGTGGCCGCGGTGGTCCGCACGCCTGCCCCGCCACCGGTCGCAAGCGGACGCGGCAGCTGGCGCTTGCAGCTTGGCGCGTTCGGCGAGCCCGGCAATGCCCGGAAACTGTGGGGGCAAGTCGGCGGGCGCTTTCCCGGCGCGACCGTCGCTTATGTGAAAGGCGGCACGCTGACGCGCGTTCTGGTCGGGCCTTATGAGTCGAGAGCAGCGGCGGCGGCGGCGTGCGGATCGGTCAAACCGTGCGTGCCGGTGGGTGACTAAGGTTTAGCCCAGCACCCATTCCGCCTGCGGAATCCCCTGCGCGTACAACAAAGCCGTCAAATCCCCATGATCGATCCGCGCGGCGGCGGCTGCCGCAACGATCGGCTTTGCGTGATAGGCGACCCCAAGCCCGGCGGCCTTGATCATCGCCAGATCGTTCGCGCCGTCCCCGACGGCTAGCGTTGCTTCGGGCAAAAGTCCGAGTTCCGCGCTCGCTGCCAGCAACGTCTGCAATTTGGTGTCGGAGCCGACGATCGGCTTGGCGACCGTACCTGACAACATTCCGTCCGCAATCTCGAGCCGGTTGGCGATCGCGCGGTGGAAACCGATCTGCGCTGCGACGGGCTCGGCAAAGCGCGTGAAGCCGCCCGACACGAGAATCGCGGTCGCCCCACGTGCGCGCATCGTTGCGATCAACGCGACCGCTCCGGGCATGATCTGAACGCGCTCGGCGAGGCACCTGTCGATCACCGCTTCCTCTAGGCCCGCGAGCAGCGCGACGCGCGCATCGAGTGCGGCTTCGAAATCGAGCTCCCCGCGCATCGCAGCTTCGGTGATCGCGGCGATTTGCGGTTTGATCCCGGCATAGTCGGCGAGTTCGTCGATGCATTCGACCGTGATCATCGTCGAATCCATGTCGGCGATGAGGAGTTTTTTCTCGCGCCCGGCAACCGCTTGCACCACCACGTCAACGCCCGCGAACGCGCCTTCTAGCGCAATCCGCGCAGCATCGGGGCCTGAGCCGAACAGGATATCCGCCGCTCTTCCTTCGTCGATCCACCCGTTCACGCTCGGCGCGCACTCGGCCACCGCGAGCCGATCCATCGCCGCCGAAATATCGCCTGCGCTGAGGCGATCCGATGCTATCAGCGTCGCAATGAACACGGCTTCCCTCCCGAAAGTGGCGCTCATCGCAGGGCCGACCGCCAGCGGCAAGTCCGCGCTCGCCTGTGCCGTCGCGGAAAAGCATAACGGGGTCGTGATCAACGCGGATTCGGCGCAGGTATACCGCGATCTGCGCGTCCTTACCGCGCGGCCCTCGCATGCGGACGAAGCGCGCGTGCCGCACCGGATGTTCGGCCATGTCGACGGGGCAGAGAGCTATTCGGCGGCGCGCTGGGCGGATGAGGCGCGGGTCGCGATCGACGTGGCGCATGCGGGGGGCAAGCTGCCGGTGTTGGTGGGGGGTACCGGCCTGTATTTGCGCACGCTGCTCGACGGCATCGCACCCGTGCCCGAGATCGACGCCGCAATTCGCGCCGAGGTTCGCGCGTTGCCGGTCGCGGAGGCGCATGCCGCGCTCGCCCGGCTCGATCCTCCCGCCGCCGCGCGCCTCGCCTCGGCCGACACGACCCGCGTCGCGCGTGCGCTGGAAGTGGTGCGCTCGACCGGTCGGACGCTGGCGGACTGGCAAGCGGCGAAGACCGGCGGGATTGGCGAGCGAATTGCGCTCGCCGCGCTCATTTTACTGCCCGGCCGCGACTGGCTGATGGAGCGCTGCGACGCGCGCGCGGCCGCGATGTTTGCGGATGGCGCGCACGAAGAAGTCCGCGCGCTGCTGTCCCGCACCGACATTGCTCCCACGGCACCGATCCGCCGCGCGATCGGCGTCGCGGAAATGGCCGCGTTGCTCGCTGGCGAAAGCACCGAAGCCCAGGCGCTTGCCCTCACCCGTCTCGCCACGCGGCAATATGCAAAACGCCAATACACGTGGTTCCGCAATCAGCCTCCGCCGAGTTGGCGGCGCAGCAACGCGATAGAAAACACCGATCGAATGATAGAAATAGACATATTATTACGTAATTAACCCTTGACGCGCATATTTCGTATCTCTAGCAGCTCCCTTCCAACGCTGCTAAAGGCCAGCGCGCAAGGAGAAGAGACGTGAGCGAGAAGAGCGGAGCAGACATCCTGATCGAGGCGCTGTGCGATCTCGGTGTGGAGGTCGTGTTCGGCTATCCCGGCGGCGCAGTGCTCCCGATCTATGACGCGCTGTTCCGCTCGGGTCGGATCAAACATATCCTCGTCCGCCACGAACAGGCCGCGACGCACGCCGCCGAGGGCTATGCGCGTTCGACCGGCAAGTGCGGTGTGGTGCTCGTCACCAGCGGCCCCGGCGCGACCAATGCCGTCACCGGCATCACCGATGCGCTGATGGATTCGATCCCAATGGTCGTCATCACCGGGCAGGTGCCGACGGCGCTGATCGGTACCGACGCCTTCCAGGAGGCCGATACGGTCGGCATCACGCGCCACTGCAGCAAGCACAATTATCTGGTGAAGGACCCCGCTCGCCTCGGCGAGACGATCCACGAAGCGTTCTACATCGCCACGTCTGGCCGCCCCGGCCCGGTGGTGATCGACATCCCCAAGGACGTTCAGGTCGCGACAGCGCGCTACAGCAAGCCCGGCCCGATCCGTCACAAGACCTATCGCCCGCAAATCAAGGCTGACCAGCCGAGCATCGAGGCGGCGATGGACATGCTGGCGGCCGCCGAACGCCCGATCCTCTACACTGGCGGCGGCATCATCAATGCCGGGCCAGCAGCGAGCCAATTGCTGCGCGAACTCGCGCGGATCAGCGGCGCGCCGGTCACCTCGACGTTGATGGGTCTCGGTGCCTATCCGGCGAGCGGCGCGCAATGGCTCGGCATGCTCGGGATGCATGGCACGTACGAAGCCAATCTGGCGATGAACAAGGCCGATCTGATCCTGTGCCTCGGCGCGCGCTTCGATGATCGCGTGACCGGGCGGCTCGATGCCTTCTCGCCTTTCAGCCGCAAAATCCACGTCGATATCGATCGCTCGAGCATCAACAAGAATGTCCGCGTCGATCTCGCGATCGTCGCCGATGTCGGCCATGCGCTCGAGGATATGGTCCGCGTGTTCAAGGCGCGGCGGCATCCCAAGCCTGATCTCGCCGAATGGTGGCGGACGATCACCGGCTGGCGCGCGGTGAAGAGCCTCGATTTCTCCGAGACCGCCGACGAAATCGCCCCGCAACGCGCGATCCGCGCTCTGTGGGAGGCGACGCACAAGCGCAATCCGATCATCACCACCGAAGTCGGCCAGCATCAAATGTGGGCCGCGCAGCATTTCGGCTTCGAGGGGCCGAACAAATGGCTGACGAGCGGCGGCTTGGGCACGATGGGTTACGGCCTGCCCGCCGCGATCGGCGCGCAGCTCGGCAATCCCAAGGCTTTGGTGATCGATATTGCCGGCGAAGCGTCGATCCAGATGAACATTCAGGAGCTGGCGACGGCCACGCAATACCGGCTGCCGGTGAAGATCTTCATCCTCAACAACGAATATATGGGGATGGTCCGTCAATGGCAGGAGCTGACCTATTCAAGCCGCTATTCGGAGAGTTACAGCGATTCCCTCCCAAACTTTGTGAAGCTGGGCGAAGCCTATGGCTGGAAAGGCATCCGCATCGACACGATCGGCGACCTCGACACCGGCATCGCTGCGATGCTCGACCATGACGGCCCGGTGATCGTCGATTGTCGCGTGGCGAAGCTGGCGAACTGCTTCCCGATGATCCCGTCGGGTGCAGCGCATACCGACATGATCCTGCAAGCAAGCGAAGTCTCGGGCGAGATGGACGACGAAGCGAAGGCGCTGGTTTAACATGCACATCACCACCGCCCCCGCCTCGCGCCACACGCTTGCCGTGATGGTCGACAACGAACCCGGCATTCTCGCGCGGATTGCGGGGCTGTTCACCGCGCGCGGCTATAATATCGAGAGCCTGACCGTGTCGGACGTCACCGCCGACAAAGCGGTCAGCCGCATCACGATCGTCACCAGCGCGAGCGACGCGACGATGGAGCAGATCATCGCGCAGCTCGACCGGTTGGTGCCGGTGCATTCGGTCACCGATCTCACCGCGCTCGGCCCGCACGTCGAGCGCGAACTGGCGTTGCTCAAGGTCGCGGGCACGGGCGATCACCGGATCGAGGCGCTGCGCCTGGCCGATGTGTACCGCGCCCGCGTGGTCGATGCGACGACCAGCAGCTTCGTGTTCGAGGTGACGGGGGGCCGCGAGAAGATCGACACCTTCGTCACGCTGATGCGCGAAGTCGGGCTGATCGAAGTCGCGCGCACCGGCATCGTCGCGATCGCGCGGGGGAATTCCAGCGTCTGACTAAGCACAATCCGTCACCCCGGCCCTGTGCCGGGGTCCACTTATCCCAACACACCACCGTGCGTGCGGCACGGTGGACCCCGGAACAAGTCCGGGGTGACGACTTAGGAGCTTGAACCAATGCGCGTTTATTACGATGCCGATGCCGATCTCAACCTGATCTCGACCAAGAAGATCGCGATCATCGGCTACGGCAGCCAAGGCCACGCCCACGCCCAGAACCTGCGCGATTCGGGCGTCAAAGACGTCGCGATTGCGCTGCGCGAAGGATCGACCACCGCGCAAAAGGCCTATGCCGCCGGCTTCACCGTCAAGACCAACCAAGAGGCGGCCGCCTGGGCCGACATCATCATGATGCTCGCCCCCGATGAGCATCAGGCGGCAATCTATGCCGACGATCTCCACGCGCATATGAAGCAGGGCGCCGCGCTCGCCTTCGCGCACGGCCTCAATATCCACTTCGGGCTGATCGAGCCACGCGCCGATCTCGACGTGATCATGATCGCGCCCAAAGGCCCCGGCCACACCGTGCGCAGCGAATATGTGAAGGGCGGCGGCGTGCCGTGCCTGATCGCGGTCGACAAGGATGTCAGCGGCAACGCGCATGACGTGGCGCTTGCTTATGCCAGCGGCGTCGGCGGCGGGCGCTCAGGGATCATCGAGACCAATTTCCGCGAGGAATGCGAAACCGACCTGTTCGGCGAGCAAGCCGTTTTGTGCGGCGGCATCACCCACCTCATCCAGGCCGGTTTCGAGACACTGGTCGAGGCCGGCTATGCCCCCGAAATGGCGTATTTCGAATGCCTCCACGAAACCAAGCTGATCGTCGATCTGCTGTACGAAGGTGGCATCGCCAATATGCGCTATTCGATCAGCAACACCGCCGAATATGGCGACATCACCACCGGCCCGCGCATCATCACGCCCGAGACCAAGGCCGAAATGAAGCGCGTCCTCGCCGACATTCAGGGCGGCCGCTTCGTCAAGAATTTCGTGCTCGACAATCGCGCGGGGCAGCCCGAGCTGAAGGCCGCACGCAAAGCCGCCGCCGCGCATCCGATCGAAAAGGTCGGCGCAGAACTGCGCGCGATGATGCCGTGGATCGGCGCGAACAAGCTGGTCGATAAGGACAAGAACTAGGGGCTCCTGCTGGCCGCGCGTCCCCGCTTGAGCGCAGACGCGCGGTCGCACCATAGTAAGCTCAATCGCGGGGTGGACAGCCGGCGGGTCGGCTTGCTAACCGTGAGCCTATATGATGCCGGTCTCGCTCCTCTCGCTGCTTCGACTTATGCGCCCTTAGGCGCGCATACCGCCGCGCGCGCCGAGTGCAGCGCGGCCCGCCTAAGGACCTGCCGCCCAAATCGACCCGCGATCCTTAGCGAGAATTGCCATGCTGCGTGACCCGTCGACCAAATACCGCCCCTTCCCCACGATCGATTTGCCCGACCGGCGCTGGCCGTCACAGACGATCACGCAGGCCCCACGCTGGCTCTCGACCGATCTACGCGACGGCAATCAGGCGCTGATCGACCCGATGGACGCCGAGAAGAAAACCCGCATGTTCGACCTGATCGTCAAGATCGGGATCAAGGAAATCGAGGTCGGCTTCCCCGCGGCGGGCGCGACCGAGTTCGATTTCATATCGGGTCTGGTACAATCAGGCCGCATCCCCAACGACACGCTGATCCAGGTATTGACCCAGTCGCGCCGCGACCTGATCGAAACGAGCTTCGCCTCGCTGCGTGGCGCCCCGCGCGCGATCGTCCATCTCTACAATGCGGTTAGCCCGGCATGGCGCAAGATCGTGTTCGGCATGACCCGCGAGGAGGTCAAGAAGATCGCGATCGACGGTGCGATGATGCTGCGCGATCAGGCCGCCGCCCAGCCCGACACCGACTGGTTCTTCGAATATAGCCCCGAAACCTTCTCGACCGCCGAACTCGAATTCAGCCTTGAGGTGTGCGAGGCGGTGATGGACGTGCTGCGCCCGACGCCCGACCACAAACTGATCCTCAATTTGCCCGCAACCGTCGAATGCGCGACGCCCAACGTCTATGCCGATCAGATCGAATGGTTCGGCCGCAACATCCGAAACCGTGAAACGGTCGCGCTCAGCCTCCACCCGCATAACGACCGCGGCACCGGCGTGGCGGCGGCGGAGCTCGGGCTGATGGCGGGGGCGGACCGGGTCGAGGGCTGCTTGCTCGGCAATGGCGAGCGCACCGGCAATTGCGATCTCGTGACAGTCGCGCTCAATATGTACACACAAGGCCTTGACCCAAAACTCGATTTTTCGGACATTGATGCGGTCGTCAACACGGTGAACTACTGCACGCAGCTGCCGGTGCACCCGCGCACGCCCTATGCCGGCGACCTCGTCTTCACCGCTTTCTCGGGCAGCCATCAGGACGCGATCAAAAAAGGTTTCGCGGCGCAGGAAGCCAAGAACGATCCGCTGTGGGAAGTGCCCTATCTGCCGATCGATCCGGCCGATCTCGGGCGCAGTTATGAAGCGGTGATCCGCGTCAATTCGCAAAGCGGCAAGGGCGGCGTCGCCTGGGTGATCGAGCAGGACAAGGGCCTGAAACTGCCCAAGCGGCTGCAGGCCGATTTCAGCCGCCACGTCCAGCGCCTCGCCGACGAAACCAGCCGCGAGATGAATGCGGGCGACATTTGGGGCCTGTTCGAGGCGACCTATCTCGCGCGCGTCGAGGACCGGTTCGTGCTGCTCGATTACACGGAGAGCGGGAGCGTCGGCGACCGGCTGTTCGTCGGTCACGTCGCGGTCGATGGCGAAGAACGCTCGATCTCCGGGCGCGGCAACGGGCTGATTTCGGGCGTGATCGACGCGCTCGGCGGGTCGACCGGCCCGGCGCTCGACGTGGTCGATTATAGCGAACATGCGATCGGCCACGGCGCCGATGCGCAAGCCGCCGCCTATGTCGAATGCCGCACCAGCGACGGGCGGACGGTGTTCGGGGTCGGCATCGACGCCGACATCGCAACGGCCAGCGTGCGCGCGGTACTGAGCGCGGCGAATAGGGTTTAAATATTGTCGTCTAGCAATGAATCAATTATCTCTTTTCGTGTTTCTAAACTTGCCAATTCAATGCGACCGCTCGCTGTGATCTTATAGCAACCTCGAAACGCGTCATATGAAATAAAGCCTCGACCGGTCAGGCTACTCTTTCTGCTTTGGCTGATAACATTCTGGACCGTGTTGTTGGACTGCCTCTCCGCCGATCGCCCCGCCAAAGACAATTTAGCTGCGGCTGGCAACGGGGCATTCTTTGCGACCCAATCTTTTAATTCCCCAGCCTGCCTGCACTCGCCATTCGAGAGCGCTCTCAGGACATAAATTTCAACATGGTTCTTTGTTGCGCCTTCAGTGTAGCTACCCATTTCAAGTCTCCAGCCCCCGCACCACCTCACACCCGACCGCCGCATCGGGATAAATATCCGGCTTCGACGTCCGCACCGTCACCTGCTCGACCCGCGTATCGCTCAAACACAGCGTAGCAATCGCTTCGCACAGCGTTTCCTGCAGATGGAAATGCCGGTCGGCGACCAGTGCCTGTACGCCTGAGCGCACGAAATCGTAATCGAGCACCGCGTCGATCCGGTCCTCGGCGGGCGGCTCGGGATACACCACCTCCATCCGCACCGAGACGATCACGCGCTGGGGTGCGGCGAGTTCCTCGGGGTGGATGCCGAGGCCCATCACGACCTCTAACCCCTCAAGGATCGTGGTGAAGCGGACGCTCATACCCCTGCCCTCATGCGTCCCTCGAACATCACGTCGCGATCCCGCGCAAGAAAGCGCTGGCCGCAATCGACGAACAGATCCTGCCCCTGCACCCCGCGTGCGCCGAGCAGAAAGGCGACCGCGCGGGCGATGTCCTGCGGGTCGACCGGGCGGCGCAGCAAATTCTTCGAGGCCGCCTCGGCGAATTCCGCGTCGGTCTGGTCGGCGCTTGGCAGCGAAAGGCCGGGCGATACGGCGTTGACGCGAATGCGGGGGCCAAGCGCTTGCGCCAGCATCGTGGTCGCGCCGCCGAGCGCAAATTTGGCGCAGCTGTATGAGAAGAAATCGGGGTTGGGATTGGCGAGCTTCTGATCGAGGATGTTGACCACCGCGCCCTCCGCCAGATCATCCTGCGCCGCAAGCGCGGACGCTAGAAGCACGGGCGCTGCGAGATTGACGGCATGGTGCCGGTTCAGCGAGGTTGCGGTCACTTCGGACGGCGTATCATAGTCGAATAGCGAAGCGCTGTTGACCACCGCCATCAGGGGCGCCCCGAACCCGGCTCGCGCCGCCGCAACCAGCGCGACCGGCGTTTCGGCATCGCCAAGATCGCCCGACAGCACGATCGACCCCGGCAGCTCGACCGAAAGCGCCTCGGCGTCGTTGGCCGAATGCAAATGGTGGATCGCCACGCGCCATCCACCCCCAGCACATTCTGGCCCCGCCAGATGCCGCGCGATCACCGCGCCCAGCCGCCGCGCTGCGCCCGTCACCAACACCGTGCGCATGGGCGTCAGGCGCCCATCAGCGCGAGGATTTCCTTGCGGCTCCGCTCATCATCGCGGAACACGCCCATCATCCGGCTCGTCACCATGGTGACGCCGGGGGTGCGCACGCCCCGCGCGGTCATGCAGGCATGGCTCGCCTCGATCACAACGGCCACGCCGTGCGGGCGCAAATGCTCCCAAATGCAGTTCGCAACCTCGGCAGTGAGGCGTTCCTGCACTTGCAACCGCCGCGCATAAGTGTGGAGCACACGCGCCAGCTTCGAGATGCCGACGACCCAATTGCTCGGCAGATAGGCGATATGCGCTTTGCCGATGATCGGTGCCATGTGATGTTCGCAATGCGATTGGAACGGAATGTCCTTCAACAATACGATCTCGTCATAGCCACCGACCTCCTCGAAGATGCGCGACAAATGCACCGCCGGATCGTCCGAATACCCTGAGCAATATTCCTTCCACGCGCGCGCGACTCGCTGCGGCGTGTCGAGCAATCCTTCTCGGCTAGGGTCATCGCCCGCCCAGCGGATCAGCGTGCGAACCGCATCGGCAACGTCATCAGGCACCGGAATTTTGGGCGGGGCGGCAACCAAATCGCCATTGCCACGCCCGTCAGAGCTGTCGTCCATCATGATTCCTTCTTGGGTGAGTCGCTGCTGACGTTACGGCACGCGGGTTTTGCCGTACTGCAGCATGAAAATAGTCCTATTATGAAACTGTCTCATTTGAGCAACGCTGGCGCAAGCCCGCAGTTTCGCTAAGATTATGTCATTGACGCGAGATTTCGCGACACGCTATTTCAGGCCATCGATCAATCGAAACTGGGACCAGGCAACGAGACCTGGACCGCCGCACACAGGGGATGCCATCATGAAGAAATTCGAACTGCTTGCCGCGTCGGCAGTCGCGCTGCTCGCCGCCACGCCTGCCTTCGCGCAAACCTCGGGGGCCACTGCGGCACCGGCGCAGCAAACCACGCCCGACGCATCGACCAGCACCGACGATTCAGACATTATCGTTACGGCAACCAAGCGCGAGAAGACGCTGCTCGATACGCCGGTCGCGGTGTCGGTCACCAGCGGCTCGACGATCGAGCAGGCGCAGATCCGCGATCTGAAGGATTTGCAGAGCGTCGTTCCGTCGCTACGCGTCAACCAGTTGCAGAGCTCGGCGAACACTAACTTCATCATCCGCGGCTTCGGCAACGGCGCGAACAATGCCGGTATTGAGCCTTCGGTCGGCGTGTTCATCGACGGCGTGTACCGCTCGCGGTCGGCCGCACAGATTGCCGATCTGCCCAACCTCAAGCGCGTCGAAGTGCTGCGCGGCCCACAATCGACGCTGTTCGGCAAGAACGCGTCGGCCGGCATCATCAGCATCGTTACGGCAGAACCGGCGTTCAAATTCGGCGGGTCGGCCGAAGCGACCTATGGCAATTACAATGCCGTGGTGTTGAAGGCCAATGTTACCGGCCCGCTCAGCGATACGGTCGCGTTCAGCTTTGGCGGCAATTACAACCGTCGTGACGGCTATGCGCGTGACGCCCTGCAAGCGACGGATGTCAACAACCGCGATCGCTGGGGCCTTCGCGGGCAATTGTTGTTCCAGCCGAATTCTGACTTCAAGATCCGCATTATCGGCGATTATGACCGGATCAACGAAAATTGCTGCGTTGCCGGCAACATCATCAACGGGCCGACCGGCGCGATCCTCAATGGGCTGATTGCACCCGTAGGTGTCGACAAGATCAACCCGGCGAACCTGTTTTCCTACAGTGTTTTCAACAACTTCCTGTCGAGCAACAAGATCGACAATTACGGTGGGTCGATCCAGGCCGACTATAACCTCGGCAAGGTCGCGCTGACCTCGATCACGGCATATCGCGAAGTCAAATCCGACACGAACCAGGATTCGGATTTCACCGGTGCCGATCTGATCGGGCGGAATGCGCAGCAGCTGAAAATCGGCACGTTCACGCAGGAACTGCGGCTTGCGACCGATTTCGAAGGGCCGATCAATTTCCTGCTCGGCGGGTTCTATTTCAACGAGAAGATCAACCAGCAGAACCAGATTCTCTTCGGTCGCGACTTCCGCACCTATGGCAACGCCCTGATCCAGGGTGCCACGGGCGGCGCGCTTAACGTCGTGACGCTGGAAAACACTTTCGGCGCGCTGGAAGGCAATCCAACGAAATATACGAACGCGTTCTTCCGTCAGGGCGACGGGCTGAACGAGCAATATCGCTTGACCGATGACAGCTTCTCGATCTTCGGCACCGCAGATTTCAAGCCGTTCGAAAAGCTGACGCTGACCGCAGGCTTCAACTATACCGACGATCGCAAGCGCTTCTCGACCAATGTCGTCAGCTCCGATGTCTTCTCGAGCATCAATTTCGATGCGCCGGCCTATGCGCCCTTCCGCAACCAGTTGATCCTTGGCGGACAGTTGCAGGCCGCTGGCGTCAACCCGAACAACACCGCAGCGGTCATCGCATTTGCCACCGCCCCTGCGACTGCGGCGACCTATGCCGGCTTCGTGGCGACGGCGAACGCACTGCAGAACAATCCCGCGGCCAACCCGCTGGCGGGCCTGCGTGGGCTGCAATTCCTGCCGCCGTTCCAGAACGTGCCCAACACCGTCGAACCCGGCAAGACCAGCGACGGCAATTTTTCGTATACGCTCCGCGCCGCGTATAAGTTCGACAGCCATCTGAACGTGTACGTGACCTACGCAACGGGCTTCAAGGCAAGCTCGATCAACCTGTCGCGTGACAGCCGACCAACGGCGGCTGACGCCGCCACACTGCGCACGGCAGGACTTGCGGTGGTCAATCTCTCGTCCGGGTCGCGCTTTGCCGGTCCTGAAAAATCGCGCGTGATCGAAGGTGGTATCAAGGGCCAGTTCCGCAACTTCGCCTTCAATGCCGCGATCTTCCAGCAGGAAATTACCGGGTTCCAGAGCAATGTCTTCTCGGGCACCGGCTTCATCCTGGCCAACGCACCCAAGCAATCGACCTTCGGTATCGAATTCGATGGCAGCGTGACGCCGGTCAAGGCACTGACGCTGAACGCTGCGGTGACCTATCTCGACCCGAAATATGACTCGTTCCCGAGCGGTGGCGCGATCACCTTGCCGAACTACACCGTCACCGCGGCAAATCTGACCGGCACGCGGCCGGCCGGCATTCCCGAATTCGCGGTCTCGATCGGCGGCACCTTCACGCAACCGCTCACCGATTCGATCAAGCTGCTGTTCCGCACCGATTTCAACTATCAGTCGCCGGTACAGATTGCGGAGAGCACAGCGCCTGCCATCATCGCGCTCAAGCGCGAGGTGAAGGAACTCAATCTCGCCGCGACGTTGCAGTTCGAGAATGGACTGGAAGTATCGGCATGGGGCCGCAACGTGACCAACAACCAGTATATCACGACGATCTTCTCGTCGGTCGCGCAGCAAGGCAGCGTTTCGGGTTATCCGAACCAGCCGGTGACCTATGGCGGCACGGTACGCTTCAAATTCTGATCTAAACTCCATTTTCGGTGCACGCGGCCCGCTTTTCCGATTTGGAAAGGCGGGTCGTTTGCTTTTTAACCCGATTTACGCGCCACTTCGGCATTGTAAGGCGTGACAAGGGCAAAAAGGCGGCGCAGAAGAAGGCAGCGCTGACGAAGGCGTGGAACCGATGTCGGTTGCAACGGCACGACAGGAAGGAAAAAAAATGGCGAAGACCCCAACCGCAAAGAGCGACGCCCCCAAGACCGGCGGCATCTTTGCACCGATCACTCCCTCCGCCGAGCTCGGCGCGATCGTCGGCACCGACAAGCTGCCGCGTAGCGAAGTGATCAGCAAGGTGTGGACCTATATCAAGGCGCACAACCTCCAGAACCCGGAGAATAAGCGCGAGATCGTCGCTGACGAGAAGCTGAAGAAGATCTTCGGCAAGGACAAGGTCACGATGTTCGAAATGAACAAGCATCTGGCCGGCCATATGAAGGCCTGAGGTTTCATATACCCGCGTGCGGGTACGCCCTAGCGCCGACATCCCCCCGGATGTCGGCGTTTTGCGTTATTAGAGCTAGTGAAATATTAGAGTCGATCAGAATAATTATATAGCGCCCGCGCGGGCTACATCACGAACCGTAGCCAACCATTGTATTACCGAATTGAATGTCCGCGAATTGCGCAGCGTACTTTTCTGTGTCAATTGGCGCGGACGATATGATGACTTCAGGCGTTTTCCATTGCCGCTTAACCCTTGGCGATTTTGTCTCAGGGCTTGCGCAGGAGGAATTCTCATCAGTCGACAAAACGATAAAATCGGTCATCAATTCGCACCCACCTAATCGCCGATGTTCGGCTAGCCCTTCGATCACCCCCCGATGATCGAAGCCGCGACCGGTATATTGGTCGCTTGGGCAGGATGGTTGGTCCAGCGTCCCATACTCCGGGACGCCTGTACCCCTTCTTAGAGATTAGCCGCTTTATGAGCTTAGCCGCGCCCGCGGCGAACCGCACTGGGGGCGACGTCATAGGCATCGCGAAAGGCGCGACTGAGGTGCGAGGCGTCACTAAAACACCACCGCACCGCCAGATCGCTGATGGGCAGCGTATTTGCGGGGTTCGACAGCGCCGCGTAAACGCGCTGAAGTCGGGCTTGGCGGATAAAAACTCTCACCCCGCCGTCGGGTTCAAACAAGCGATAGAGCGTAGTGCGCGAAATTTTCAGCAGCGCGCACAGATAATCGACATCGAGCCCTGCCCAATCGAGCCGACGCGTTATTTCATCCACCGCGATCAGCTTCAGTGTTTCTTCTCGTGCCGTGAGAGAAGCTTGGGCGATCTGTCCCGCCATCGCCATCGTTACCTTGAGCAAGTTCAGCACCGATTGGCCGAGCGGCTCACAAACGGCGCCGCCTACGCCCCGCACCGCCTCGGCATGCAACGCCGACAAGTGGGTCCGCAACAGCCGGCTCGCACCGCTGTCCGCGACCGCGCCGTGCAATTCATGCACGGCGCCGAACCAAGTCAATGCTACAGCGCGAGGCACCGTGATCATCACCGTCCGGCTCTTCGTCGAATGATGACGTGCGGCCTGGGCGACATCGAACATCGTCACCGTGCCAGGCCCGGCGACAAAGTCCCGATCACGCGCCTCACCGCGCATCTCGCCTTCCAACATCAGGCAAAAGGTGACCATATCGACCTGATCTCGGCGGGAGCGCTCGACCGTCCGCTCATAATGCTGGGCGGTCATCTCCCCAAAATTCAGACCGACCGGCCCCAACGCCAGATGGTCGCTCCACATGTTAAACGGGCCATCGGGCCGCGCATCGATCAACCGCCCGATGCCGGGTTCTCCGCGATTGAGCCACGCCTCGTGCCGCCCGGCAGCAGGAAAATTTGCCGTACTAAATCGCTTCAACGTCGTCATAGGCTCGCGCTCCAAATGGTGCCCCCGAGTGGATTCGAACCACCGGCCTGCGGTTTAGGAAACCGTCGCTCTATCCGACTGAGCTACGGGGGCATCGCCCGCTTTGGTAAAGTGCGGCCCCAAGGTGGTCAATCAGGGGGTGGTCCATCGGCGGCGGTCTTTTCGCGGGCTTGCTCGCCGTGTAACATAGGCCATGGCCGCGAAAGACCAGATCGAGATCGCCGTGCGGATTGTTATCGAACATCCCGTGCCAGGCGTGCTCCACAGTCTGCAAGCGAAGGACGACATCCCGCTCGACCCCAAACGCTCGGCCACGGGCGAGCCGCTGGCATTCGATTTTCCGATCCGCATTGCGCCCGGCCCCAAATTCTTCGGCGACCAGATCCGCCGCGAAGGACCGGTGCGCCGCTTCGTCTATATCCGTATCGGCCAATCGGCGGGCGATTGCGCGTCGCCGTGGAGCCGCCGTATGAAGATCGACGTCCATGATATCGCGCAGGATCTGCTCGACCGCGCAGCCAGCGGAAACGGCGTGCTGGAGATCACCGTCAACGGCACCGGCAAAGACGGCACGCCCGCCTGCGCGACCGTCGCGCGCACCGGTCAGCGCCTTCGCTGACGGGCGCGCTCAGTTCACCGCGTCGGGCGGGACGATCGGCAGCGGCAAGGCGGCGACGGGCACGCCTTCGTCGATCAGCGCCTTGGCCTCAGCAATCGTGGTTTCACCGTGGATCGGCGCGGACGCGACCTGCCCCTCATGCATCGCGCGCGCGGTGTCAGCAAAGGCGCGGCCGACCCATTGCGACTTCGCCAGCGCCTGTGCCTGCGCCGTGGCGAGCGCGTGGAGCGCTGCCTTCAACGCCTCCGGGCTCGGTGGCGCATCGGTCTGCGACGGCGCGGACTGGGGCGTAGCGACGATCGCCGCGCGCGTATTGCCCTTTGCCCCGACATTGGGGGCCATCGCCGCCTTTACGATCTCGGCATCGCCGCACACCGGGCACGCGAGCAGCCCGCGCGCGCGCTGATCCTCATACGCCGCGCCCGATCCGAACCATGCCTCGAACACATGGCTTTGCGGGCAACGCAGATCGAAGACGATCATGCCAGCGACACGGCGGGGATCGGCCTACGATGCGCGATGACGGGCACGCGCGCGCGAACATCGGCCACACGCGCCGGGTCGATCTCGGCAAAACCGATTCCGGCACCCTCCCGCATGTCGAGCAAGATCTCGCCCCACGGATCGACCACCAGCGAATGGCCATAGGTCGCGCGGCCGTCTTCATGTTCCCCGGTCTGCGCGGCGGCGACGACATAGGCCCCGGCCTCGATCGCGCGCGCGCGCATCAGCACGTGCCAGTGCGCCGCCCCGGTCGGGCGGGTAAAGGCGGCGGGGATCGCCAGCACCGTCGCCCCGGCATTGCTGAGCGCGCGGTAGAGATCGGCGAAGCGCAGATCGTAACAGATCGACAGGCCGAGCGCGCCGATTGGTGTCTGCACGACGACCGCTCCCTCGCCCGGCGCATAAGCGGCGGATTCGCGCCAGCTTTCGCCGGTCGGCAAATCGACATCGAACAAATGAATCTTGTCGTAGCGTGCCCGGATGGCCCCTTGCTCATCGATCACAAAGGCACGGTTGGCGAGCTTGCCGCCCGCCCCCAACACCGCCAGCGACCCAATATGCACCCAGATGCGATGCTCCGCCGCAGCCGCACACACCGCCGCCAGCACGACATCCTCCGCCTCGCTGCGCAACACCGCCGATGCCCGCGTCCGGTCGCGATCGAGCAACCCTGACATTTCGGGTGTAAACAGCATCGCTGCACTGCCCGCTGCTGCCTCCGCCACCGCGTCGACCAGAACGCGCGCATTGGCGACGGGGTCGATCCCGCTCGTCATTTGAGCGAGTGCGATCTTCATGCGGCGAGCAGCGCGTCCAGCTTGCCCGCACGATCGAGCGCCGCGAGATCGTCCGATCCGCCGACATGCTGCCCATCGATGAAGATTTGCGGCACGGTACTCGCCCCGCCCGAACGTTCGAGCATCTCGGCGCGCTTCGGCCCGCCCATCGTGATATCGAACTCCTCGGGGGAAGCACCCTTGGTCGCGAGCAGCTTCATCGCGCGCGCGCAATAGGGACAAAAGGCTTTGGTATAGATTTCGATCTTGGCCATGGGTCAGAAATGTGGGTTGCCTTGGCGATTGTCAATTGCCACCGTCTTCGCTCTCCAGCACGCGGGTCCAGCACAGGATCGTTACGCGTGCGGCACCGGCGCGGAGCAGCACCCGAACGCACCCATCGGTGGTCGCGCCGCTGGTGTGGACATCGTCGATCAGCACGACCGACTTGCCCTTCAGTAGCGCCTTCGGATCGATCACCCGGAACACGCCAGCGACCGCACGGGCGCGCGCCTTCGCGCCCATCCCGCGCAATGGGGGCGTCGCCTTGATCCGGCGCAGCACCAGCGGATCGCTCGGCACGCCCGTCGCGCGGGTGAGCGCGATCGCTATCAAAGCCGACTGATTGAACCCGCGCGACCAAATCCGCCAGCGGTGGAGCGGGACCGGCACCAGCAGATCGGTCCCCTCCGGCATCAGCCGCGCCATTTGCCGCCCGACGGTTTCGGCAAAGGCGGTGCGCCCGCCATATTTCAAGCGCAGCACGACGGTCCGCGCGACATCGCCATACGCCACCGCCGCGCGAATACCGGCATGGCGCGGCGGGTCGGCGAGGCACGCAGCACACCGCGCGTCTGCCCCGCGATCATAATCGAACGGTATGTTGCACCCCGCGCACCACGGCGGCGCGAGGAAACGCAAAGACCCCCAGCATGTCGCGCAGAAACGGTGGTCCTCCCCCGTCACCGCGCCGCAGCCGGGACAGCGCGGCGGCAGCGCGAAATCGGCGATGTAGCGGAGCGGGGCAAGCCAGAGCGACACATGGCCCTTGTCGCGTGGGCGGCGGGGCGGCACAAGCCACCCGATGTCGTCCCCCCTCCCCGCCAATGTTCCGGAAATCTTCGATCGCGCCGCACGCCGGATGCGCCGGGATCGCGCCGCGCCGACCTACGCCGAATTCGATTTCCTGCGCGCGGCGATGCTCGACGGAATTGCCGACCGCCTCGCGAGCGTGACGCACCGCTTCACTGACATGCTCGATCTCGGGTGCTTCGACGCTGCGTTGCCGGTGCCGGACGGCGCGTCGGTCACGCGCTGCGATGCAGGCGCATTGTTCGCAGCGCAAGCTGATGGCGTGCAGACCGATGAGGACCGCTTGCCCTTCGCGCCCGGCAGCTTCGATCTCGTGATCTCGGCGGGCGTGCTCGACAGTGTTGATGATCTGCCGGGCGCCTTGACGCTGATCCGCCGCGCTTTGCGACCCGACGGGCTGTTCCTCGCGGCGTTCTGCGGCGCGGGCACGCTCTCGACCCTGCGCGCCGTGCTGCGCGAGGCGGAACGCGAGCGGCCGGCGGCGCGGATTCATCCGCAAATCGATGTGCGATCCGCCGGGGATTTGCTGATGCGCGCGGGTTTTGCGCTGCCCGTCGCGGATCTCGAGCCGCTGACGGTGCGCTATGGCTCGATCAGCGGATTGTTACGCGATCTGCGCGGCATGGGGGCCACCAACGTCTTGCGTGCGCGCACCCCGCTGCGCCGGGATACACTAGCACGCTCCGCCGAATTGTTCGCGGCGCGCGCCGACCCTGACGGAAAGACGCCAGAACGTTTCGACCTGATCTATCTGACGGGTTGGTCCCCTGCCCCGTCGCAGCCGAAAGCGGCGCGACGGGGCAGCGGAACGGCGTCGCTGGAGGGGGCGCTCCGCCGTCCGCCCGGGGTTCGGGAAGCTTAAATCCGCGACGCGGCGATAATCTTGCCGCCCTTGCCCTGCTGGACGAGGATGGCATTGCGATAATTGCGGTCGCTTGGTGCGGGGACGGTGAAGGTCACCGGTGCGCCGTTCCAATTCCCCAGCGACGCCAGCGAACGCACGATATTGCGATGTGCGAGCGTTGCGCCGCCATTCTCACCAGCGCGGATCGGCACGACGAGGTTGCGCGGATCATATTGCACGATCCAGACCGTTGCCGAACCAGTACCCTTGCCAACGGTGACCTTGCCGTTCGCCGCGACGATTTGCGGGCCACCCAGGCCGCGCGCATTGTCGTGGATCGCCCGCGCCAGATTTTGCGGGTTTGCGCCGACGACGGTGGCACCGCCGTTGATGATGACTTGCGGCGTCGCGACCTGGCCGCGGCCCGCTGCGTTCGAATAATCCCACTGCCGCGCGGTATAGGACGGCTTGGCGAACGTATCCTTCCAGCCGAGCTGATCCCAATAGGTCACGGCGAAATTGAGCGCGAGAATGTCGGCGCGCGACGCGAGCGCGTTCACATTGGTGTTGGCGGGCGGGCAGTCCGAGCAGCCCTGGCTTTCGAACAGCTCGACTACCGTCGGATGCGCGGCATCGGCACCGGTCGATACGGCAGAAATGGCCGCCGGGGCTGCGGCTGCGACGGCTGCGGTGACACCGACGTTCGATCCGGTCGGGTTGAAGCCGGTTACGGCAAACGCGCCGCCAATGGCCACTGCGGCGCCAGCGAACAGCAAGGAAAGCGATGAAGTGCGGGTCATTGTATCAAATCTCCGGTTGAGCGGTGCGTCACGCCGTGATCGGCGGGACATGTCCCTCATTCGCGGGGAGTGCGTCCGAAGTTACAGAGATTAAGGAAGCAGGCGCGCCACTGCGAAAACGGCTTGGGTCCGCGCCATAAGCCGAGGCGAAGGCGCGGCTGAAATGACTGCGGCTGGCAAAGCCAATGCTCGCAGCGATGACCTTGACCGGCAATTTGGTCGATTTGAGCAATTCGGCGGCATGATGCAGGCGCGTCTTGGCGACGAAGGCCATCGGGCTCATCGACAGTGTATTCGAGAATTCGCGCGCAAAGGCCGATCGGCTCATTCCTGCGGTGCTGGCCAGACTTGCGACGCTATGCAGCGCGGCGGGCTTGTCGAGCACGGCGGTAATCGCCTTGCCCAGCCGCGGATCGCGCAACGTGCCGAGCACGCCCGAACCATGCCCGGCGCGCGCGAAATGACGGCGCAGGACGATGACGAGGCACACCTTCATCAGCGCGCCCGTGAGTGCGCGTGTGCCGAGCGCGCCGCCGCCAATCTCTTCAAGCATCATGCGGTAGCCGCTTTGGACGATCGCCAGGTCCGAGAGATCCTCCATAATCGGGCGCGTGACCGCATCGAGCAGTCCGAACGAGCCAGAGATATTGGCGAACACCAGACCGCATACGACGCGTAAGTCGCCCGCCTCACCCTCGGCCGCATCGAACAGCATCAGGCCATCGCGCGTCATCCGGCAATTGTCGGCGGCGCCGACATCGCGCGCGGGCTGCTGATCGGCGGCGATCAATTGCGCGACGCCGGGCGGCACGATGACAACGCTGCCGGGTGGGCAGACCATCACGGGCTGGCCCGGTACGGTCAGGTACATCGTGCCCGATAGCACATAATGCACCTCGATCGCCTTGCTCGCGCCACCAACCAGCCGGAGACCCTTGCGCACCTCGCAGACCGCAAAGGCCTCAACGGCAACGTCCATCGTTGCCAACAAATGATCAAGAAGAGGTTCGGACATACGGCGCTCCAGCGAGGGGGATGTGCCTTATACGCTAGAAATCGTTCGATCGTTACGCGACCGAACGCGGCGGCCTCCCAACAAACGCGTGCTGGACGATCCGGCACCGCGCGCGCTGATTCAGCCGATCATCCCGTCGCCGGTCCCCTTTGCCAGCATCCGCCCGATCGCGTCGAACAGCGAATCCATCGCCACCGGCTTGAACAAAACTTCGTCCGCGCCGTCCGCAAGGCAGCGCTCGCGCAGATCGACCGCTGTGTCGGCGGTCAGGATGATCACCGGCAGATGCGCCTTGGCATCACTCCGCGCGCGGATGTGACGCAGCGCCTCGAAGCCATCCATGCCGGGCATGCGCAAATCGAGCAGGATCATTTCGAAATCATGTCGGTCGATCAGATCGAGTCCGATCTCGGCACTCTCAGCCCCAATCATGGTCGCGCCCGCGACGTCGAGCATATCCTTTACGACCCGGCGATTCATCGGATCGTCTTCAATGAACAGGATGTTCATTGCTCGCGCCCTGAACGGCGATCGAAGGTGTCGTGTACGGGCATCTCTGGTGCCTTATCGGATCACGCGGCGTGCGACACAAGTCGGGAGAGTCCCGGATGGTCACGATTGGATTCATCAAACAGGATAGCGGCAAGCGCGACCCCGGCGATCGGCTTGGCGATGACGTGGTCGACGCCGGCCGCAGCGAACCGGTCGCGCTCATCTAAAGTCGGCGCGGGCCACAGCAACGCCGTGATAACGTCGTGCGCGCTGAGCGCTTGTAACGCAGCATCCACATCGTCCGCCGCCTTGATCGTCGCGTCGTCGATCAGCACGCGCGAAACGTTACCCGCACCGATCTGCGCAATCGCCTCCTCAGTGCTCGACGCGAACAGGACCGTTCCCGCGCGCGCCTCCAGCACGGCGCGCAACATTGCGCGGGAGATCGGGTTGCGGTCCATAATCAGCAGCGCGCCGGGTCCCGCAGGCGCCTCGGTCAGCGTCCCGTGCGGCGCTGTCGCGAGCAGCAGCGGGATCTCCAGCGTAAACGTCGTGCCAACATCGGGCGTGCTCATGACCCGGACATCGCCCTCCATCGCCTGGGCAAGGTTGCGACAGATTGCCAGCCCCAGCCCGGTGCCACCATATTTGCGCGTTGTCCCGGCATCGACCTGGCGGAACGATTCGAAAATGATGTCGAGCTTGTCGGCAGGAATGCCGAGCCCGGTATCGGCCACCGCGAGCGACAGCGTGGTGTCGTTGGCGAAGGCACGCACGGTCACATCCCCACCTTCCGTGAATTTCAGGGCGTTCGACAGGAGGTTGAACGCAATCTGACGGATCCGCGCGGCGTCGCCTTCGATCATGGCCGGTGCGTCCTCCAGGTCGAGCGTAAAGGTCAATCCCTTGCCGCGCGCCTGTTCCTCCCACATCCGGCAGACATCGCGCAACGTCGCCTTCAGGTCAAACGGCACGCGCTCGATCGTGAGATTGCCGGTCTCCATCTTTGCGACATCGAGAATGTCATCGACCAACGCGCGCATCGTAATGCCGGCACCGTGCACCACGCCGAGCCGGTCGCGGAGCGGTGCGCTCAGCGTCGGGTCGGCGAGCATGACTTGTGTCATGCCGAGAATGCCGTTGAGCGGGGTACGGATTTCATGGCTGGTCGTCGCGAGGAACTCGGTCTTGGCCGCCAGCGCCTTGCCGAGTGCGGCGTTGGTCAGGCCGAGATCAACGTTGGCGGCCCGCACTTCGTTGCGGCTGCGGCGGATCGTGATCAATCCGAAGACGAGCATCGCGACAATGATGAGCGCGACGACGGCAAGACCGATAAAAATCTGCTGCTGCGTCGCGGCGCGCTGCTTCGCGTCTTCAATGCTCTGCTGCAATTGTGCGCGCTTCAGCTTTTCGATCTTCAATTCCTGGTTCGCGAAATCGAAGCGCGCGGCGGCAAGCGACGTGTTGGCCGAGGCCGCCAATGTGGAGGTTTTGTCGTCGAATTTCTTGAGCGCCTCGAGGTGGATCAGCGCCTGCGCCTGGTTTCCGACTTCTTTGAAAATATCGTACGCAGTCTGGTGGCCCTCGCGCAGGTCGAGCGTTGAGTTTTCTGTGCTGGCATTGCCGAACGCGCGACGAATCAAACGCTCTGCCTCCGGCAATCGCCCGTGCAGCCGCGCAGACCATGCCGATAACACCAGGAAATGCGAACGCGACGATGCCGCATCGTCGCCGCGCGAGGCCTGAAACCCCATCGCGATGGTCCGGTCCGCAGCCTCAATTTGACCTGCGACAAGTTGCGCGCGCGCAATATTCCGCAACGTACGCGCTTCAAGTACCGGACTCTTCAACGTGCGTGCGATGCGGAGCGCCGTGCGGAACTCGGTTTGCGCCTCGGGAATGCGGTTCAAGCCCATTAACGAAACACCGCGATTACTATACATTGAGAATAAGAGTTGCGGTTCTCCCGTGTAAATTTCGATCGATTGTCCGAAATATTTCAACGCATTTTCGTAATCGCTTGCCTCCTGATACAAAAATCCAATGCTGATGATTGCTATCGCACGTTTTCTTGTATCGCCGATATCACGGAAAATATCGTGCGCCTGCTGATACGAGGCCAATGCGCCCGCGACATCTGCCTTTGCCAGCCGAAGTCCGCCGCGTGACAGGAGGAGATCGCCATAGAGCCCCGTCGCCGACCCGGATTTTTTGACCAGCGTAATGGCACTGTCGATCAAGGGTTCGGCGTGGAGGGGATCGTTCATCCGCGAATAGGCTTCCCCCTGCAACCATCGCGCCGTTGCGACGGCAAGCGTTTGTTGTTGCCCCGAGAAGCGCGAAGCATAAGCCTCCGCCACCTTTGCCCGGTCGATCGCCTTGACCGGATTGCCGAGCATTGCGGCCTTGGCGTCGGCGATGAGCGCGTCGAACTGCGTGCCGTCTGCCTGCACCGTTTGCGCACCTAACGGCGCCGCGTGGAAGCCGACGCCGACCAAGCCCAGGCACAGAATCGCAAACGCGCGGAAGAGCATGACTCTCATCATCAAACTATGCAGGTGAAGACGTTAAGGCGGCGCTAAGCCAGCCGCTGGACTCAGGCGCTCTTCCAGAAGGTCGCCGGCCGCTTGAACATGGATTGGCGAGCATCCTCGACCGGGCGCAGCCGATCGTCGCGCAGGAATTGCCGGAACGCATCGATCGAAACCGGGCGGCTGATAAGATAGCCCTGGATCATGTCGCACCCCATCACCGACAGCAACGCCATCGCGGCTTGCGTTTCCACGCCCTCAGCGGTCACTTCCATGTCGAGCGCATGCGCCAGATCGATCGTCGAGCGGACGATCAGCGGATCGCGGTTGCTGCTGGTCAATTGCAGCACGAACATCTTGTCGATCTTCAGCTCACGCGCCGGCAGCTGCTTCAAATAGGCCAGCGACGACAGCCCTGCGCCATAGTCGTCGATCGCGATGGTGATGCCTTGGTCGGCGAAGATCTGCAGGTTCGCGATCGCGCATTCCGGATCGCGGATGACCGCGGTTTCGGTGATTTCGAACCCGATCTTGGCATTGCCATTGCGCACTTTTTCGCAGGCCGCCTCGACAAACGTCGTGTCACCCAGCAATTGACCGGAAATATTGACAAAGATCGTCAAATCATAACCGTCTGCGGCAAGCGTGCGCTGGTCGCGGATCACTTCGTCGAGCGTCCATAGCGTCAGCGCCGAAATCTGCCGCGCTTCTTCGGCCACTGTAATGAAATCACCCGGGAGGATAAGTCCCCGGAGCGGATGCTGCCACCGCACGAGCGCCTCGGCACTGGCAACCGCCTGCTTGCGGACATGCAGTTTGGGCTGATATTGCAGGAACATCTCGCCATTTGCGATCGCGAGGGGCAATTCGCGGGTCAGCGTCAGGCGATCGAACGCCGGGGTGCCGACCGACAAGTCGCGCAAGACGCTGCGCTGATCGTGACGCGCTTGTTCAAGCGCGCCTTCTGCTTCCTCGACCAAGCGTACATCCTCGGTCATCCCGAGTGGGGCGCCGACTGCGCCGATCACGATCTCGATCGCATGAAGCTCGTTGTCGAGATCGAAAGGTGCGGTAATCCCTCTGCGCAGGTCAGCATTCGCGACCTCCAGGTCGGCAAAGTGTGTACCGTCGAACGACAATTCGATCGTTGCGCGGCCTACCACCAGTGTTGCTGCGGCGGGCATCGTGGAAACGATCCGCCGTTCGAGATCGAGCACCAGCGCATCGGCCCGTGACCGACCGAGATGTCGGCGCAATGCTGCGAAATTTGCGATTTCGACGAAAGCGACAAACTGCCACGTCAGATCATGTCCCTCGCCGCCCGGTTCGGACCGAGCACCTGCCGTCTGCGAAAAACGATTTTGTCCGCGACGCCGCGCGATTGGGCCAGGGAACCGCAAGCCCGCCAAATCGGCATTCGGAGCGTGTGCATCCGCCTTCGCCGGTCGGCGAGACACCGTTCGTGGATGCGGAGCAGAAGCCATGGTCTCAGCGATACCGCTAAAGGCTTCAACGAAGCGTTAAGTCGGATCGCGGCGGGGGCGCGATTCCCGGGATTTCTGTTGCTTTGTCCTTAAGATTCCATTAAGAATCTTAAGCACTCGCCTGAGTGCGTAAGGGAGAAAACGTGATGTTGGATTTCATCCTGGATCTGGTTTACGGCGAGGGCACCCGCCCCTGGTAAATCGTTCCTCGACCCGGTACGGGGATAATTCGGTCGATATTCGAGCGACTTAGCACCGCACCGGGTCGAACTTTCCCATTACGATAGCTGGCCCTTGGCTATTCCGTCCAGACTCCAAAGCCTTAGCCAATCCATAGCATTGTCCCGATTCGGGATTGCGTTCTTTTCCGGTCAGAGTTGCGCAAAAAAAACGTCGATTTTCAAATTCGCACGTCCAGTTGACGGCGCTGATTATCAAACGAAAATCAGACCATTGCCTCATAAAGCCGCGTCATGAACGCCGCACCGCGATCGAATTGCGTAATTTCCAGATATTCGTCGGCCTGATGCGCCTGCTCGATCGAGCCGGGGCCGCAGATGATCGTCGAGAAGCCCGCACCCTGAAATTGACCTGCCTCGGCGGCAAACGGTGCGGCGCGCGCCGGGCCATTGTCTCCGGCTAAACGCCGCGCGAGCCGCTCTGCGGCACCATCGGATTCTGGCGCGAAGGCCGGGGTGGCGGAGCGGCGGATCACCTCGACCCCGGCCTCCGCGAACTGCCGCTTCAGCGCCGCATCCTCCTCCGCGCACGCAGCGAGAAACGGAGCAATGATCGCATCGGGATCCTGCCCCGGCGGCGTGCGCAGGTCGAACACGAAGCTACATTCGCGCGCGAGGATGTTGACTGCGGTGCCGCCGTGCATGAGCCCGATCGTGAGCGTGGCATGCGGCGGATGGTAAAGCGGCGAGCAATCGCCGTGATCCGCCAACGCGCCCGCCAGGTCGCGCAACCGCGCCATCAGCCCGACCGCGACCATATTGGCGGACACACCAAGATGCGTAAGGCTCGAATGTGCCTCATGGCCGGTCACCTTCACGCGCCACGTCGAGATGCCCTTATGCCCGCTGACAACCTCCATATCGGTCGGTTCCCCGACAATAACCGCGAGCGGCGCGGGCAGCTCGGTCACCAATTCCCGGATCATCGACGGCGCGCCCAGACAGCCGATTTCCTCGTCATAGGAAAAAGCCAGATGCAGCGGTCGCGCGGCTGTCCCCCGTGCGAAACCCGGAACCGCCGCGAGCGCGAGCGCGAGGAACCCCTTCATGTCGCAGGTGCCGCGACCGTAGAGCCGCTCGCCCCGCTGCGTGAGCGCGAACGGATCGCTGCTCCACGCTTGGCCATCGACCGGCACGACATCGGTATGGCCTGACAAAACCACGCCGCCCGCCACCGACGGCCCGACCGTCGCGTAGAGATTGGCCTTGCTGCCATCGGCATTGACCACCCGGCGGCTGGCAACGCCATATCCGCCGAGGAACGCCTCGACATATTCGATCAGCTTCAAGTTCGAATCCCGCGACGTGGTGTCGAACGCGATCAGCGCTTCGAGGTGCGTCAGTGCGGCGGCGCGCAAGTCATTGGTATCCATCGCCACTAGCCTTATGCCTTAACGTCCGGGCGTACCAGTCACCCCGCCTTGGCTTCGTCCCACCCGCCGCCGATCGCCTTGAACAAGGCGGCGGTATCCTGCCGCAATTGCGCATCGCTCGCGACGAGCTGCTCGCGCGCGCTCAGCACCGTGACCTGCGCATCGAGCAACGCATTCTGCGCGACGAAGCCGGTGCGATATTGCGCATCGACGGCATGGGCGGTCGCCTCGGCGTCGGCGACCGCCCGCTTCAGCGCAGCATTGCGCCGCCGCTCCGCATCGAGCCGCGCAAGCGGGTCTTCAACATCGCGAAGCGCGCCAAGCACGGTCGCCTTGTAGCGAAGATACGCTTGCTCGCGGTCTTCCTTGCGGATCCCGACCGTCGCCTTGCGCCGTCCCCAATCGAGCAGCGGGAAGCTTACCCCCGCAACGCCGCTCGCCTGAAGACTGTCACGCGACAATAAAGAGGTAAGCGAGGTCGACAGGAACTCCGCCATCCCGGTCAGTTTGAACTTGGGGTAGAGATCGGCGACCGCAACACCGATATCGGCGGTGGACGCCGCCAATTGCCGCTCGGCAGCACGGATATCGGGGCGGCGGCGCAGCAAATCGGACGGCAGACCGGCTGGCACCACCGGAACCGATGCCAGTTCGGCAAGCGGCGTCGTCAATTCCGCCGTCAAGCTTTCAGGCTCGGCCCCGAGCAAGATACCGAGTGCATGAATCCGCACCCGCATATCGGCGCGCAACGGCTCGATCCGCGCCTGAAGGCTGGTGATCGACTGGCGCTGCCGGGTAACGTCGATTTGTGACCTTAAGCCCACTTTGGCGACGTTTCCGGCGATCTCTAGCGAGCGATGCTGGCGCGCCAGTTCCTCCTCGACCACCGCGATCTGCGCTTGATCCAGCCGCAGCGCGAAATACGCTTGGGCGACTTCGGCACCCAGCGTCACGGCAGCGTCGCGCTGCGACCACAGAGCCGCATCGGTCCGCGCAAGCGCACCCTCGACACCGCGCCGCCCGCCACCGAACAGGTCGATCTCCCAGCTTGCGTCGAACCCAGCGGCAAAGGTGGTGATCCCGCCTCCCGGCAGCGCAATGCCGCCGCCCGACGGGCTTCCGCCACCGCTCCCGCCCGAAAACAGGCTGGCGAGCGAGGAGAAACCGGCATTCTTGCTGAATTCGACATGCGAAACATTGCCGAGTGCATCGACCGTCGGTCGCCCTACCGCATAGGCCGAAATCTCCTGCAAGCGCGCCTGCCGCACGCGCGACGCCGCGATCGCGATCGTCGGGCTGTCCTTCAACGCGCGTTCGACCAGCGACGTCAGCGTGGGATCACCGAACGCGGTCCACCAATGCGCCGGATCAACGCCCGTGCCCGCTCCGCCACCCTGCGGCTCAACGAAGGTCAGCGGCACCGCCAGTGTCGGCGCATGATAATCCGGGCCAACCGTGCAGCCGGCCAGCAGCGTCGCCCCAATGAGCGCGCTTGCCACGAATGAGCGGGTCAATGTCCCATGCCTCCACCACCGCCGGCCTTGCCGGGGCGCATCAAGAATACCAGCGGTGCCACGCACAGCACCACGATCATCAACGAATGAAACACGTCGAGAAAGGCAAGCATCGCGGCCTGCCGCTGCACCGTCTGATACAGCAATGCGAGCGGTGTCGTCGCATCGCCCAACGCGCCTTGCGCCTTTCCCATCCAATCATTGTAATTCGGGTTCAGCGGGTTGAGCGGACCGACGAGATCGGATTGATGCCGTTGCAATCCGTTCGACAACAGCGTCTGCGATATCGAAATGCCGATCGAGCCACCCAAATTGCGCGCGATGTTGAGCAAGCTCGATGCCTGCGCCGTCTTGTTCTGCGGCAGCCCGACATAGGCGACCGCATTGATCGGCACGAACAAGAAGGGAAGCGCCATCGCCTGAAACAACCGCGCGATCGCCGCATCCTGGAAAGTGATGTCGGCGTTCAAATGCGTCATGTTCCACAGCGCGAACGCCTGGACGAGCAAGGCCGGGAACAGCAGCAATCGCACATCGACCTTGCCCGACAAGCGCCCCGCAAACGGCACCGCCGCCAGCGTCGCAAGACCGCCCAAGGTCAGCGCCAACCCGGCCTGGAACGACGTGTACCCCAGCACTTGCTGGAGCATCTGCGGGATCAGCTGGGTCGTGCCGAACAAGATCATGCCGGTCACCGCCATCATCAACAGCGTTAGCGACAGATTGCGGCTTTTGAGCAGCTTGAGGTCGATCACCGGATCGTCATTGTTGAGCTCCCACAGTACCAGCGCAATCAGCGATACGGCCGAAATCGTCGCGGTCGTGATGATGAAACTGCTCGCGAACCAATCCTCGCGCAGCCCGCGATCCAGCGTAAATTCGAAGAAACCGAGCCCCAAAACGATCAGGATGATCCCGACATAATCGACGCGAATGCCGCGCTTGAGCAATTTGGCACGGTCATCGATAACCGACTTCGGCTCGTCGACGAACAGATTGACCAGAAACAGCGACGCGATCCCGAATGGCACGTTGATCAAAAACACCCAGTGCCAGCTCGAATTTTCGGTGATGTACCCGCCAAGCGTCGGCCCAAGCACCGGCCCCACCACCACGACAATCGCGAAGGCGGCAAACGCCATGCCGCGCTGTCGCGGCGGAAAGGTGTCGGCGAGGATCGATTGTTCGACCGGTGCCAGCCCGCCGCCGCCGATCCCCTGCAATATTCGCGCGATCACCAGCGTCGTCAGATTGGGCGCCAGCCCGCACATTAGCGACGACAGCGTGAACAGCGCGATCGAGATCATGAAATAGCGTTTCCGCCCGATCACGTCGGACAGCCATCCGCTGATCGGAATGATGATCGCATTCGCAACGAGATAGCTGGTCAGCACCCACGTCGCCTGATCGTTCGAGATCGACAGCCCGCCCGCAATATGATCGAGCGCGACGTTCGCGATCGACGTGTCGAGCACCTCCATGAACGTCGGGATCGAGATGATCGCGACGATCAGCCATGGGCTATACTTGCCCGCCGCCGACCGCGAAGGATTCCAGCCGTCCTGCGCGGCGGCCGTTGCCATCTTATCGCACCTTCACCGTCGGCACGACTGACATGCCCGGCCCCAGCGGATATTTGCGTGGATCGGCGCTGCCCGGCTTCACGTCGAACGCGATCCGCACCGGAACGCGCTGCACGACCTTGACGTAATTGCCCGTCGCGTTCTTCGGCGGCAGTAGCGCGAACGCCTGCCCTGCCCCGCGCTGGACCGAATCGACATGCCCGGTAAATTCGACATCGGGATAGGCATCGACCTTGATTGTAACCGGCTGGCCGATTTTCATCAGCCGCAGCTGCGTTTCCTTGAAATTCGCGGTGACCCAGATGTGATCGGGGACGATCGCCATCAACTGCGTCCCCGGCGCGACATAGGAGCCGACATTGACCTGGCGATTGACGACCTGACCCGAGACGGGCGCCGTCAGCCGACTGTCGCCGAGCGTCACATTGGCCTGACGCAGCGCGGCCTGACGCGCCTCGATCACCGCGCGCGCGGCGGCGACCTGTCGTCGCGCGACCGCGATATTGGCGGACGCGCTGGCGATTTGCTGGCGCGCGGCAAGCGCCTCGGCAGCGGCCGAACGCGCGGTCGCACGCGCCGCGTCGAGCTGCTGTCCGGCAACAGCGGCGGGATCGATCTGTCGCAGCGCCTCGTAGCGCGCGAGGTCCTGCTGCGCCTTGGCAGCGGTGGCGAGCGGGGCGCGCGCCTGTGCCGCTGCCTGATCGCGCGTTGCCTGTGCCGCCGCGACTTGCGCGCGCGCTTGTTCGAATTGCGCCTCGGCCTGTTTCACATTGGCAGACGCCTCCGACAGGCGCGCCTCCGGCCCCGACGCCGCGATCACCGCGAGCAAGTGCCCGGCCTCGACATGACGGTTGTCGATATCCGCAACCTCTTTCAGCGTGCCCGCCACGGTCGGCGAAATCCGCACGATATGCGCGTCGACAAAGGCATCGTCGGTCGACTCATATTGCCGCGCGTCGAGATAATAGAGCACCGACCCAATCACGATCGACCCGACGACCAGCACGAGCACGATCCAGAAGAGCGGCTTGGCGAAAATGGATGATGTCTTGGGGGCTTCATTCCCGCTCTTCGCAGCATTCATCGGGTCGGCGCTCATAAAAGTTCCTGGCTCTCGGCGATCAGCCGGTCGAGAATGGCGTCGGTATTGGCAGCGATACGCGTGGCAAGCGTTGCGGTTGCAACCGCATCGATCGTGTCGCGCCGCATCAGCTTGAGCACCGTCGCCCGGGAAGCGCGCAGGACGATCACTTGACCGATCAGCGCAATGACCACGATCCGCGCTGTGTCGCGATCGTTATGGCCAGTCGCAACGCAGACCAGTTCACACAAGGTCTCGAGCATCTTGCCCATCAGCCCGCCGTAAATGCGCTCGAACGCTTCGGTCGGTGCCATTTGCTCGCGCATGATAAACAGCGCCCATGCCGCGCTCTTTTCGCCCGCCATTGCCTCGATGAACTGGCGCATAATGCCGTGGATGCGGGACCGCGCATCACTGGGTGCAAGTGCCGCCGGAAGTTCACCGTCGTTGAACGCGGGCGCCATCTCCTCGCCGACTTGCACGGCGATGTAGTCTGCCGCCGCAAGGTAAAGGCCTTCCTTGCCGCCATAATGGTAGGTGATCGAGGACATAGCCGTTCCCGCCGCCGTCGCGATCCCGCGCGTGCTCGCGCCTTCCAGCCCTTTCGCGGCGAATTCGGCGATCGCGATTTCAAGGAGGCGGTGTTGCAGCATTTATGGGCTCGTAGTTCGTTCGAACGAACACGGCAAGCCCGAATGTCGCTATCGCTGAAAAGCGAGCTCTTCTGTCTCGGCTCGCTTTCAGATCAGGCCGGAACCGCCTCCCGCTGCGCGGGGGCTGGCACGGGATTGGAAAACTCCATCCCGTCATCGACCGAGCCGTAGCGCAGCGCCAACAAATCGAGCGCATAATTCTGATGCACACGCCACGGTGACTTGCTCCCCTGTTTGGGGAATTTCTCCATCGCACGCGTGACATAGCCCGAGCTGAAATCGAGGAAGGGTGCTGGCACAAGCATCGTATCGCCAACGCGCGGTGTTGCCTGTCGCATCCCACGCGCCTTCATCGTGTTCAGCAAGCGACAGACATAGGCGCAGGTGAGATCCGCCTTTAGCGTCCACGACGCGTTGGTGTAGCCGAACGACGACGCCATATTGGGCAGATCCGAAAACATCATACCCTTATAATTGAACGTCTTGGCAAGATCGACCGGGGCACCGTCCACGCTGAACGTGACATCGCTGAGCAATTGCAGCTCGAGTCCGGTCGCGGTCACCACGACATCCGCTGCCAGTTCCTCCCCGGACGCCAGCGCAATACCGGTAGGGGTGAAATGGTCGATCGTATCGGTGACGACCGATGCCTTGCCGCTACGCAACGCGCCGAACAGATCGGCATCGGGGACGAGGCACAAACGCTGATCCCACGGATTATATTTCGGCGTAAAATGCCGGTCGATGTCATACTCCGGACCCAGCTCATCGCGGACCATGCCGATCAGCCGATCCTTGACCTTGGCCGGCCTTTTGCGCGCCATGTTGAAGAAGAACATCCCGAACAGCACATTGCGCCAGCGCACCAAACTATAAGCGAGCTTCGCGGGCAATTTGGTGCGCAGCCAGTTCGCCGTCGCATCCTCGGCCGGGCGCGAGACGACATAGGTCGGCGATCGTTGCAGCATCGTCACATGTGCTGCCGTGTCCGCCATCGCCGGGACGAGCGTGACGGCGGTCGCGCCACTGCCGATCACCACCACCTTTTTGCCCGCATAATCCAAGTCATTCGGCCAGAATTGCGGATGGACGATCCGCCCGGCGAAACTGTCGGCACCCTTCCATTCGGGAGTGTGGCCGCGCGCGTAATTGTAATAGCCGCTGCACATGAAGAGGAAATTGCACGTGTAGCTCACCGGGCCGTCCGGGCCCTCCGCGTCAACCGTCCACCGAGCATCCGCAGTCGACCAGGCAGCGCGCCTTACGTGGTGTTTGAAGCGGATGTGCTGATCGATCCCGAAGTCGCGCGCGGTGTCGCCGACATACTTCAGAATCGAGGGACCATCGGCGATCGCCTTCGCCTCGGTCCACGGCTTGAACGAATAGCCAAGCGTGTACATGTCCGAATCCGAACGGATGCCGGGATAGCGGAACAGATCCCACGTCCCGCCGAGCGCGGGGCGCCCTTCGAGAATGACGTAGGAGCGGTCCGGACTCATCGTCTGCAGATGATAACCAGCGCCGATCCCGGAGATCCCGGCTCCGACCACCACCACGTCGAAATGTTCGATTGTCATATCCGGCATCGTCCTCGCTCAACGATACCCGATATTCGATTTTTTGCGCTACGGGAAGAGATCGGTTGCGATTAGAAATCTTTCGTGTCGCGCTTGGGCCATCCCGATGCGCGAAACGCGGATCGTTTCGCTATGCCGCCTTCAACCGCAGACGATACGCGTGGAGCAAAGGTTCGGTATAGCCACTCGGTTGCGCGACACCCTCGAACACCAGCGCGCGCGCTGCTTGCAGCGCAAGGCTCTCGGGATGCCCCGCCATTGGGCGGTACAGCGGATCGCCCGCATTTTGCGCATCGACCTTCGCCGCCATCCGTTCGAACGCGGCATCGACTTCCGCGACCGTGGCGACGCCGTGGAGCAGCCAGTTGGCGATATGCTGCGACGAAATGCGCAGCGTCGCGCGGTCTTCCATCAGGCCGATATCGTGGATGTCGGGCACTTTCGAACAGCCCACCCCCTGGTCGATCCAGCGCACGACATAGCCGAGAATCCCCTGTGCATTATTGTCGAGCTCGGCGCGCACTTCGTCGGGCGTCCAGTTGCGCCCGGTCGCGACAGGTACGTTGAGCAAGCGATCGAGCCCCGGCACCGCTTCCTTCGCAATCTCCTTCTGCCGCGCGAACACATCGACCTTGTGATAATGCATCGCGTGCAGCGTCGCGGCGGTCGGCGACGGGACCCAGGCGGTGTTGGCGCCAGACATCGGATGGCCGATCTTCTGCTCCATCATGTCGGCCATCCGGTCGGGTGCCGCCCACATCCCCTTGCCGATCTGCGCCCGCCCCGCGAACCCAGCGGCGAGACCGATGCGGACGTTGCGATCCTCATACGCCTTGATCCAGTCGCTCGCCTTCATCTCGGCCTTGGGGATCATCGGTCCGGCGCGCATCGCAGTATGCATCTCGTCGCCCGTGCGATCGAGGAAGCCGGTGTTGATGAACACCACGCGGTCCTTAACGGCATGAATGCACGCGGCGAGATTCGCCGAGGTCCGCCGCTCCTCGTCCATCACGCCGACCTTGACCGTGTGGCGCGCGAGCCCGAGCAAATCCTCGACAGCGTCGAACAGGTCGTTGGTGAACGCCGCCTCGTCCGGACCATGCATCTTCGGCTTGACGATATAGACCGATCCGGCGCGGCTGTTCTTGAAAGCCCCAAGTCCGCGCAAATCATACAGCGCGATCGTGCTGGTCACGATTGCGTCGAGAATCCCCTCGGGCGCATCGCTGCCATCGGGCAGACGGATCGCCGGATTGGTCATCAAATGCCCGACATTGCGCACGAACAGCAGCGAGCGCCCCGGCAGCGTCAGCCCGTCGTCATACACCCGATCCGGATTGAGCCGCCGCGTCATCGATTTTCCACCTTTGTCGAAGGTGTCGGACAGATCGCCCTGCATCAGCCCGAGCCAATTGGCATAAGCCGCGACCTTGTCCTCGGCATCGACCGCCGCGACCGAATCCTCGAGATCGCAAATCGTCGTCAGTGCGGATTCCAGAATGACGTCGGCGATATGCGCGGGATCATCGCGCCCGATCGGATGCTCGGCATCCACCACGACCTCGATATGAAGGCCATTATTGGCAAACAGATAGGACGCGCCCTTACGCCCGACCAATTGCGCCGGATTGCGCAACACCGGCGCATCGTCGTTGAGCAACTCGTCCCACCGACCGTGTGCCAGCGGCACCGCCTGATCGAGAAACGCCTTGGCCGCGGCCACCACCTGCCGCCCACGCACCGGATCATAGCCCCCCGGCACCGCC
>JBBQLB010000004.1:0-136794 GCA_038327465.1 Sphingomonadales bacterium | reverse complement strand
GCTCGATCGCCTGTCGATCGGCGAAGAGGGTACGGCACAGCGCGCCAACAAGGCGGTTGAGGACGGGCGCTTCAGCGTGGCGTCGGTCGAGGTAAAGCCCGCCACGCGCAACCCGCCGCCGCCGTTCACGACCTCGACGTTGCAGCAGGAGGCATCGCGCAAGCTCGGGTTCTCAGCCGATCACACGATGCGGATCGCGCAAGGCCTCTATGAGGACGGCGCGATCACCTACATGCGGACCGACGGCGTGCAGATGGATTCGAGCGCGATCTCGGCTGCTCGGCTGGCCGTCGCGAACCGCTATGATGCGAGCTACGTCCCCGACAAGCCGCGGGTTTATCAGACCAAGGCGAAGAATGCGCAGGAAGCGCATGAGGCGATCCGCCCGACCGATTTCGGCAAGGACCCAAGTTCTAAGGGGGCGGGCGGGGGCGACCACGCGCGGCTGTATGATCTAATCTGGAAGCGTGCTTTGGCGAGCCAGATGGCCTCCGCGCGGATGGAGCGTACGACGGTCGAGATGCTCGACGGATCGGGCCAGACCGGCCTGCGCGCGACCGGGCAAGTGATGCTGTTCCCCGGCTATCTCGCGCTTTACGAAGAAGGTTCGGACGACACGCAGGACGAGGATGCGCGCCGCCTGCCGCGGCTGCGCGAGGGTGATGCGCCCGCCAAGAAGGGCGTCACCGCCGAGCAGCATTTCACGCAACCGCCGCCGCGCTTTTCCGAAGCATCGCTGGTCAAGCGCTTGGAAGAACTCGGGATTGGGCGTCCATCGACCTATGCGTCGATCATCAAGACGCTGAAGGACCGCGAATACGTTCGGGTCGAGAAGAACCGCTTCTTCGCCGAGGAATCGGGGCGTCTGGTGACGGCGTTCCTCGAACGCTTTTTCGAGCGCTATGTGAGTTATGACTTCACATCGGGGCTAGAGGACGAGCTCGACGAAGTGTCGGGCGGGCGGGCCGAGTGGCAGGCGGTGTTGGAAGCGTTCTGGAAGGATTTCAAGCCGCGCACCACCGAGGTAATGGAACAAAAGCCCTCCGAAGTTACGGCCGAGCTCGATAAATTCCTCGCGCCGTACCTCTTTCCTCCAATGGCGGATGGCAGCGATCCGCGGCTGTGCCCGAAGTGCGGCGCGGGGCAGCTTGCGCTGCGCGGGGGCAAGTTCGGCGCATTTGTCGCGTGCTCCAACTATCCCGAGTGCAAATATACCCGCCGCTTCGGCCAGCCGGGTGGCGATGAGGAAGGCACCGACACGGGGCCGGAAGCGCTCGGCAACGATCCCGAGACCGGGCTCCCGGTCGAGCGCAAATCCGGGCGCTTCGGGCCGTATATCCAGATTGGCGAGGGGGAGACGCGGAAAATGGCGTCGATCCCGAAGGATATCGGCGAGCTCGATCTGGCATGGGCGTTGAAGCTGCTGTCGCTGCCGCGCACGATCGGCACGCACCCCGAAACCGGCGAACCGATCACGGCGGCGATCGGTCGCTATGGCCCGTATCTGAAGCATGCCGGCAAATATGCGCGGCTAACCTCGACCGCCGACGTGTTCGAAACGGGGATGAACGCGGCGGTGGTGAAGCTGGCCGAAGCGGCGGCGGGCGGCGGGCGGCCGCAGCGCGGCGCGCAGGCACCGCTCAAGGTGCTGGGGCTGCATCCGCGCAGCGAAGCCGAGATCAAGCTGATGGAGGGGCGCTACGGCGCGTACGTCACCGACGGGACGACCAATGCGACGCTGCCCAAGTCGATCGAGAAGGATGCGCTGACGCTCGAGGAAGCGGCGCAATTGATCGACGCGCGGGCGGCGGCAGCACCACCGGCCAAGGGCAAGAAAAAAGTCGCGGCCAAAAAGGCACCTGCGAAGAAGGCGATAGCCAAGAAGCCGGCTGCGAAGAAAACCCCTGCCAAGAAAGCCCCTTCCAAGAAAGCGGCAGCGGCGGCGTAAGGATCAGGCCGCGCGGCGCTGCGTGCCGACCAGAAAGGCGCGCGCCGCCGCCTGGGCAGTGGCGATCTCTCTCGCGGTCATGTCCTCGGCGATGTCGCGACGGCAATCCTTGGCCGATTCGCTGCCCGCGACGGCGGCAAGGTTGAACCATTTGTGCGCCTCGATCAGGTCGATGCCCATTCCGGCGGCCCCGCTCGAATAGACCATGCCAAGATCGTAGCATGCATCGGCATCGCCGCGTGCCGCGTCGGCCAGCCGACTTTCGATCAGGAACCGTGCGTTCTTCAGGCTCGTGCCCATGCTCTTAACCCTCGTTAACCATTTTGCTTGGCCGCACTGTGCCGAGGAAGGGTCAATGAAAGGTTAACGCCGTATTAGGCATCTTCCGCAGGCGGGATTGCGAGGTTGTCGATCAGGCGCGTGGGACCGAGTTTGGCCGCCGCGAGCAAGCGCCGCTCGCGGGTGGAATCGCTTGCAGGGGCCAGCGTCTCGGCATCGACCAGTTCGACGTAATCGACCGTGAACCCGGCTGTCGTCAGCGTCTCGCGCGCCGTGCCGAGCGCCGCGTCCGGGTCATCGCCGCGCGCGATCGCCTTTGCCGCCACGCCCAGTGCGCGCGGCAAGGCCACCGCTGCGGCACGCTGCGCATCGTCGAGATAGACGTTGCGCGAGGACAGAGCGAGGCCGTCATCGTCGCGTTGCGTCGGCACGCCCTGAATCTCGATCCCAAAATCAAGATCGGCGACCATCCGCCGGATCACGGCGAGCTGCTGGAAATCCTTCTCGCCAAACAGCGCAAGATCGGGCCGGACCTGGTTGAACAGCTTTGCCACCACGGTCGCGACCCCGTCGAAATGCCCGGGCCGCGCCGCGCCGTCGAGCCCGTCGCTGACGCCCGACACCGAAATATTGGTGGCGAAACCGTCGGGATACATCGCCTCCACCGGCGGCAACCAGACGAGGTCGCACCCCGCCGCCCTCAGCATCGCCAAATCAGCGGTTTCCTTGCGCGGATAGCGCGACAGGTCTTCGTTCGCGCCGAATTGCTTGGGGTTGACGAAGATCGAGGCGACCACTTTGCGCCCAGGCCGCTTCGCCGCCTCGATCAGCGCGATGTGGCCGACGTGCAGCGCGCCCATCGTCGGCACCAGCGCGATCTCTGCACCACTTTCGCGAAAGTCGGCAATCCCGGAACGGAGCGCTTCGAGGGTACGGATGGTTTGCACAGGCGTAGGGCCTTCGATAAGGATGGGGCGCGTCTTCTATGAGGCGCGATCAAACCGAACAAGACGGGAAGCGACCACGTTGGCGACTGCTGCGCGAAAGCCACACATTATCGTCTTCGCCAATGAAAAGGGCGGTACCGGCAAATCCACCACCGCCGTGCACGTCGCCATCGCGCTTGCGACCCGCGGCGCGAACGTGTCCGCCTTCGATCTCGACCATCGCCAACGCACAATGGGGCGCTATTTCGACAATCGCGCGGAGACGGTAAAGCGCACCGGGCGCACGCTGCCGACCCCGCGCCACGCCACGCACGATGGTGAGAGCCTGGCGCGTTTCACCGAGAGCATGGAGGCGCTTGCCGCCGACGCCGACTTCCTCGTGATCGACACGCCGGGCCGCGACGACCGCTTCGCGCGGATGGCGGCGAGCCGTGCGGATACGCTGGTGACACCGATGAACGACAGTTTCGTCGATTTCGATCTGATCGGACAGGTCGACCCGGTTACCTATAAGGTCACGCGCCCGAGCTTCTATGCCGAGCTGATCTGGGAGGCCCGCAAGGTCCGCGCCAAGGCCGATGGCTCGACGATCGACTGGGTGGTCCTGCGCAACCGCGTCCAGCATATCGAGGCGCGCAATATGCGGCGCGTGTCGGAGGCGCTCGATCAACTCGCCAAGCGCGTCGGTTTCCGAATCGTCCCTGGCCTGGGCGAGCGCGTGATTTACCGCGAGATGTTTCCGGCTGGGCTGACGATGCTCGATTCGGGTGAATTCGGCGCGATGGGCCTGGCGCACGTCGCCGCACGGCAGGAATTGCGCGAGATGATGGGCGCGCTGGCGCTGCCCGAGCCTGTTCTGCCGCTGTTCGCCTGATGGCCAAAGTGCTGCTTATCGTGGCCGTGCTGATCGGCGTCTGGCTGGTGCTGCGACCGCGGCCCAAGCCGACGCTGCGGCTGGATGAAGCCGAGGCGCGCGCGGTGCTCGGGGTCGATGCCACGGCCGACGCCGCCGCGATCCGCGCGGCGCACCGGCGGCTGGTGTCCGCCGTCCATCCCGACAAAGGCGGGTCGGCCGATCTGACGCGCCGGATCAACGCCGCGCGCGACGTGCTGCTGCGGCGTTAGCCTTTGCCGTCCCATGAGATTCTGAGCCGTCATTGAACTTTCGCATTGCTCACCGATTGGGCATGGACCGATTATCGAGGGAGCCGATCAGATGACGCACATGTTCAACCCCACATCGTTGCGCGAATATGACATTCGCGGAATCGTCGGCAAGACGCTGGGCGCCGCCGATGCCGATGCGATCGGGCGTGGCTTCGGCACGCGCGTGCGGCGCGCGGGCGGCACGCGCGTCGCGGTCGGCTATGACGGACGGTTGTCTTCACCCGAGCTCGAGACGGCGTTGATCGGCGGGTTGACGGCGGTTGGCGTTGATGTCGTGCGGATCGGCATGGGGCCGACGCCGATGCTCTATTATGCCGAGGCTACGCTAGAAGTGGATGGCGACATCGAGATAACCGGCAGCCATAATCCCGCCGAGTATAACGGCTTCAAGATGGTGCTGCAGCACAAGCCGTTTTTCGGGGCCGATATTCAGGAGCTCGGCCGCATGGCGGCGGATGGCGATTGGGATACGGTCGACGACGAGGCGGACAAGGGCGTGGTGTCGACCGCCGATATCGAGGACGATTACGTCAACCGGCTGGTGGCAGGCTATGCTGGCGGCAGCTACCGGATCGGCTGGGATGCGGGCAATGGCGTGTCGGGCCCGATCATCGAGAAGCTGGTCAAGCTCCTGCCGGGTGAGCATCATTTGCTCTTCACCGATGTCGACGGCAATTTTCCCAACCATCACCCTGATCCTACCGAGGAAAAGAACCTTGCCGATCTGAAGGCGCTGGTCGCCGAGAAGCAGCTCGATTTCGGACTGGCTTTCGATGGCGATGGCGACCGGATCGGCGCAATCGACGGGCAAGGCCGCGTCATCTGGGGCGATCAGATCCTGTCCATTTTGGCGGAACCTGTGTTGAAGGAATTGCCCGGCGCGACGATCATTGCCGACGTGAAGGCGAGCCAGATGCTGTTCGATCGGGTCAAGGAACTCGGCGGCGAACCGCTGATGTGGAAGACCGGGCATTCGCTGATCAAGATGAAGATGCGCGAGACCGACAGCCCGCTCGCCGGTGAAATGAGCGGCCACATCTTTTTCGCGCATGAATTTTACGGCTTTGACGATGCGCATTACGCCGCCGTCCGGTTGATCCGCGCGGCGCACATGATCGGCAAGTCGATCACTGATTTGCGCGGCGCGATGCCGGCTTTGGTCAATACGCCCGAAATGCGTTTTCAGGTCGATGAAGCCCGCAAGTTCGCGGTGGTCGACGAAGTGCTCGAACGGCTCGAAGCGGCGGGTGCCGACGTCAACCGCACCGACGGCGCGCGGGTCAACACGCCCGACGGCTGGTGGTTGCTGCGCGCGTCGAACACGCAGGACGTGCTCGTCGCGCGCGCCGAGGCGAAGGATCAGGCCGGGCTCGACCGGTTGCTTGCGATGATCGACGATCAGCTCGCGCAAAGCGGGCTAGTGCGCGGCGAGCAGGCGGGGCACTGAGGAAGAAGGAAGGAGTTCACGCGAAGGACGCGAAGGAAAGAAGGGCGCGAAGAGAAAAATCACGTCGTAAGGCGTCTTTTCAACCGATCATGGCGTTGGTCGATGAAGCCGCTACGCGGGTCGCCCCTACTTCGCGGCCTTCTTTCCTTCGCGATCCTTGCGTGAACCCCTTCTTCTCTCGCAATCCCCCCAAGAAAGCGCCACCTAGGCGCAATGCCGCTCCCCGCACCCCAGATCATCCGCGTCATCGACCTCGAGACGACCGGTGAAGCCCCGCCGCTCCACGGCGTGTGCGAGATCGGCTGGCAGGATGTGGCACTCGGCGCGGATGGCCGCTGGGATCTCCACGGCGAGGGCGGCGCGCGGCTGGTCAATCCGGGGCGACCGATCCCGCCGCTGACGCAGACGATCCACCACATTCTTGACGAACAGGTCGCTGACGCGCCCATGTGGCACGATGTCGCACGCGGTGTACTCGATCCCTATCCGAAGCGCGTCGCGCTCGCAGCGCATCGCTCGCTCTATGAGGAGAAGTTCTGCAGTCCGGCGCTCACGCGCAAGGCGCCGTGGATTTGCACGTGGAAATGCGCGCTCCGGCTCTGGCCCGACACGCCCGCTTTCTCCAATCAGATGCTGCGCTATTGGCGCAAGCCCGTAGGGATGGAGCATGAACGCGGCCTGCCTGCACACCGCGCCTTTCCCGATGCCTATGTTACGGCCTTCCACTTGCGCGATGCGCTGAATGCGGTCGGGCTGGAGCAGCTGCTGGAATGGTCGCGCCTGCCCGGCTTGCTTCCGCGCGTGATCCGCCCCGGCCCCGATCGCGGCAAGGACTGGTCCGAGATCAGCGACGAGTCACTCGCGATCATGCTCGGCGACCGTGACGAGGATGTGCGCTTCACCGCCGAGACCGAACGCGCGCGGCGCGCTGGTCCCGGCGGCGAATAGATCCGCTCAACGCGGTTTGCGGAATTTATAGACGAACTGGTCGGTATGGCCGCGGATTGCTGGATCGAACACACCCGCCTTGTGATCGTCCGCCGGGTTGGCGAGGACGTCGAGCGATCCGACAAATTCAAAGCCCGCCGCGATAACTTGTGCCTTGACCACCGCAGCTTCGATCCGGTGCGTCGTGTTGGTGTGGGCCATCCCGCTGCCAGCCGCATCGGCATGATCGATCACGATGTAGATACCGCCGGGCTTCAGGCTTTTCAGTACCGCCGCATTATAGGCCTTGAGCACCGCTTCGCCGCCAAAATTGGGAAGGTCGTGATAATTCTGGACGGTCCAGAAGATATCGATCGGCTCGGGCAGTGACGGCGTCGGCGTGTCATCGACCTCGGCGACGACGTTGGGGATCGTCTTCAGCCCCGGCAGCACCTTCTCGGCATATTTCTCGCCGCCCTTGGGCCACAATGCGTAAACCTTGCCCTTATTGCCGACGACGCCCGAAAAGATGCGGGTCCAATATCCTGCGCCCGGGATGAAATCGACCACGCGGTCGCCGGGTTTGACGCCCGAAAAGGCGATGACTTCGGCGGCCTTGCGGCGCGCATCGTCGCCTTTGTCGGCGGCACGCGCGGGTGCGGCGAGCGCGGCTTCGATCGCCTTGTGAGCTGCCCCGCCCGTCGCTTTGTGGTCATGGCCGTGCGCCAGTGCCGCGCTGACTGTCAGCCCAGCTACTGCAGTGCCGATTGCGATGCTCGTCCAGATTTTTTTCATGTCGCTCTCCTCTTCGATGCTGCCGGTCTAATCGCCGATGATTGCACGTTGATGATAGGCGGCCCTACGGCCTGTGTCGCAGTACTCCGACATCACACGTCGAGATTGGCGACGCTTAGCGCATTCTCCTGGATAAATTCGCGGCGCGGCTCGACCACATCGCCCATCAGCCGCGTGAAGATTTCGTCGGCGACATCGGCCTGCTCGATCTCGACACGCAGCATCGATCGGTTTTGCGGGTCGAGCGTCGTTTCCCACAATTGCTCGGCATTCATTTCGCCAAGGCCCTTGTAGCGCTGGATCGACAGGCCCTTGCGCCCGGCGGCGAGAATTGCCTCGAGCAATTGCGACGGGCGGGCGACCATCGTCGTGCCCTTGGTTGCGCTCGCCGTGGTGGGCGCGGGCTGATCGTCATCGTTGTCTTCGGCCGCGCTGTCGGCTTCTGCTTGCACCGCCGCTGCCGCCTTGGACGAGACCAGCCGCGCAGTTTGCGCATAGGCCTCGCTTTGCTCGACGGCGAGCGTGTGGAGCTTGCGCGCTTCGGCCGAGCCGAGGAACGCGGCTTCGATGATGTGATGATCGGTCACGCCGCGCCAGAAGCGCTCGACATGGAAGCCGCCATCCTCCGCCAGCCGCGCCGACCAGCGTGCTTCGGGATCGCCCGCATCGAGTCCACGCACGACTTGCACGACCAACGCGCGCCGCTGTTCGAGATCCAGTGCCGGATTTAGCGCACCGCCCATCGCGAGTGCCTCGACGATTGTCGGATCGTAGCGCCTGGGCACATAACGCATCAGTGTGCGCATCCGCCGGGCGTGATCGACCAAAGTGCGCAGATCGGCACCCGAGCGCGATCCGCCGGCCGCGCCGTCTAGCACCGTCGATGCGACGCCATTCTCGACGAGATATTCGTCGAGCGCGGGATCGTCCTTCAGATACACTTCGCTGCGCCCGCGCGTTGCTTTGTAGAGTGGCGGCTGTGCGATATAGAGGTGCCCGTTGGTGATGATGTCGGGCATCTGGCGGTAGAAAAACGTCAGCAACAGCGTGCGGATGTGCGCGCCGTCGACATCTGCGTCGGTCATGATGACGATCTTGTGGTAGCGCAATTTCTCGACGTTGAAATCGTCGCGCCCGATGCCGGTCCCCATCGCCTGAATGAGCGTGCCGATTTCCTTCGACGACAGCATGCGGTCGAAACGCGCACGCTCGACGTTTAGGATTTTGCCGCGCAATGGGAGGATGGCTTGGAAATGCCGGTCGCGGCCTTGCTTGGCCGATCCGCCAGCCGAGTCACCCTCGACCAGGAACAGTTCGGATTTGGCGGGGTCGCGCTCCTGACAATCGGCGAGCTTGCCGGGCAGCGAGGCGATGTCCATCACCCCCTTGCGCCGGGTCAGCTCACGCGCCTTCTTGGCGGCTTCGCGCGCTGCGGCGGCGTCGATGATCTTGGCGACGATCGACTTGCCGTGCGCGGGGTTTTCCTCGAGCCATTCGGCGAGCTTGTCGGCCATCAGGCTTTCGAGCGGCTGACGCACTTCGGACGAAACGAGCTTGTCCTTGGTCTGGCTGCTGAATTTCGGATCGGGCAATTTGACCGAGACGATTGCGGTCAGGCCTTCACGCATATCGTCGCCGGTCAGCGTGACCTTCTCCTTCTTCAACATGCCCGACTTTTCGGCATAATTGTTGAGCGTGCGCGTCATCGCCGCGCGGAACGCCGCCATGTGCGTGCCGCCGTCGCGCTGCGGGATGTTGTTGGTGAAAGCGAGGACGTTCTCGTAATAGGAATCATTCCATTCGAGCGCGACGTCGATCGTCACGTCGTCGCGCGTCCCCGAAATCGCCACCGGCTCGGGCATGAGCGGCACCTTGTTGCGATCGAGATATTTCACGAACGCGGCGATCCCGCCTTCATAATAGAGCTCGACCGTCTTCAGATCGGCATGGCGCGCATCGTTGAGATACAGTCGCACGCCCGAATTGAGGAAGGCAAGCTCGCGGTAGCGATGCTCGAGCTTGTCGAAATCGAATTCGGTGATCTTGAAGGTGGCGGGCGACGGGAAGAAGGTGACCTTGGTCCCTTTCTTGCCGGGGGCCGGGCCGACGATCTTGAGTGGCGCCACCGCATCGCCGAACGCAAAGCGCATGTAATGCTCGGTCTCGTCGCGCCAGATCGTGAGATCAAGCCATTCGGAGAGCGCATTGACCACCGACACGCCGACGCCGTGCAGACCGCCCGAAACCTTATAGGCATTGTCGTCCGACGTATTCTCGAACTTACCGCCCGCGTGGAGCTGCGTCATGATCACCTCGGCGGCGGACACGCCTTCCTCGGTGTGGATGCCGGTCGGGATGCCACGACCATTGTCCTCGACCGAGACCGAGCCATCGGCGTTCAAGGTGATGTCGATCCGGTCGCAATGCCCGGCCAGCGCTTCGTCGATCGCATTGTCGGAAACCTCGAACACCATATGGTGCAGGCCCGACCCATCGTCGGTATCGCCAATATACATGCCAGGGCGCTTGCGGACTGCGTCGAGGCCTTTCAGCACCTTGATGGAGTCGGCGCCGTAATCATTTGTGTTGGGGTCTTCAGCCATGCCCAGCATATAGGGTCGCGGCCGCGAAAACGGAAGCGAAATGGGGCGTAAGGCCAATCTCGCCGATCCGGATCGCGTCCACCCGCCGATGCCTCCTGCACGCTGGAGCCTTGACTATAATTAGACATCAAACTATATAGTATGATGTCTAATCAATAGGAATGGTCCGATGCATGTTTCCAGACGATCGATGATTCTCGGTGTTGGCGCGGCAGGTGTCGCGCTGATCGGGGGTGGCACCGCTTGGCGCGTCACCCGGAACCCCGTTTCGGCGGTTGTGCCATGGCAGATCGATCCAACGCCGCCCGCCGATGTCCGGCTCGATGCGTTTCGCTACGCGATCCTCGCCCCCAATCCGCACAATCGCCAACCCTGGCTGATCGACCTTATCGGGCGCGACACCGCCTTGATCCGCTGCGATCTTGCCAAGCGCTTGCCTGAAACCGATCCGTACGATCGCCAGATCACGATCGGATTCGGTACCTTTATCGAGCTTGCGCGGATCGCGGCGGCCGAGCGCGGCTATGCCGTCGACGTGACGCCCTTCCCAGACGGCGAACCGCAACCGCGGCTTGATGGGCGGCCCGTCGCGAAACTCGTTTTTCGAAAAATGTCAGGTCTCGTGCGCGATCCTTTATTCGCCGCCATCACCGCACGCCGCACGAACCGCGAAGTGTATGACGCCGCGCCGCCATCCGCTGCGCAATTGCGCGAAGTGGCGGCCGAGGGCGTTACCACCAGTGCCGATCCGGCCTTGCTCGGCCAAATTCGTCCGCTGGCCGTCGGCGCGATGACCATTGAAGTGACGACGCCGCGCACCTGGATGGAAAGCGTCAGGCTGTTCCGCATTGGCCATGCCGAAATCGATGCCAATCCGGACGGCCTTGCCGGACGCGGCCCGTTGATCGAAGGCCTGCAGGCCGTCGGAATGATCGATCGCCAGCAGCTCGCCGATCCGACCAGTACGGCGTTCAAGGGCGGGCTGGATCAGGTTCGCGCGAGTTGCGGCTCGATCCCCGCGCTCATCTGGATCGTGACGCCTGGCAACAGCCGCGCCGAACAGCTCGATGCCGGTCGGCGCTACGCCCGCGCCAATTTGCGCGCGACGATGCTCGGCCTTGCCATGCATCCGCTCAGCCAAGCCTTGCAGGAATATCCCGAAATGGCGCCCGCCTTTGCCAAAGTCCATGCATTGATCGGCGCAGCCTCCGGCGCGCGGTTGCAGATGCTCGCGCGGATCGGCAAGGGGCCGACGGTGCCGCCGGCACCGCGCTGGCCGCTGGAGACGCATTTGACATGACCGAACCGTCCGTTCCGTCCGCAGCCTTGGCGTTCGAGTTGTTCAATGAGATCGGCATCATCGATCAGCTCGCGAGCACGATGTTTGAGCGCGCCTTGCCGGACGGGATGACACGCGCGCAATTCACCGTGCTCAACCACTTCGTCCGGCTGCGCCATGCCGAGCGCTCGCCTGCGCAACTCGCCGATGCATTTCAGGTGACGCGCCCGACGATGACCAGCACGCTCGCCCGGATGGAGCGCGCCGGATTGATCGCGATCCGGCCCGATCCGGTGGACGGCCGCGCGAAGCTGGTGTCGCTGACCGCGGCGGGGCGCGCAGCGCGCGAGGCCGGGCTGGCGGCGATCGATCCGTTGCTGCCGCTGCTCGATGGAGCGATTGCACAGGATGATATCGTGCGCATTTTGCCGCCGCTGCGTGCGTTGCGGATCGCGCTAGACGCGCTGCGTGATCCGGCAGGTAGCGACGTCGAACAGCCAAGCCGCTAGGGTGGGGGCACGACGGAAGCGAAATGGACGAATCGCGGCCCGGGACGCGCTGTCCCGAGCCGCTTTCTCGCCTATCGCTCGCCCGTCATCCACGCCGGGCCATCGATCGTCCCACCGGCGGCGCGGCGGGCCTTGGCCGCGTCCGAGATGAATTGCCACACCGCGTACGAAAAGCCCGGGTCGGCCTCGCCTACCCATTTGGGCATGTCGGCGTACATCGTCGCCACGCCATTCCACATTTGCGGGGTTGCTATGTCGCTAAAGGGTTTGAGCAGCGTGAACCATTGGTCGAGAAACGACTGTGCCTCGGCCCCGGCAGGATCGAGCGGGAGTGCCGCTTCGATCGTGTCGCTCAGCGTGCGCCACTGTGTCTGGTACGCCGCATAGTCCATGCCTTCGTAGGCGGGCGCGGCGGTCTTGGCCCATTCGGCCTTTTCTTCGGGGCTGAAATAGCGATCGACGACCGCCTTCATCGGATATTCCATCGTTGCTTCTCCGGACCTTATCAGCGAGCAGAAGGTCGCGGCATCGATCGGCTCGCCTCGGTCGATGCGGGACAAAGTGGCGGCGAGGATCGCGCGGATATCGGCCAGCGCCTTCGCCTGTTCGGTGACTTGGTCGAGCTGCGCGACGATCAGGGCGCGCAGATCGATCGCGCGACGGTCGAACAGTTGCTTGATCCGCGCTAGGCTCAGCCCGGCGCGTTTGAGCGCAACGACCTGATGTAGTCGCTCCAGCGCGGCGGCGTCGTACAGCCGTCGCGCGGACGCCGTGCGCAGCGGCGTCACCAACCCGCGCGCCTCGTAAAAACGCAAGGCGCGTGGGCTTAAGCCCGTGAGGCGGGCGACATCGGCAATGTCGAGAATCGTCGTCATGCCGACGGTGTAGCGGTTGACGCTACGTCAACTGCAAGCGGAAAAAATCGCTTCCCAAATCGGCGAACAGCGCATCCTCCGTGCCCGTCATCCACACTTGCCCCTTGCCCGCCAGCCGTTCGAACAAGGCGGCACGCCGCAGTGGGTCGAGATGCGCGGCGACCTCGTCGAGCAGCAGCACTGGTGGGGCACCGGTGCGCTCGGCCACCAGATCGGCATGCGCGAGAATCAGCCCGAGCAGCAGCGCCTTTTGCTCGCCGGTCGAGCACAGGCCCGCTGCCTGATCCTTGCCGAGGTGCGTGACGGCCAGATCGCTGCGGTGCGGGCCGATCAGCGCGCGGCCTGCCGCCGCATCGCGCGCCCGGCTCCGCGCCAGATCGGCGGCAAGCGTGTCGCCTGCACCGGTCCAGCCCTCCAGCGCGAGCCCCGCCCGCGCAAACGGGCCGTCGAGTTGCGCGATCAAGCGCTCGGCGAGCGCCGCTACAGTCTCGCGCCGCGCCGCATCGATCGCCGCGCCGTGCTCGCCCATTTGTGTCTCGAGCGCCGACAGCCACTCGCGGTCAGGCGCGGTGTCCTCCGCCAACAGGCGATTGCGCGCGCGCATCGCCGCTTCGTAGCGATTGGCATGCACGGCATGGGCGGGGGACAATGCCAGCGTCAGCCGGTCGAGAAAGCGGCGGCGCTCGCCTGCGGGTTCGACGAACAAGCGGTCCATCGCCGGGGTCAGCCATACGACGGTCAGCCATTCGGCGAGCGCGGTCGCCGCCACTGCCGATCCCTGAACGCGGACGATTCGCCGTTCGGGGGCGGCGGCTTGCGTGCCGGTGGCGATTGCCACGTCGCCGGTAAGGTCGGCTGCGACGCCGAAGCCGCCCGGGCCGTCCTGCCGCGCCATGTCGCCGAGGCTCGCGCGCCGCAAGCCGCGTCCGGGGGCGAGCAGCGACACCGCTTCCAGCACATTGGTCTTGCCCGCGCCATTCTCTCCGGTCAGCACGACGAAGCCCGGTCCCGGCGCGATCGTCAGATCGGCATGGTTGCGGAAATCGGTGAGAGTAAGGCGCGCGAGCATTGCGCCCGCTCTACCGGGTCGGGCAGCTTTCGCAATTTGCGCGATTGTTACGCCGCGAGGCGTTCCGGCTCGGCGGCAGGTTCGCGGGGGTTGCTGAGGTAGGATGCCATTTCCGGCCCGAGCTCCCGCTGCGCTTTCAGATAGGCGACCGGCGTTACGATCCCGAGTCGCGCGCGCGCGGCGTCGATTGGTTCGGCGAGCAGCTTTTCATAGTCCTCGCCCGACAACCATTTCGCGCGGCGGCCATTGCGATAGCCTTCCCACACCGCGCGGGCGAACAGCGTGTTGCGCGTTACGCTGAGGCTTTTGAGCGCCGCGGCCCCGCCGATGAACGCCCAGCCGAGCCCGCCGACCTGCGCATAGCTGAACGCGACGAGGCACGCCTCGCCGAGCGACTCGTCGGCTTTATAGCCGGTCATTACGTGCCAGATGTCATGCGTGTCACGCACGCGCCGCCCGAACCACGCGTACGGATGCTGGACCTGATCCTCGCTGATGACCTTGCTGACCTCGACCAGACCGTCGGCAGAATAGCCCGTGGTGCTGAGAAAATCGCGATAGGCGGCACCAACCGTACCGGGCGCGAAACGCGCGACGAAGGCGGGATCGGAGAAGCGCTCAGCCAGTTCAACCTGTTCGCAGGCAAGCCGCCCACCCTCGGTGGTCGCGATCAGTCGCGCATAATTCATCGGCGCATTGCCGACGTTCAAGGCGCGCATGATGCGGAACACCTGCGTCGTGTCGTCGCCATCGGCGAGCAAAATGCGGATCGCATCGAACGCCGTGCGCCAATCGCGGCGACCGTTCGTGCCGGGGAAGGGAGGAAGCTTTGCCATCGATTCGATCCTTACTGACATTGGTGTCAATAAATCGTTTCACTGGCCTCGTCAAGCATGCCGTACCGTCAACGCCGTCCCGATCGATCGTCGCGTGTCCCGGGTTTGAAACTGGGCTGCGAAAGACGATATGAGGTGGCATGACCCAGATCACCGTCGCAGCGCTACAACTCGCCTTCACGTCCGATCTGGATGCTAATATCGCTAATGTCTCCGCACTTGTGCGCGAAGCGGCGGGCAAGGGCGCGCAGGTCATCCTGCCGCCCGAATTGTTCGAAGGCGAATATTTCTGCCGGACCGAGGATGAGGGCCTGTTTGCACAAGCCAGACCGGTGGGGCAGCACAAAGCGGTGCTGGCGATGCAGAAGCTCGCGGCCGAATTAAGCGTGACGATCCCGACCAGCTTCTTCGAGGCCGACGGGCCGCATCATTACAATTCGCTGGCGATGATCGGGCCGGATGGCGCGGTGCAGGGTGTGTACCGCAAGAGCCACATTCCCGACGGGCCGGGCTATGAGGAGAAATTCTATTTCCGCCCCGGCAATACTGGCTTCAAGGTCTGGCCCGGCCCCGATGCCACCACGCTCGGCGTCGGCATTTGCTGGGACCAATGGTATCCCGAAACCGCGCGCGCGCTGATGCTGATGGGGTCGGACGTGTTGTTCTTCCCGACCGCGATCGGCAGCGAGCCGCACGACACCAGCCTCGATACCGCGCGGCTGTGGCGGCGCGCGATGGTCGGGCATGCGGTGTCGAACGTGGTGCCGGTGGTGGCCGCCAACCGCATCGGTGTGGAGCACGGGCAGACCTTCTACGGCACCAGCTTCATCACCGACGAACGCGGCGATATTCTAGCGGAACTGGGCCGCGAGGAAACCGGCGTGATTGTCGCCACGCTCGACCTCGACCGCGTGAAGCGCCACCGTGCTGCCTTCGGCTTCTTCCGCGATCGGCGGCCTGATCTGTATGGGCGGCTCACCCAGGATATTTGATGACGAACTCGTCACTCGCCGTGCGCGCGGCGAGGGACTAAACCGCTCGCATGGAAATCGAAGTCAGCGCCGAAGCCAAGGCCAAGCGCCTCAACCGTTGGGTCGCGATCACGGTCGTCGTGCTTTCGGTTTTCATGGGGCTCGGCAATATCAAGAACGGCAATATCGTCCAGAACATGGCGCAGGCGAAGGCGGACTCTGTCGACCGCTGGGGCGAATATCAGGCGACCAAGACCAAATTACATATCGCTGAAACGGCGCGCGACGAGATGGTCGTGCTCGCCGCAACCCCCGGGGCAAAGGCCGCGGGCGGCGCGGCGATCACCCGGCTCGACGGCGAAATCGCAAAATATACGCGCGAGCCACCGGTGCTCGCCAAACAGGCGCAAGGCTTTGCCGATCGCTACGACGCGCTCAACGTGCATGATGATCAGTTCGACGCGAGCGATGCGGCGCTGTCCACCGCAATCTCGATGGCAGCGGTGGCGGCGCTGGCGGAAAGCTTCGCGCTGCTGATCGGTGCCTGGGTATTTGGCAGCTTCGGGCTGTTCATGGGGGTGTGCGGTTTTGCCGGATGGGCATTCCATCCCGACGTGCTGAGCAATTTCCTAGGGTAAGGCGGCCTCGGGCGTGGTCTCGCCAGCGCCCGAGACACGCTGCGCTTATCTGCCGACCGCGCGTGCCGACCCTTCGGCAAGCGGTTCGAGTCCGAAGGCCGCCCATTCGGCGCGGGTGCGGCATATTTTGGTTGGGGTGGCTGGGTTCGTGAAACGGTCCTCGAAGCAATAGAGCGGCCGGGTGGTGCGGCGTGGCATATTGCGATCCGCCAAGGCATCATAAAGGCGCGGCGTCGGGACGCCCATTTCGTGCGCGGCGGTGGCTACGCGATGCCAGCGTTGGCCATCGGGTGCGGGCGCGGGCGCGGCGACCGCGCTTGCGGTCAGGATCAGGGCGAAGGTCAGGTTCATATTACTCTCCATCATAGCGCCGGGAAGTGGGCTATGACGGCAGGTGCATTATCTATGCCATACACCCAAGTATCTGTATAAGCTACTATTTTTATATTTAGGCCGGCGACGGTCAGAATTGTGTGCCAAGAATTGGGATTTTGCGCCACGGCTTACGCCGCTCGCAACGCCACCGCCCGCGCGAACACCGCATCGAACATTTCGGGCGTCAGCCGCCCGGTATTCTGATTGTAGCGCGAGCAATGATAGCTATCGATCAGGATCCGACCATCGGGCATGCGGTGCTCTGCCAGATGCCCGAAGCGGCATTTCGGGAGCTTTCCGCCAAGCACCTTGACTGCCGATTGATGCGCGATCTGCCCCAACGCGATGAAGACGTGCGCCTTCGGCAACGCCGCCGCTTGCCCCGCGAGGAATGGGCGGCAGGTGTGGATTTCTTCTGGAGTCGGCTTGTTCTGCGGCGGCAGGCATTTGACCGCATTGATGATGATCGCGCCGTGGAGTTGCAGCGAATCCTCCGGGCTGCCCTCATAAGTCCCTGAGGCGAAACCGTGCGCGGCAAGCGTATCGAACAATAACGGCCCGCTCTGGTCGCCGGTAAACGGACGCCCCGTTCGATTCGCGCCATGCTTGCCGGGGGCGAGGCCGATGATCGCGAGCCACGCCTCTGGGTCACCAAAGGCATTGACCGGCGCGTTCCACCAATCGGCATGTTCGGCGCGCAGATTGTCGCGCAGCGCGACGAGGCGCGGGCACAGCGGGCAATCGTGCGGGGGTTCGGTTGCGGCAAGCGGGCTGGGTGCGAAGCTCATGCCTTTGCGTTAGGCGTGTTGCGGTGCAGACCTCAACCCATCCCCATCTTTATGCGATTGCGATCGGATCTAACCGTTGCGGACCGCACGGCAGGCCTGCCGCCGAAGTTCGCGCGGCGATTGCGGCATTGTCGGGCGTGATCGCACGCTCGCCGGTGGTGGCGAGCGAACCGGTCGGGCCGTCGATCCGGCGCTATGCCAATGCCGCCGCGCTGGTCGAAAGCAGCGACGAACCGCCCGCCATGCTGGCGCGGCTCAAGGCGATCGAGCGCGGCTTCGGTCGGCGGCGCGGGCAGCGCTGGAGCGCGCGCGTGATCGATCTCGACATCGTCCTGTGGTCGGGCGGTCCGTGGTGCTCGCCCGGGCTGACGATCCCGCATGTGGCGTTTCGCGAGCGGGATTTTGTGCTCGGGCCCTTGCGCGGCGTGGCCCCCGACTGGCGCGATCCGCTGAGCGGGCTGACGGTCCGCCAACTCTACGCGCGTTTGCGCCGTGCACGACCTCGCCTTGACCAAGCCGACACCCGACCCTAACGCGTGCCCAGCGTGGGCCCGTAGCTCAGTTGGTAGAGCAACGGACTTTTAATCTGTAGGTCTCGGGTTCGAGTCCCGACGGGCCCACCATCGCGCCGGATCTGTCGCTGTGGCACGCTGTCATTGTCACCGCGGCAGTCTGGCTATGACATTCGTTTGAAATCTGGCCCCGCGGCTGTCGTATGAGGCAACGTATGCGCCCTTCCTCATTGGCGCTTTTGCGCGCTAATGTTGTCACCCCCGCGCTCTTGGCGACAATAAGGCTATCGTGGCAGCTTCGCGGCGATCCGGTGAGCGTCTTCTTCGTAGATCATCTCATCGGTCCCCGATTTTCCAATGCAGCGTCAGCAATAGCATTCCGCAGTCGCGTCCAGTAGGCGCGCAACTCGGTCTCCATCGGTGCGAAGTCCGGCGAGTGTATGTAGCGCTGCATGCTAGCGACCGAGTTGAGCTCGCCGGTCCGCCTGATCCGTTCTAGCTCGTCGAAATAGGCCCCGTCGATTGCTTGGCGACCGAGCAGGTGCGTCAACGCACCGATGAAGCGCAACTCCGGCCACTTATTTATGTCAGTTAAACGGCCGGTTTCGGGCGTCCGGAACCGGCCGGAGAATGGCTTGAAGTGGTGGAGAGCTGACTGGCCGGTTTTGACTCTGAAAACGCATCAGCGGCCCGCTATTTTTCTGTTGCTAGATACGGTCCGCCGTCGAGTCGAAACCCTCGACGTATTGGGGCGAGTCGTCTGTTATACGCACCCAGGGTGCCTTGGAGCCGACAAAAATATGTGCGGCATAACCGCGAAATCCGGGATCGTCGTCCAACAAGCCCGCTGGAACGAAGTAGATTTTCCCGTCTCTGTTCGAGTGGGGTGTGGGGCTACCGCACGTTTTGCAAAAACTCGAATGCCAGCCATTTTCGTCGGCAACGTAAAACGTTCCAATATCGCCTTCACCTTGTAGCCATTGGAAGTTCGTTGCGGCCGTATAGAAAACTGCGTTGCCATCGGTGCCCGAGACTTTGCGACACTTTGAGCAGTGGCATTGCCCGACAGGACCAAATTTACCGTCGATAACGAACCTCACTTTGCCGCACAGGCATGAGCCTTTAATTGGTCCGGTCATGGCGAACTCCTGAGTCTTTGGGCACCGCGAACTCTATTTCTTAGGATCAAAACGGGCGCCAAACCGTTCGAGGGGAAGATCGAACGTGTGAATCAGATAGCTAATGGTCCTATAGTACCCTGCAAGCTGAATGATTTCGACTATCGCCCCCTCGTCATAGTATAAGAGCATGTTATCAAGTTCTGCCGATGACAGTTTTCCGTTATGAAAAAGAGAATTGGCGGCCTCTATGAGAGCGCTTTCGGACGGCGACCAGCATGAGGCGAAAGGATCGCCATCAATGGTCGCGGATATCTCCTCTGCCCGTAAGCCTGCTGCTTTCGCGAAGAGGGCTACATGGACGCCCCATTCATATTCACACCCGGCCAACGCGCAGGTGCGATCTATGATGATCTCCCGCTGCCGCAACGTAAGCGGGCCAGGGTCCAACATGCTTCCACCAATCAGCTTGTTCCACGCACGCTCACTCTTCGCCATGACGCGAAACAGCAAAAGCGGCTCAACCCCAGGGGGCACAGCGGTATCAAAGCGAGTCTGGACTTCCGGGCTGTAAGGGGGAACAAGCGGCTCCATCGCAATCATAGTAACCCTTTCTGCTACAAGATGTGTAACAAGTGGATTTGCTACAAATACTGTAGCGGAAGTCAAGATGGTTTCTGATAAACTGCCAGCTGCGGGACAGGCCGTTCGAGGATCGCAAACGGGCAAGCCAGTCATGGCCTTGCTCGATCTGATAGGTCGTAGATGGTCCCTTCGTATATTGTGGGAATTGCGCGAAGGCGCGCTGACCGCTCGGGCTTTGCGTAGTCGTTGCGATGGCGCTCCGCCAAACAGTCTCAATGCGCGACTAAGCGAGTTGAGGCACGCGGGCCTGGTAGGGATGGAAAAAGGGGCAGGATATTGCCTGACCGAGCGGGGGACCGAGTTCGTCCAACATTTCGTGCCGCTCTACGCATTCGCAGAACGCTGGGCAGTTCGTGACAAGGAGTAGGCGGTCGTTCTAAACGGCGGCTTTTGCGCATCAACCGAAACGCCGGGAACGGCAATATCTGGGCGAGAGCCGTCCGGCACCTTCGCGGTCGTGAGGACCCATATTTGTCCGTTAGGGGCGGCTACGGCGCCACCAAACACCGGACATTGGTTCAGGTGCGAATTGGCGGCTGGAGCTGCACCGATTGCAGATTGGCAGGTTTGTAACTGTAAGTCTTCGAAAGCGGCGGCTCTATCGCCGATGCGATCAAAGCTGCCAAGCGAATGGTTAGTCCGGTCCGCACTGCATCATCCAGATGACGGTCTTTCGTTTGTCACCCCGTTACGGGCCGCTCGTCGTGTGCGCCGTCGACAGCCTGAGGTATAAACTCCAGTGACATTCGATCGTAGGGACACGCATCAAGGATGACGTGCCAGCGGTACCGCTCAAATATCGAACTACGCCCTTCTCCAACCGAAAACGCGGGATTTCTTCGACGAAGGTCGGTTCCGACTTTGGGATTGTGAACCTTCACAAATTGGGGCATCAAGGCACCAGATCGTTTCGCAGAATTCGATATCTAAGGGGGAGAGGGTTATGAACACGCACCGTTATCTGTTGTTGGCCGGGGTCGCGACCCTGGTACTCGGCGCACCGGCTTATGCGCAGGACGCGGCCGCCAAGCCCGCCGATCAGTCGACTGAGGCTGCACCCGAGTCGGACTCGGATAAGGCGGCCAAGACCAATCCCGACGACATCGTGGTGACCGCGGAACGCCGTCCGCAATCGCTGCAAAGCTATGCCGGTACCGCGGCCGTGCTGTCGCCAACGCAACTCGCCAAGGTCGGCATCGTCAACATCGAAAATCTGAACGATACGCTCCCGGGTCTGCGCGTCCAGAATTTCAACGGGGCGATCGACATCGCGCTGCGCGGCATCGGCACCAACCAGAATACCGAGCTTGGCGATCCGAACGTCGCGACCCATTTCGACGACGTCTACGTGCCGCGCGTGCAGGGGCTGGCCAATTCCTATTTCGATCTGAAGGCGGTCGAAGTGAACTTCGGGCCGCAGGGCACCTTGCGCGGCCGCAACGCCTCGGCTGGATCGCTCAACTTCATTTCATGGGCACCGGAACTCGGCAAGTTTCTTGGGAATATGGAAATCGGCGCCGGGAACTTTAATCAGGCCAGCATCCGCGGCGTATTCAACGTGCCGCTCGGCGACCATCTCGCGTTTCGCGTATCGGGCAGTGCCGATCGGCACGGGTCCTATTATCGCAACGTCGGGCGCTTTCCGAACGTCGCAGCGCCCTATGCCGACAATAATCGTGGCGTGCGCGCGCAGTTGCTGTGGGAACCGACGACACGGCTCAGCATCCTGATCGCAGGCGATTACAACAAGCAGGATTCGACCGGCTTCAACGGGTCGAACTATTCGAACTTCCTGAAAATCCAAACCCCCGGCGGCTTCACCAATGCGGTGAACTCGGTCGAGGATCCGCGTGCGATCATCACCGGGCCGCTGGGCGAGCAATATTCGACCGAGCATTCGGGGATCCGGGCACGGGTCACCTATAAGACCGACGGGTTGTTCAACGTCCAATATATCGGCAGCCACCGCGATCTGCGCACCGCATCGGATGGTGCAGGCCCCGCGAGCGTCGCCTATCCCGGCTTCGAGACGGATTTCTACGGCATAGGGGGGACTCCCCTTCAACAGGCAGTCGGAGCGGAGCGCGCCGACAATTATGGTCGTGGCCTCGGTCGCGGTGGCTCCTTCTCGGACTTCCACGAACTACGCTTCTTCAACGATTCCGAACCGCTGAAATATTCTGTCGGCGGGAATTATTTCAACGAACGCCAACGCACCCTCGCCACCTCGGTCGCCGATTACAACTCCTTCTTCCAGGGGCAGGAATTCAACACCCGCACCAAGAGCGAAGCCTACGCTTTCTACGGCGACGCGACCTATTCGGTGACGTCGAAACTGCGCTTTACCGGCGGCCTTCGCTACACCAACGACAGCAAGTCGCGTACCGGCGTGATCTCGCGGCTGTTCTTCGGCGGGGGCGCTGCCGATTTCAATTGCTGCGGCTATTTCCGGCTCGGAACGCCCGGTTTCGAATTCAACACCAACCGCACGATTTTCGAAGTTGCGCGCAACGCCGCGGGTGATCCGTTACCCGGTGCGCAGCTCGCCTTCTTCCTCGACGGCGTGAAATCGTTCGGCGCGCGCGACACGATCCCGATCGCCTTTGCCGATGCGATCGCGCGGCTCCGCGCCAATCCGGCGCTCGCCAACGACCCTGGCTTCGGGTTCGCCAATGGCGCTGGCTGCATCAACTCGGCAACCAACCCGGGCTACGTGTGCCGCGCAGACGGAAATTTCACCTACAATTTCGTCGCGCACACGATCAACAATCAGGCGTCGAAGATCCGCACCGACTTCATCGATTGGCGCGCGCGGCTCGAATATGATCTGAGCGACGACAACCTCGTCTACGGCCTCGTTTCGAGCGGGCACAAAGCGGCGAGCTTCAACGACAATCTCGGGTCGCTTGGACCAGCACCATTCTTCCGTCCGGAAAAAGTGACGCTGTACGAGATAGGGACCAAGAACGAGTTCACCATCGGTGGCCGCAAGGCCGTGCTCAACCTTTCTGCGTTCTACAATGATTACAAGGACCAGCAGCTGACCGCACTGCTCGGTGTCTCGTCGATCGTGGCGCAGCTGCGCAGCAACCCGAACGACCCGAACAGCCCGCTCGTCAATGTGAGTGGGCCGCAAAACGTCCCGAACGGCTTCAGCCAGAATCAAGTTGTCGCCTTCACGTACAACGCGGCCAACAGCGAAACGTACGGCATCCAGGGCAGCGGATCGATCATCTTGCCGGCGCGCTTCAAATTCGGTGCCGATTTCCTGTGGCTGGAGGGGCGCATCAAGGATGCCGCGCCGGTGCAGGATTTCCGCTTCCAGTCGGATGTCGCGGGCACTGTCGATTCGTCGGCACGCCCGATCGCCGGTCGGCGGCTACCCTATACGCCGCGCTTCCAGCTGAATGCTTCGCTCGCAAAGATCATTCCGGTGGGCGGACCGCTCGGCGGGTCGTTCGATGCGCTGGTCAGCGTTTCGTGGCGCTCGTCGAGCTTCGCGACGATCTTCAACTCGATCGACTTCAATCCCCCCGCGAGCGGTCCGCGCGACTTCCTCAACGACCGGATTCCGTCTTATTATCTGGTCAATATGGCGGTCGGCTACACGCACAAGAATCTGCGGTTCGAGGCCTATGTGAACAATCTGTTCGACAACACCGTCGCCGCCGGGCTGCTCGTCAATCAGTTCAACAATACGCGGTTCTTCACCAACCCGCGGTTGGCCGGCGGGCGCATGCGGATCACGTTCTGACGCTTGAGGACGCGGGCGGCCGGTTTCGGTCACCCGCGCCTTTGCTCTCGCATGTTCCGCATCTGCTTTGGAGATACGTAATGCCGACCGTCCTGCGCCGTTCCTCGTTGTCCGCCTTGCTTCTCGGCACGCTGATCTCGACGGGCGCGCAGGCCGAGACCGTGGTGCCGCCCGACTATAAGCTCGTCTGGGCGGACGAGTTTGCCGTCGACGGCCTGCCCGATGACAGCAAATGGACCTACGATACCGATCGGAACCGGGTCGGTTGGCACAATAATGAACAGCAATATTATGCCGATCACCGCGCGCAAAATGCGCGGGTCGAGGATGGCAAGCTGATCATCGAAGCGCGCGCCGACGTCGATCAGATTAGCAAGCTGGCCGACTGGGGCAAGCAACGCTACAGTTCGGCGCGGCTGCGGACATTGGGCAAGGCGAGCTGGACGTACGGCGCGGTCGAAGTTCGCGCGAAGCTTCCCTGCGGCGTTGGCAGTTGGCCGGCGATTTGGATGTTGCCCGACGACAGAGTAGTTCCCTGGCCCGACAGCGGCGAGATCGACATTATGGAGCATGTCGGCTTCGACCCGGGCAAGGTGCACTTCTCGCTCCACACCAAGGCCGCCAATTTCATCCTGCATACCGAAAAGACCGCGTTCAAATCGGTCCCGACGGCATGCACCGAGATGCATCGCTATCAAGTGTCATGGACGCCCAATCTGATCGTAATGGGGGTCGATGACGTGCGCGGCTTCAGCTTCAAGCGGCCGAGCATGAAGCGGTCGGACTGGCCGTTCGACGGTCCGTTCCATATCCTGCTCAATATCGCGATCGGCGGTGACTGGGGTGGCCAGAAGGGCGTCGATGACGCCGCCTTTCCACAGCGGATGGAAGTCGATTATGTCCGCGTGTACCAGAAATCGGGGTCGTAATGCCTAAAGTGTCTTCGGTTCGACGTCTTCCGTTGCTCGCGCTATGCGGCGCGCTGGTGACGGCGGGCGCAGTTTCGCTATCGCCGATCATGGCCGGCGCTGCACCTGCGCAGACCGCGACACCCGACACGATCGATGCGCGCGTCGAGGCGATCCTCGCCGACATGTCGCTCGATCAGAAGATTGCGCAAGTCGTGATGCCCGACACGGCGAGTTTCACCGCCGCCGACATGACGCAATATCGCTTCGGTAGCTATTTGAGCGGCGGCAATTCCGGGCCTGGCGGAGACGAACGCGCGCCGCCCGAGCGCTGGCTGGCGCTGGCCGACGCCCAATGGGACGCGGCGATGGCACCGCGCGCCGATGGCCGCGCGCCGATCCCGACGATGTGGGCGATCGATGCCTTGCACGGGCATAACAATATCGTCGGGGCTACGCTGTTCCCGCATAATATCGGTCTGGGCGCGACACGCGATCCGGAACTGGTGCGCGCGATCGGTGCCGCCACCGCAACTGAAATCGCGGTGACGGGCATCGATTGGACCTTTGCGCCGACGCTGGCTGTGGTTCGCGATCCGCGCTGGGGCCGCACCTACGAAAGTTATTCGGAACGGCCCGAAGTCGTCGCATCGATGGCGGGGGCGATGGTCGAGGGGTTACAGGGCACGCCCGGAACATCGAACTTCCTCGGCCCCGACAAGGTGATCGCGACGGCCAAGCATTTCCTGGGTGACGGCGGCACCGGCGGCAAAGATCAGGGGAATACCGTCGTATCGGAGGCGGATCTGCGCCGCATTCACGCAGCGGGCTATATCCCGGCGATCGCGGCGGGCGTGCAGACCGTGATGGCCTCCTTCTCCAGCGTCAACGGCGTGAAGCAGCATGGCGACTCAACGCATTTGACCGGCTATTTACGCGGCCCGGTCGGGGCGGAGGGGCTTGGCTTTAAAGGGCTGGTCGTCGGCGACTGGAACGGTCACGGTCAGGTGCCGGGTTGCTCGGTCGAAAGCTGTGCCGCATCGTTCAACGCCGGGCTCGATATCTTCATGGTGCCGGACAGCTGGAAGGCGCTGCTCGCGTCGACCACGGCACACGTGAAATCGGGCGAGATCAGCATGGCCCGGCTCGACGAAGCGGTTCGGCGCATCTTGCGGGTCAAGCTCGCGGCCGGATTATTCGAAAAGGGTCGCCCCTCCTCACGGCCGCTGGCAGGCAAAGTCGAACTGCTGGCGAGCGCCGATCATCGCGCGCTCGCACGCCGCGCGGTGCGTGAGTCGCTGGTGTTGCTCAAAAACAACGGTAATCTCCTGCCGCTCAAACCAGCGCAGCGGGTGCTGGTGGCGGGGGATGGCGCCGATAATATTGCGATGCAGGCGGGCGGCTGGACGATCAGCTGGCAGGGTGGCGGCGATCTGACCAAGGCCGATTTCCCGCGTGCGCAGTCGATTTATGGCGGCATCGCCGACGCAGTGAAGGCCGCGGGGGGAAGCGCCGCGCTGTCGGTCGATGGCAGCTTCACCGCCAAGCCCGACGTCGCGATCGTCGTATTCGGCGAAAAACCCTATGCCGAATTCATGGGCGACGTGGATACGCTCGAATTCCACGACGATTATCGAAGCTACAAAACGATGCAGCGGTTGCGCGCCGCCGGGGTGCCGGTCGTGGCGGTTTTCCTCTCGGGGCGGCCGATGTGGGTCAACCCGGAGATCAACGCCGCCGATGCATTTGTCGCGGCGTTTCTGCCTGGCAGCGAAGGCGGCGGTGTCGCGGATATGCTCTTCGCCAAGCCGGACAGTACGATCGCGCACGATTTTCGAGGCAAATTGTCGTTCAGTTGGCCTAACGGACCAATGCCCGCCAAGCTGGACACGCCGCACGATCCGGGCACGCTGTTTCCATTCGGCTATGGACTGCGCCTTGCTGACCGCAGCATGGTTGGGCCGTTGCGGGAAACCGCCCCGCGTGGACAAATCATCTCACCGCGGATCGCCGTGCTTGGCCGATCCGGCCTGCCCGCCGCATGGACCATGTCGTTGACCGAGGCGGGATTGCCGCCCACGGCGATTAGCAGCAACGTCGGGGGCAGCCCGACGGGTGTGCTTGCGCTCCGCGGAATCGATCGCGACCGTCAGGAGGATGCCCGACTCGCCACGTGGCGCGGCGGGAGCTCAGCGCGGGTCACGGTCAGCGCGTCCCGATCGCTCGATCTATCGGCTCCGGGGCAGGCACTCGTGATCGATCTGCGCGTCGTCGCCAAGCCGACGGGCACGGTGCGCATCGGCCTGAAACCGACGGGTGCGGGCAAACCGTCGGACGGCCTTCTGATCGATGTGACAGCATTGCTGGCCAAGGGGCCGACGACGTGGCGCACAGTATCGATCCCGTTGCGCTGTATCGGCGCGCGCGCGGCGCTTCGCGCGGTCGACACGCCCTTTGCGATCGAAACGGCGGGACAGCTGTCGCTGGCGCTTTCCGACATCCGCATTGCACAGGCGCGTGGCACCGTGTTGCAATGTCCGGCCCGCGCACGCTGATCATGGCTTGAGCCGAAGGCGGATTGCAGGATAGGCTTAGCGTCCTCGAATGCGCCGACAGGGTTCTCAATATATAATGGCAAAACGCGGCGCACAGACGATCGAAGACGTTGCGCGGGTTGCCGGCGTTTCGCGCCAGACGGTCTCGCGCGTCCTCAATAACGGGCCAAGCGTGCGCCCCGTCGTGCGCGAGCGCATTCTCGCCGCGATCGAGGAACTGGGCTATGTTCCGAGCCTCGCTGCACGCCGTATGGGCAGCGGCAAATCCTTTCTGATTCTGGCGATTAACGACCGCGCCCGCACGATCGAGAATTGGAGCGCGGGGCGCGGCAATGACTGGGTCGATCAGATGCTCCACGGTGGGATGCTAACCTGTGAAGGATTGGGCTATCACTTGCTGTTCGAGCTGGTCGACACCGACCCGGCCAAGGCGATCAAGGCGGTGGGCGGTGCCTTATCCTCGCTGCGCCCGGATGGCGTGATTCTGACCCCGCCGCACAGCGAGAATGGCGGACTCGCCGCCCTGCTGACCAAGCGCGGGATTCCATTCGGTCGGATGGGGTCGTCCTCGCGGCACGACGATGGCATCAATGTGTTCATGAGCGATCATGCTGCGGCGGTTGCCGCGGTGGAGCATTTGGTCGCGCTCGACCACCGGCGTATCGCCTTCATTTCCGGCAGCGCGCAATATGCCGTCTCGGACGCGCGCGAGCAGGGCTATATCGACGGACTGACCTCGGCGGGCCTATCGGTTGCCGAGGGTTACATCCAGCACGGTGATTTCTCATTCGCATCGGGCGCGCAAGCGATGGAGCGGTTGCTGAAGCTACCCGATTTGCCGACGGCTGTGATCGTCAGCAACGACGAAATGGCCTTTGCAGTGTTGCACGTCGCCGCCGATGCCGGGATCGCGGTGCCGGGGCGATTGTCGGTGGTCAGCTTCGACGATACACCGGGGGTGCGGTTCAGTATGCCGCCGCTCACCGCGATCCGGCAGCCGATCTCGGCCTTAGCGGCGGCGCTGTGTACCAAGCTTGTCCATGCGAGCGGGGGAGGCGATTTGAATGGGGATTATGTGCTGCCGTTCGATCTGATTATGCGCCAGAGTACCGCACGCTGCTCGACGTGATGGTGCCGCGAGACGCGATCTCTAGGTCATTCGTGATTTGCTATACGCTGGCAATGTTCAGCGCCTTTGCGACGTTCGTGCCGCTTTTCGCGCTGATTTTGCCGCAAAAGGTCGCGGCCTTGTCTGGCCCGCATGACCAAAGCGGGGTGGTCACACTGAGCTGGATCCTGGTAGCTGGCGGTGCAGCAGCGGGCGGCGGTAACATTGTTGCCGGCGCGATCAGCGACACGCTGTTTCAACGAACCCGCAACAGGCGGCGGCTGATTGCGGTCGGCGTGGTGACCGTGGCGACAAGCCTTGCAGCGATAGCGGTGGCGCGCTCCTTTGCGGAAATCCTCCTCTCGATCGTGGCATTCCAGCTGGCGCTCAACCTCATGCTATCGCCACTCATCGCGCTGATGGTCGATTATGTTCCTGATCATCAAAAAGGTCGGATGGCGGGGTGGCTGGGCCTGGCACTGCCATTCGGGTCGTTAATGGTGACCGCATTAACGATCATCGCGCGACTTGTCCCCGGCACGGGTCACATGGTCGCGCTGATCATGACCATCGTCGTCATGCTCATACTAGCGATGCCGCTGGTTTTGCTGTGGCCAGTGCCCGCACTGATACCGCCAGAATCGGCCATCAATTCCGTCACGTCGGATCCTCTGGCGCGCAAATCCCCGGCGCGGCACTGCACCGTTCTGCATGATTTCATCCTCGCCTGGACCGCGCGACTGCTGGTCCAGTTCGCCGCCGCTTCAATCCTCCCCTATCTCTATTTCTATGTGACCGACGTCGTCCGACCCGCCGGAGGTGCGCGTGCAATAGATGCGGCCGTTGGCATTTTGGCCTTCGCCTTCGCGTCGATGTCGATTGCAGGCGCGCTCGGAATTGGGTGGATCTCGGACCGATTTGGCCGCCGTCGCCTCCCGCTCGCGATCGCGGCGCTTCTGGTTGCGATCAGTATGGCGATCTTGTCGATCGCTCCAGGTTGGCCGCTTACCGTGGTGGCCTATGGCAGTTTCTCCGCCGGACTGGCGGGATTTTTGGCGATCGACAGCGCGCTCGTGGCGCAGCTCGTCGCTGCCAACACCCGTCGCGCTACGCTGCTCGGCGTGATGAACCTTACCAACACCCTGCCTGGCATTCTCGCGCCGGCCATGGCCTTGGCGGTGATTGGTGAGGGAGGCGGAACGGTGGTGCCGCTGGTCTTCGTCATGCAGGTTGCCGCAGCCGGCGCGCTGGGCGCGGCGTTGTGCGCCCGCCGCATCCGCAGTTTGCGCTAGATCCGCTGCGGCTGCTACTGCTGGTCTGACTAAATGCTACCGCGGTCGGAACAGGCCGATCCGACGTCGACGAGCCACTTGTGCAGCGTGCGCATACCCACATCCGAATCGCGCGTCACCTCCACAGCGGAACCGTCCCACTCCATAAGTGCAATCACAACGCTTGCCGCGTGGCGAATGACGATCATTCAGGCACGTATCTGATGCCAAACCAAAGCCACCGAACGCCACGTGGAGGCAGCGCGATAGCTGCGACGGGCAGTTGAACGAACGACAAGAGAACTTGGTGCCGACGCTCTCATTTAGTCATCGCGCCATCTACCCTTAGTTTTAGTTGTCGCCGCCTAAACGAACGTCCGTTTCTGGGATACTCCATCGGTCGGTTTAACGACCGAAATTCAAGCGCGTAGGTGCAGCAAAGAATGTCCGCTTTTTCCGCAAAGCTGCTCCAAACCAGACAGGCCGCTTTCCACCCATGGCGACTGCCGCATTTCGACGAGCATGCGCTTCCGAGACCGGCTTGGGGACGGCAGGACGACCGGGATCGACCGATTGCTGGACGCAGCGTTCGACCCCGTGCGATCACGGTCCAGAGTTAACCGGGAACGTCCCGGCCTGACCCACAATTAGCTGGTCGCCGATTTTTGGCCCATGTGAGGAAAAATGCGGATACGAGACTGCGTACGGCCCAAGCTTCGCTGGGGGTTACAATCACGTTGCGGGCCGAGACCGCCGCCGCAACGACGCGCTTGGGAACACGCGTCGGATCAGATCGACGTTGTCAGGTCGGTCAGCCAATCCGGGGTCAAGCCGACGACGACGCCTTCGAAGATCCGATCGCCCCCGGTCAGGATCAGCACCCCGACCACGCTCAGCAGCACGCCAAGCACGCGCTTGCCGCCCGATCCCGTGCTCATCAACCGTCCGCGCCAGCGCTTCAGGAAGCCGCGCGCGCCGACCGCGATGATCAGCAGCATCGTCGCAATGCCAAGGCCGAAGCCCGCCATCACCACCGCAGCCTCGCCCAGATTCTGGCCTTGCGCCGCGAGCACCGTCGCAGCACCCAGCGTCGGGCCGACGCACGGGCTCCAGACGAGCCCGAGCAAGGCACCGATCGCGGCTTGGCCGATCAGGCCGTAGCGTTCGAGGCCGACTTGCTTCTGGCCCGCCCATGCCGCCATCGGCGTGGTGAGACGCGCCATTGCCGCCTGGACTTGGGGCACGAGTAGCCACAGGCCGGCGAGCAGCAGCAGGACCGCGCCGAATTGCCGGACGATTTCGCCATCGAACCCGCTCGCTTCGCCCAGCGCCGCGACCGCGAGGCCGACGGCGGTGAACGATACGACCAGCCCGGCGGACAGCGCGAGCGGCCCCCATTTGCTGCGTTGCCCGGCGCTGCCGATGACGATCGGCACCAGCGGCAGCACGCATGGCGACAGAATGGTGAGCGCACCCGCCGCAAAGGCCAGCGCTGGGTTGAGACCGGCCGTCATCGTCTTAGCGGTTGGTCGAGGCGATGAGATCGGCGATCTTCGCCTTGTCGGTCATGAACTGGATGCGCCCGGTTTCGCGCGTGCCGTGATAGGCGATCAGCGTCGCCTGCTTACGTACGCCGAGCTTCTGCCATTCGGCCTTCTGCTTGTCGTAATTGATCCGGAACACGATGAGCTTGGCATAGTCTGGCTTTGCGGTTTCGGCCTTGATCGTGCGCGCTTGCGATCCGCAGACCGGGCACCACCAGGCGTGGACGTCGACAAGGACCGGGCGGCCCGCTGCCTTGGCGGCTTCGAACGCTTGCGGGGTGAAGGGCTGAAACTCGGCAGCCTGAACGGGCGCTGCAACGATCATGACGGCCGCAACTGCGGCAACGCGAAGGAAGGACATTGGGATTTCCTCAGTGGTTATGCGACCGCGGAAATGCTGGTCTGGCCAGCTATTCGCGCGACTGCGCCAGCCCGTTACAGGCGATCAATCAAGCCGCCGGTCCCGCATCACGAGCATCACGCCGACCACGACGATCAGCAGCGCGAGCATCGGTAGGCCGTGCGCAAGCACCGCCGCCGCGCCATCGCCGCGCAACACCGCGCCATGCGCGGCGCGGATGAAGTGCGTGAGCGGAAACACCGACCCCAGCGTCTGCGCCCAAGGCGGCAAGGTCTCGAACGGATAGAGAAATCCCGACAGCAGCATCGCCGGCAGATAGAAGGCAACCGCACCCTGCAACGCCGCCAATTGCGTCGCGGCGCGCAGCGCAATCGCTTGGCCGATCGCGGCATGCGCCGCGGCGAACAACGGCAGCAGCAGGATCAGCGCTGCGATACTCCCGCGCATCGGCAAGTCGAACAAGGCGGCCCCTGCACTCAACACCAGCACGCCCTGCACGGTGCCGATGATGACGGGCGGAATCAGCTTGCCGACAATCATTTGACCGGGCGAAATCGGCAGGCCGAGCAACGCCTCCCACGTGCCCGTCTCGCGTTCGCGCGCGAGACCGAGGCTGCCGAGCATGATCATCGCGATCATCACCGTCACGCCGATCAAGGCGGGCAGGAAGGTCCAGTCGGCGCGCGCCTGGGGGTTGTAGAGCCGCTCGATCGCGATGCCGGGCGTCGGATCGAGATCGGCGATCTGCAATTGCTCGGCTTGCCGTTTCCAATAGCTGGCTTCGATCCGGGCGACGGCGGTATTGGTCAGGCCGGCATTGGTGGCATCGACGGTGACGCGCACGGGTTGCTGCGCGGTCTGCGGCCCGGTTGCGCTTGCGGCGGCGGGGATTTCGACGCCGATCAGCGCGCTGTGGTTTTGCACGGCGCTGGCCGCAGCGCCGGGCTTTGCGCTGCGCAGGACGATTGTCAGGCCCGAGGTCTTGGCGAGCCGGTCGGCAACCTCGCTTACGGTCGATGCAACTGGCCCCGATACGGCAACGCGCACCTGCGCGGCATCGGGGCGGATCGCATAGCCGAACAACAGCACTTGCAGCGCGGGGACCAGCAGCAGCAAGGTGAAGCTGGTCGGCGCACGCAGCAGCCGCAGCAGCTCGACATAGGCGACGGCCGAGAGGCGACGCAGCGCGATCATCGCGCAAGCGCCGCGACGGCGGCTTCCAGCGTGTCGCTGCCGCTCTCGGCGATCAAGGCGGCGGGCGCGACCGGGCCGTGCGCGCGCCCGTCGGCGTAATGCAGGATCAGCGGGCAGCGTTCCGCTTCGATCAGATCGTGCGTGCTGATGACGATGCCGCAGCCCTGCGCGGCAAGGTCGGTGAGCCAGCGCCAGATGTCGTGCCGCGTGACGACATCGAGCCCCGCGGTCGGCTCATCGAGCAGCAGCAGGCGCGGCGCCGAGAGCATCGTGGCGGCGAATTGCACGCGCCGCCCCCAGCCGCCGGAAAGCCGGTCGAAGCGCGTGTCGATCACGCTGTCCAGCCCCCACCGCACGACCGCTTCCGCGAGCCGCGCGCGCATGCGGTCGAACCCGTGGGCGCGCAGCCGAAAGCGCAAATTTTCCGCAACGCTCAGCTCGGGATAGAGCGAAAGGCGCTGCGGCATATAGCCGATCTCGCCGCGCCGCTGGCGGGTGCGCGCAGCGACATCTTCGCCTAGCACCTGCCCACTGCCCGCATCGGGGCGTAACAGTCCGGCGAGCATCCTGAGCGTCGTCGTCTTGCCGCCGCCATTTGCGCCGACGAGGCCAACGATCTGGCCCGGCTCCAGCCGCAGGCTCACCCTTTGAATGACGGTGCGCGCGCCGTAGCGCTTCGCCAGCGCCGCCACATCGATCAATGGATCAGCCATGGGTGTAAACGAAGCCGCCATGCATATGCTTGGAGGCTTCCGCCCCCAGCACCAGCGTTCGCGACCCTTCCGCCAGCCCGCGTTCGCGCAGTTCGGACAGCGCCAGCCAGATCGCCGCCGACCCGGTATTGCCGACGCGTGCGGCATTACCAAAAAAGCGGCTTTCGGGCAGGCCGAAATGCCGCGCGACGCGCGCGCCGATTTTGCCGCTGACCTGATGCGGGATGATCGTGTCGACCTGGGCGACATCGATGCCCTGCTGGCGCGCAGCGTTGTGGCCCGCCTCGAACAGACGCGCGCCTTTGGCCTGGATCGCGGCGAAATCGTGCGCGAATTCATGCGGGAAGGCGGGGTCGATCTGGATACCGGGGGCGGCATCGAGCCCGACCGATCCGAACCAGGCGCCTTCGATCCGCGCGCTGGCGGCGTTTGCGGGCGCCAGCACGATGGCGGCGGCGGCATCGCCCATCTGGACGAAATTGACGATCTGGTCCGATGCTGTCGCTGCGCGCGCCGGATCGAAAAACAGCGACCCGGTTTCAGAGCCGACGATGACGATCGGCTTTGCCCCCGGCGCGGCGAGCAGGCCGAACGCGATCATCAACGCATTGGCAAAGCCGGTACAGGCCTGCCGCAATTCGACATGCGGCCCGCGATAACCAAGCCGGTCGGCGACAAAGGCGATATTGCCGGGCAGCGGCTGATGCGGGGTCGTGGTATGGCCGATCAGATACCCGACATCCGCGATTGCTACGCCCGCATCCGCCAATGCGCGGCGGACCGCGTCGGCGGCGAGTTCGGGGTTGCTATGGCCCGGCCGCGCGACTTCGCGCGTGCCCGCGAAATCGCGGCAGAAATGGCGGTGCGTAATGCCCAGCCGCCGCGCAATGGCGTGCGCCTCGCGCTGACGGGTAAAACCGAAACGCGTGGCGAGGCGCTCGATCGCTGCGTCGGTCGACAGCGCCGGTCCGGGTAGCGCCTTGCCGGAGCCGAGCAACGCGACCTGGCCGTGCGACAGCCAGCAGGGTGCCTCGTCGGTCATGCGAGCAAGCCGTTCGGCAGCCGCCGCACCGTTCGATCGAGCGCGGCAGGATCGACTGCCAGCGCCTCGAACGCATCGCTCGCCAGCGCCAGGACATTGGCCAGCGCTTCGCGCGCCTCGACCGCGGCATCGGTGATTGGGCGGGTGATGCCGACGGCCATCGCCAGCGTGCGCGAAACCTGGACGTGGCGCGCTTCGTCACGGTGGATCCGGCGCAGTGCCGCGCGCACGACCGGATCGCCAGCCAGCGGGCGCCCGTGGCGCAGCAAACCGCTCAGCACGGTGCAGACCGCGGAATCGAGCGCCGCGATCCGGGCGAGATGCGCCGCCACGCCGCCACTTGCGAGGCGAACGTGAAAGCGGCGTGCAGCGTTCAATATTGCCTGGCCGCCCGCCGGGGTCGGAAGCGCCGCCTCGAGCTGACGGATGATCAGATCGTGCGCGCGTTCCTCAGCCGCAATCGCGCGCAGCGCGATGCGGGCGAGCGGTGCGCCCGCATGGCTGGCCGCAAGCCCGTCAAACGCCATTGCCGCCGCTTCCTCGCCACAGCCAAGCAACGGCAAGAGCGTCGCCAGCGCCGCTGTCGGTCGATCCGCCAGCTGGATCGGCGCAGCGCGATCGATAAGCGTCAAACGGCGATCCACGCGGAAGCAATGGCGCCGTATCGTCTCGTGCTGGGAAGCCGGCCCGCTCACTGTCAATTTCCCGTTATTCTGTGCTTGATTTCGGCACAGCGCGGGAAAAAGTTACAGGTGTTGCGGAACCGGTTTCGTTTGCAGGTGGGGCGTCAGAAGGCTGCCGAGATCGAAAAGACGACCTGGCCCGCCGCGATCGACGAACCATCCTTGGTCGACGAGAAGTTCGGCAACAGATAGGCGTATTTCGCGCGCGTGATGTCGGTGCCGGTATAGGCGATGCCGAGCGTGACTGGCTTGAACGTTACATCCACCCCGACGAGATAGTCGACATAGGAGCCGGTCGGCGTGACGCTGGTGCCATTGGGACCAAGGCCCGGATTACCGTCTGAATAGCCGACATGCGCCTTGGCGGTTACCGGCGTTTTGGGAATTCCGACGCTCGCATCGCCCCACAGGTACAGATTGTCCTCGCTTTGCCCACGGCTGAACGGCGTGTTTGAAAAGTTGCCGAGCGCGCGCTGCTTCGGCGCATAAGCGACTCCGGCCAGAGCAGTCACCGGGCCGAGCGTGCCCGACAGCTTGACATAGCCCTCACCAAAGTCAGTCAGGTCGGAGCCGCCGGGATACATATACCAGGTGACGCCGACGTCGATCGCGGTGCCGCTACCCAGGCTCCTCTTATACCCGCCGATCAGATCTAGCTCCAGATTGGCCCCGCCGAATTGGCCCCAGCCAGCCAAGTTGGATGACCAGAATCCGGCATAGAAACCACTTTCATGAGTGAGCGTGATGCCACCCTGAAGGGCGGCTTCCTCATCGCTCTGCGATACGCCGCGGAAGCGATAGTCGGACACCAAAGCGACCGATCCGGATACCGTGATTGCGGGCGGCGGATCCGTGTCCTCGGCGAAGGCAGGAGCAGCCGACAGTAAAAGACTGGCAGCAGCGGCGACGTAGAGTTTCACGGGGAACTTCATGGGACCTCCAAATATGTTTGGTTAGGTTCCCGCCTGCTGCCCGAACCGCCGCCGCCTCTCCCCGCCTGCGCATCTCCACAATGACGACGGGGGGACGGCGATCGGCCGGACAAACGAGACGTATCCGGGGTATCTTGCCGGATTCTTGCCATATCGTGACGAAATATTGCTGTGCGGCAATCGCGGGGCCGCACAGGCGTTACGCGGGTTCGATCGCGCGGATCGGCAACACGATCTGCGCGCGCAAGCCACCCTGCGGACGGTTCGCCAGGATCAGCGTGCCGTCATGGTCCGCAACGGCCTTGGCGACGATCGCCAGACCGAGCCCGAGACCGATGGTGTCGCGCGCCCGCGCCGTATCGAGCCTGACGAACGGATCGAGCACGCGGACCAGTGACGCTTCGGGGATGCCGGGTCCATCGTCTTCCACGCTGAGCACGATCCGGCCCGGCTCCTGCACCAGCGACAGGAACACGCTGTCGCCATAATGGAGCGCGTTCTCAACCAGATTGACCATCGCGCGCTTGAGCGTGACGCGGCGCACCGACAGCTCCAGATGCGCCGGTCCATCGTACGAACCCTCGCGTCCGCGATCGGCAATGTCATCGCACAACGTTGCGCACAGCACCGCAAGATCGGTTATCGCCAGCGGCTCGACCTCATCCTCGCCGCCGAGATAGGCAAGCAGCGAGGCAACCATCGCGTTCATTTCCTCGACATCGGCCGCGATCGATGCGCGAATGCCGGCGTCGGCGATGCGATCCGCGCGCAGCCGCAGCCGCGCGAGCGGGGTGCGCAGATCGTGACCGACCGCAGCCAGCGCCTGGGTGCGATCCGCGATCAACTGATAGATCCGCGCATGCATCCGGTTGAAGGCACCGGTCACCCGGCGTACCTCGCTCGGCCCGATTTCGGGAACAGCTTCATCCGCGTCGCTACCGCTCCCGACGCGGTCGGCGGCAAGCGCAAGACGGCGGAGCGGCATTAGCGTGCGCCGCACCAGTAGCCCGCCCATCAGGATCAGCACGGCGGCGGGGACCATCGCCAGCACGACGCGCTCGATGACTTGATCGGGCAGATGGATCGCCTGGCGCGTGCGGAAATGCAGCCAACTGCCGTCCGAAAGCAGCACGCCTCCAGCCGTCACCGCGCTGCGACCCGGCGATGACAGGTTGAGCCGCAGCCCAGCGCGCGCAAGATCGGGTTCCCATCCGACGATCTGATGATACATCGCTTCGAGATCGGCGGGCACCGGCGGCGGCGGCGGCAGGCCGGGGCTCCAGCGGATTTCGTAGCGGCTGGTGGTCAATTCGCGCGCCAATGCGGGGCGCGCCTGCGGCGGCTTCTCATCGACCAGTTTTCGCGCGATCAGCAAATGCTCGGCCAGCCGCCGCGCCTCGTCATCGCGGACCGAGAATTGGCTGGCGCGTTCATAGAGCAGCGTCGAAACGCCGAATTCGAGCACCATCGCCAACAGCAGGATTGCGAAAATCTGGCCGATCAGGCCAGCCGAACCGTGCAGCCGCCGGAAAATATGCCCGTCCAAAACGGGCGCTCAGTCGCGCGTGACGGGTGCTGTGAACATATAGCCGATGCCGCGCACCGTCGCGATCGGCGCATCGGCCCCGGCGCTCGACAATTTGCGACGCAAGCGGCTGACCAGCACATCGATGCTGCGATCCGAACTGTCGCCAAGCCGCGTGCGCGACAATTCGATCAGCCGTTCGCGGGCAATCACGCGGCCGCTGTGATCGCACAACGTGACGAGGAGATCGAACTCGGCTCCGGTCAGATCGACCAAGCCGCCGGTCGGCGACAGCAATTCGCGACGTGGCAGATTGAGCGACCAGCCATCGAACGTCATGATGCCCGTGGCGCGTTGCTCGGCCGCCTGGCGGTCCGCGCCACCCCGCCGCAAAACCGCGCGCACCCGCGCCAGCAACTCGCGCGTGCCGAACGGCTTGGCGATATAATCGTCGGCACCCAATTCCAGCCCGACGACACGGTCGGTTTCCGATCCCTTGGCCGATACGAAGATGATCGGAACGTCGCTCTTCTGACGGATGGCGCGGCACAGATCGATGCCGTTGGTCCCCGGCAGCATGATGTCGAGCAGCACGAGATCGACCGGACCCTGCCCCAGTGCCAGCCACATTTCAGGCGCGGTGCCGACCGGTCGCACGGTGAAGCCGTTTTCCTGCAACACGCGCGTCGTCAGCGTCCGCAGCGGCGGATCGTCCTCGACGAGGACGACGGTCGGCATCATCGTGGCGGGTTCTGATATGTGCATGCGTGGTTTTAGGTAAGCACCACGCCCGGCACGGTCAATGCGCGAGCATCCCGATCACGCGTCAGCAACGTTTTGTTACGTCTGTGCGAAACGGCAGCAAGATTGGACACCTAACTGCATGGTATGTTCATCTTAGAAGGATCTGTCACCATGTTCCGTCTCCTCGCAGTCGCGGCACTCACCGTCGTCGCCACGCCCGCGCTTGCTACCGAGCGTGCGCATACGCCGCAGCAGATCACCAACGCGCTCAAAGCCGGTTGTTCGGTACACTATGTGCATACCCCCGCTGGCAAGCACGGGCAGCATCCCGCGATCGTCCACTGCAAACGCGCCAGCACTGTCGAAGGCGCCCGCGCCGAGCCCGCTCGCAACGCTCAACCCGCAGTCGGCCTGAACTGAGCCCAACCCTTGCGTCTTGGGCGGGCGGGGGTACGGTGGGCCTCCTGATCGGACTCTTCAGGCCTTGAATTTCGATCGGTTGTGAAGAGAGTGGCGAGGATCTAGTGGCGGCCGAACGCGTAGGATGGCGCATCGCGATGCGGTGGCTGGCGGAGATCGTCGGCCCCGACATGCCGTATGTCCATCTGGCGATGCTATACGGCGTGGCGATCAGTCTGCTGTCGCTTGCAACACCGATCTCGGTACAGCTGTTGATCAATAGCGTTGCCAATACCGCCTTGCCAGCCCCGTTATGGACCTTGGCGGGGCTTCTACTCGGGTTGCTGTTGCTGGTCGCGGCGCTCAGCGCGCTGCGGGTCTGGATGATGGCGCTGTTCGAGCGCCGCCTGTTCGCGCGCATCGTCGCCGAGATTACGATCCGTGCCGTTCACGCGCAGAATCCGTTTTTCTCGGATCAGAATCGCGGGGATCTGTTCAACCGCTATTTCGATCTGGTGGTAGTGCAAAAGGCGGTGCCGAGCCTGGTCATCGGCGGCTTTACGATCATCTTGCAATCGGCGGTTGGGCTTGCGGTGACGAGCTTCTACCACCCGTTCTTCCTCGGTTTCAACGCCCTGCTGGTGCTGGTGATCCTGGCGATCTGGCTGATCTGGTCGCGCGGCTCGATCCGCGCGGCGGTTGCGCTGAGCCATGCCAAGCATGACGCCGCAAGCTGGCTGGAGAGTGTCGGCGGATCGAACGGATTTTATAAATCCAGCCGCCATCTCGAATTCGCCATGGATCGATCCGAGGCGGCGACCGCCGCCTATGTCGGTCGGCACCGGCATTATTTTCGCTACAGCTTTACGCAGACGGTCGCCTTCTTGCTGGTCTATGCTTTTGCCGGCTCGGCCTTGCTTGCGCTCGGCGGCAATCTGATTCTGGCGGGCGAGCTGTCGATCGGGCAGTTGGTCGCCGCCGAGCTGATCCTCAGCGGCGTTTTTTACGGCATCGCGCAGCTCGGCTCATATCTCGATTCGCTATACGATCTTGTCGCAAGTTCGGAGGAATTGTCGCTGCTCTTCGCGATTCCGCAAGAGCCCGCCGTTACCGTGGCGGGCCAGGCGCCGATCGATGGCGCGGTGCGGCTCGACGGCGTTGTGATGGGCGGCGCACGCTTCGATTTTGCGCTGGCGGCGGGCGAACAATTGGTTACGCTGACCGATGGCGGCGCTGAACGCCTGCTGGCAATGGTGCTAAAACGCCACATCGTCCCCGAACGCGGGCTGGTCACGGTGGGCGGCGCCGACATCGCGTCGTTCGATATGTATTTGCTGCGCTCCGAAGTGATGGTGCTCGAACGTCCCTCGATCGTCGAGGTGAAGATCCGCGAATATTTGGCGCTTTCTTCGCAGGATGCCACGTCGAGCGCGATGCTCGAAGCGCTCGAAGCGGTGGGCTTGCGCGATCGCGTCGCGGGGCTCCCACAAGGCCTCGATACGGTGCTTGCCGCCTCCGGCTATCCGCTGTCGATCGGCGAATTGATGGCACTGAAGCTTGCCAATGCGCTGCTGGTGCGCCCGCATGTGCTGATGTTGTCGCAACTCTACGATCTGTTACCCGCCGAACGGCTGGCGAGCGTGCTCGGCCGGTTGCGCGAGGCCGGAACGACCGTTCTGCTTTCGACCGGTCGCCCGGAGGACATCACGCTGGATGGGTGGTTTTACCTCGAGCCGCACCGGCAGCGGCGCTTCGCGACGCGCGAGGCGCTGATCGCCGCGCAGCAGCAGGGAGCGCGCGATGGCGGCCAAGGCTGACCGTCTGGCATATTTCACCACGCTGGCGGGGATGCGCGCGCCGCGTTTTGCGCTGGTCGTCGCGTGGATGCTGGCGATCGGCATCGCGATTGCCGTGGCGATCATGGCGCTGGTGCCGTGGCAGCAGACCGCCGATGGTGCGGGCCAAGTCGTCGCGCTCGACCCCGATGAGCGCCAGCAGCAAGTGACCGCCTTGGTGCCAGGGCGTGTCGATCAATGGTACGTGAAGGACGGACAGCATGTCGCGCGGGGCGATCCGATTGCGCGGGTCGTCGATCTCGATCCCGATTTGCTGTCGCGCCTCGCCGCCGAGCGGGCGCAAGTGCAGGCGGAAATCGCGTCGATCGAACAGAGCCGCGCGGTTGCCGGCATCGATGTCGCGCGTACCCGGCAATTACTCGCCGAAGGCCTCGGCTCGCGCCGCGACTACGAACAAACGCAAATCAAGGTTTCCGACGCCGGCGCCAAGCTTGCCGAATCGCGCGCGAAGCTCAATCGGATCGACATCCAGCTGAACCGCCAATCGGCCCAATTGGTCCGCGCCCCGCGTGACGGCCGCCTGCAACAGCTGAACGCGGCGAGTGGCAGCGCGATGGTCTCGGCGGGAACTGTCCTCGCGGTGGTCGCGCCCGAACGGGTCGAGCGCGCGGTCGAGCTGTACATCGACGGCCGCGATGTGCCGCTCGTCCGTCTGGGCCGTCACGTTCGGTTGCAGTTCGAGGGCTGGCCCGCGATCCAGTTCAGCGGCTGGCCTTCGGTCGCGCAAGGTCTGTTCGACGGGCAGGTTCGCTCGATTGACCCCAATGCCGCGCCCGACGGTCTGTTCCGCATCCTGGTCGAACCGCAGCCCGGCAAGCCAGCGTGGCCGAACGGCGAATATGTTCGCCCCGGTGGCAAGGTGCGCGGCTGGGTGCAGGGCGAAACCGTGCTGATCGGCTATGAATTGTGGCGGCAATTGAACGATTTCCCGCTGGAATTCGGGCGACGCCCAACGGTCGAGATCAAGGGCAAGGCCAAGGCGCCCAACGCGAAAAGCGACGCAGACGAATCGGCCAAGAAATGATCCGCTTCGCGTTCCTGCTGCTTGCTCCGCTCCTTCTCACGCTGTGCCCCGGCATGGCGCTGGCGCAGGTCGCGCCGCTTACGCTGGACGAGGTGCTGCGCTCGTCGGCGCGCTCAGCCCCGCAAATCATCGAGGCGCTGGCGCGCGTTCGTCAGGCCGAGGGGCGCGCGCTGTCGGCCGATGGCGCGTTCGACACGGTCTTCGATGTCGATGGCCGATCGCGCGTCGCCGGATATTATGACGGGACGGTGGTCGAAGGCCGTGCGACGCGACCGCTCACCAATAATGGCGGCTATATCTATGGCGGCTATCGCGCGTCGCGCGGTTCGTTCCCGATCTATGAGGACCAGGCCTATACCAACCGGTTGGGCGAGGCGAAGGTCGGGGCGCTGTTCGCGCTGCTGCGCGACCGGGTGGTGGACGAACGTCGGACCCGCCGGGCGATTGCGGCCACCGATATCGATGTCGCCCGCTTCGAAGCCGAAATGGCCGCGATCGGGGTGCAGCGGCGCGCCGTCGACAGTTACCAGAATTGGGTCGCGGCGGGCCTGCGACTGCACGCGTACCGTGACCTCTTGTCGCTGGCCGAGCGCCGCCGCAGCGCGATCGCGCGGTTGGTGACGCTCGGCGCGCGGCCCGACATCTTGCTGACCGAAAACGACCAGAATCTGGTGCGGCGGCGCGGGCTTGTGCTGCGCGCCGAACAGGAGCTTGCCGGCGCCGCCAACGCCTTGTCGCTCTATCTGCGCGACGATGCGGGCGCTCCGCTCAGGGTTTCGGCCGACCGGCTCCCGCGCGACGCTTCGGCACTGGCTGGAGTGGCGCGCGCGCCCGGCGTCGCGCCCGCTGTGGAGCGTTTCGATTATCGCGCAATCCTCACCCGGATCGACCAGGCCACCGCGCGGTTGGTGCTTGCGGAAAACGACCTGAAGCCGCGGCTCGATCTGCGCGGTGAGCTGGGCAAGGATTTTGGGGCGACCGGGCTTGGCGGGTCGAGCCGAACGCCGCTCGAAGCGATCGTCGGCTTTCGGTTCAGCGTGCCGCTCCAGAATCGCGCGGCCAAGGGTCGCGTGGCCGAGGCGCGCGCCGAGATCAACGCGCTCGATCAGCGCGGTCGCTTCCTGCGCGACCAGATTGTGGTCGAAGTCGAAGCGATCGTGATCGCCGCAGACGGGGCCGAACGACTGGCAAGCGTGGCCGAGACCGAGCGCAACTTGGCCGAGCGTCTGGCGGCCGCCGAACGCAGGCGCTTCGAACTCGGAACGGGCGATTTCTTTCTGGTCAATCAGCGTGAGGAAACTGCAAATGACGCGCGCATCCGCCTGATCGATGCGCAAGCCCGGATCGCCGCGACGCGCGCCGAACTCGCCGCCGCCACCGCCGATCGCGTCGCACTGGGCCTGACGCGCTGATCATCCGCGATTGCGCTGCGGCGCGCGATCGACCAACGCAGACGCATGCCACCACCCATGCTTGCCGCGCCTGACATCCGCCATCCGCCCTGGACGATCGTCGCGGTGATCGCGACTGCGCTCGCGGGCGTGGTGCTGTGGCTGCTCGGCTGGGCGGTCGGGGAGATCAGCGAGGGGGAGATGCGCTTCCCGTTCGACCGCGCGATCCTGTTATGGGTGCGCGGCGGGGTGGCGCATGGCGTGCCGCCGGGACCGCTGTGGCTGACGCAAGCGATGCTCGACATCACCGCGCTCGGCGGGGTGACGGTATTGGTGCTGGTGACCGCTTTGGTCGCCGGGTTCCTGATCGCGTCGCGCCACTGGCTGACGCTTGCGTTGGTCTTGGCGGGGACGATCAGCGGCTCGCTGGTGGTGACGTTGGTGAAGGGGTTGGTCGGGCGCGTGCGGCCGGACGTGACCGATCATCTCGTGCAAGTCTATGACGCAAGCTTCCCGAGCGGGCATGCCGCGAACAGCGCGTGCGTCTATCTGACGCTCGCCTTGCTGCTGCTCCAGATCACCGAGGGGCGCGTGCTGCGGCGGTACATCTTGGCGGCGACGATGCTGCTGGTCAGCGCGATCGGCATCAGCCGGGTCTATCTCGGCGTGCATTGGCCGAGCGACGTGCTGGCGGGGTGGATCTTCGGGGCGCTGTGGGCGGTCGCGTGGTGGGCGCTCGGTGCGGCGATCCGTCTGCGCGTCGCAGGCGCCACCCTGCCGCAACCGGAATAGTCGTTCATCCCCCCGCAAGGTTCGCGGGGCCACCGCAGCAGCGACGCGCCGAATCGTTTCCGGGAGACGACGAAACGGACTTGTTACAGTATCTCATAACATATAGTGCACTGCGGCATACTTATCGAAGGTCTCCTGTGATCACGAAATCCCTTCTGCTTACCACTGCCATGCTGATCGTCGCCGCCCCGGCATTTGCGCAGACAACGGCTCCCGGTCCGGTTGCGGCGGCGGATCAAGGGCCGGATATCGTCATCACGGGGGTGGTGCCGAAGAGCGAGACCGATGTGCTCGCCGGCAGCTCGGTGCTGCGCGGGGTCGAGCTGACGCGCAGCTTGCGGCCGACAATCGGCGATACGCTGGCAAAGCTGCCCGGCGTTTCGGCGACTTCGTTCGGGCCGAGCGCGTCGCGCCCGGTCTTGCGCGGCTTTCAGGGCGAGCGGGTCCGCGTGCTGACCGACGGGATCGGATCGATCGACGTTTCCAATACCAGCGCCGATCATGCGGTGATCATCGATCCATTGCTCGCCGAGCGAATCGAAGTGCTGCGCGGTCCGGCGGCGTTGCTCTATGGGTCATCGGCGGTGGGCGGGGTCGTCAACGTGATCGACACGCGCATCCCGCGTTCGGTGCCGAATGCGGGCTATCACCTGTCGGGCATCGGCACTTATGGATCGGCGGCGAATGAGCGGACGGTCGGTGCCGCTGGTGATGTGGCGCTGGGCAAGCATTTCGTCGTGCACGCGGACGGATCGTACACCAAATCGGATAATTTGCGGATCGGCGGCTTTGCGCTCACTGATCGGCGTCGGCGCGAGGCGCTGGCGACGAGCTTGCTCCCGGTCGATCCCGCTAATCCCGATCCGATCGATTATGCTGCGAGCGCTGCGGTGCGCGGCACGCTCCCCAACACCGCCGCGCAAACCTGGACCGCAGGCGTGGGCGCATCGCTGATCACCGATACGGGCTCGCTCGGCGTGTCGTACAGCCATTATGCCAGCCTGTACGGCGTACCGATCCGCTATGCGACGCTCCCCGGTGAAGGGCAGGAGGCACCGCGCCTCGACATCGTGCAGAACCGCGTCGATCTGCGCGGCGAAGTGAAGACCGGCGGCGGTCTCCTCGATCGCATCCGCATCCGCGTGGGCCACGCCACCTATCGCCATTTCGAACTTGATCCTGCGGGCGCAATCGGGACCGCCTTCTTCAACAATGGCACCGAAGCGCGGCTCGAACTCGTGCAAGCCAAGCGTGGCGGGTGGCAGGGTGCATCGGGCGTGCAATTCTTCAACCGCGTGTTCGATGCGGTCGGCGCCGAGGCCTTCCTGCCCAGGAACGAGACCAACCAGACCGGTCTCTTCACGCTGCAACAGCTCGATCTCGGCAGATTCAAGGCCGAGGCGGGATTACGCTACGAACTGACTGACGTCGCCGCGCGAACGGTGACGGGCGACCTTCGCTTTTCCGGCGCGAAGCGGCATTTCGAGTCGGTCTCGGGTTCGGTCGGCGCGTCTTACGGATTGAGCGATGCGGTCCGCATCGGCCTCAATCTGTCGCATACCGAGCGTGCGCCATCGGCCGAGGAGTTGTTCGCCAATGGCGCGCACGCCGGCACGCAAGCCTATGAGCTGGGCAATCCGAACTTTCGCCTGGAGAAAAGCAACGGCGCCGAGCTGACATTTCATGCGCACGGCGCGGGCTACAGTTTCGATGCGTCGGCCTATTACAGCCGTTTCTCCAATTATATTTCGGAAAATCAGGTCGATCAGGCGATTTGCGCAGCGGCGGCCGCGCCGAGCGGGCGCGTCGTCGACTTTCCGTGCTTCCAGTCGATCCAGGCGGATGCGACCTATTATGGCGTCGAGGCCGAGGGTTCGGTCGTGCTGGGTCAAGTCGGGCAGTATAAGATCAATGCCGATGCGCTCGGCGATTATGTCCGCGCGACGATCCGCGATCAGGGGCCGGTGCCGCGCATTCCCGCCGCGCGCGTGCTCGGCGGGCTCGAGGCGCAGTCGGAGGCGCTGACCGGTCGCGTCGAGGTCGAACATGTGTTCGATCAGAACCGCATCCGCGCGTTCGAAACCCCGACTGATGGCTATACGGTGTTCAACGCGTCGCTTGCGATCAGTCCGTTTCCGAACAATCGCAAACTGTCGCTGACGCTGAGCGCGAACAATCTGTTCGACGTCGATGCGCGCCGCGCGGCGAGCTTCCTGAAAGACTTCGCGCCGCTCGCCGGCCGCGATGTGCGCGCGACGCTCCGCTTCAGCCTTTGACGTTCAGGTATCGGAGCGCTCGCCGAGCTTGCGCTCCCACGCCAGCGCGTCGCGCACGATCGTGTCGAGATCGGCGCGCTTGGGTGTCCAGTTGAGCGTCGCGAGGATCGCTCTATTATCCGCGATCAGCTCGCCTGCATCCCCCGCGCGCCGACCCTCGATCACGCGGGTCAATTTCATATTGGTCACCCGGTCGACCGCGTCGAGCACTTCGAGCACCGAAAAGCCCTTGCCATACCCGGCGTTGAGCGTGTGGCTCTTGGTTGGTTCTGCCACCAGCAAATCGAGGGCGGCGACATGCGCCGCTGCGAGATCGCTGACGTGGATGTAATCGCGCACGCCGGTGCCGTCGGGCGTCGCATAATCGGTGCCATAGACGCCGACACTCGCGCGTTTGCCGAGTGCTGCTTCGACCGCGATCTTGATCAGGTGTGTCGCGCCGACGGTCGATTGTCCGCTGCGCTGCTGCGGATCGGCTCCGGCGACGTTGAAATAGCGCAAAGCGGCATAGTTGATTGGATGCGCCGCCGCCACGTCGCGCAGCATCGCCTCGGTCATCAGCTTGGAGGTGCCGTAAGGGTTGATCGGCACGGTCGGGTCGCCCTCCGCCACCGGCACCTTTGCTGGCGTGCCGTACGTCGCGGCGGTCGAGGAGAAGATGAAATGCCGCACGCCCGACACGACCGCGCTTTCGAGCAAGGCACGGCTCGCGACGGTGTTGTTGCGGTAATATTTGAGCGGATCGCTGACCGATTCGGGGACGATGATCGATCCGGCGAAATGCATCACCGCGCGGACATTGTGGCGCTGCATCGTGTCGCGGACGCGCGCGTCATCCTCGATCTCGCCCGTCACCAACGTCGCACGCGGATCGACCAGCCAGTCGAACCCGGTTGACAGATTGTCATACACCACGACCCGGTGGCCCGCATCGAGCAGCCCCAGCACCGCATGGCTGCCGATATAGCCCGCCCCGCCCGTCACCAGTACCGATCCGTCCAGCATGCGTATCTGCCCTTTTTGTCGTCGTCCTGCGTCCCTATCTCTCAGCCCTAAACAAGGAGCGAACGATGGCAAGCGAAGTCGCCACCCTGGCGGGCGGATGTTTCTGGTGCACCGAGGCGGTGTTCAACGATGTGATCGGCGTCGAGAAGGTCGAGAGCGGCTATATCGGCGGGACCGTCCCCAACCCGACCTACAAGCAGGTCTGTGGCGGCGATACCGGCCATGCCGAGGCGATCCGCGTCACCTTCGATGCCGATCAGGTGTCGTATGGCGACATCCTCGACATGTTCTTTGCGACGCACGATCCGACGCAGCTCAACCGGCAGGGCAATGACGTCGGCACGCAATATCGCTCGGCGATCTTCCCGGTCGATCACGTCCAGCGTGACGAAGCGGTGGCGGCGATGGCGCGTGCAGCGAACGGTTGGCCCGCGCCGATTGTCACCACGATCGAGCCGATGAGCGAATGGTATCCGGCGGAGGACTATCATCAGGGGTATTGGGACACCGAAGGGCGCGGTAATCCCTATTGCATCGCGGTGATCCCGCCCAAGCTCGCGAAGCTGCGCAAGAGCTTTGCGGCGCGCTCGAAGGCGGTCAGCGCCTAGCAAGAAGCAGAAGAAGAGGTTCACGCGAAGATCGCGAAGGAAAGAAGAGCGCGAAGGCCGCGAAGGTGTGCGGCGCAGCCAGCCCTTTCCTTCGCGCTCTTCGCGTCCTTCTTTCCTTCGCGGCCTTCGCGTGAACCTAATCGCGGTGCGCTGCGCGGCGCAGGCGGTCGTTGATCGCCGCGCCGATGCCAGTTTCGGGGATCGGCGCGACTGCGATGCTGGGGTGGTCGCTCGCATCGGCGTGGTGGAGCGCGTCGAAGAGGTTGGCGGCAGCTTCGATCGGGTCGGCGGCAGGGGAGAGGTTTAGGTCTCCTGCTATCGCGCCGAAGCCGATGAGATACTCGCTTGATTGCGAATGCGTTGCGTTCAGCCTTAACGGCTTCGTCGGAGCGTAATGGCTCGCAAGCTGGCCGGGGGCAGTGACGAGCGGGCCTTTCCCTCCCCCTTTTTCTTCCTTCCCCGGCGTAGGCCGGGGCCCAGTCGTGGGACTATTGTCACCAAGCATTGCGCTCTCCTCCAAAGCGCTCGCCACTGGGCCCCGGCCTTCGCCGGGGAAGGGAAGTGGGGGGAAGTGGCGGGAAAGGCTATCGATCGTAATCGGCCCCGGTCGCAAGATCTCGCGCCCCATAACGATCGTCGATTCCAGCCCCGCGGCGGTCGCGCCGTCATCTACCACCAGCGTAATCCGCCCCCCGAGACTCGCCACGACATGTGCCGCGCGGGTCGGGCTGATGCCGCCGCTCGCATTGGCCGAAGGCGCCGCGAGCGGTTTGCCCGTCGCCTGCAGCAAGGCCCGCATCGCGCGATGCGCGGGGACGCGGATCGCTATCGTATCGAGCCCCGCCGTCACCAGCGACGCTATCCCCGCGTCGCCGCGTAGCGAAAGCACCAACGTCAAAGGTCCGGGCCAGAACGCCTCGGCGAGCTTCAGCGCATCCGCGTCGAATACCGCAATCGCCTGCGCCGCCGCCAGATCGAGCACATGCACGATCAGCGGGTTGAAGCTCGGTCGCCCCTTGGCGGCGTAAATCCGCGCCACCGCCGCCGAATCGGTCGCGTCCGCCGCCAGCCCGTAGACGGTCTCGGTCGGGATCGCGACCGGCTGCCCGCTTGCGATCAGCGCCGCCGCCTCGGCGATCGCGGCCTCGCCGTAAGGTAAGGTCATCGTTTCGAAAGGCGGGTTTGGCGCGGTCATCGCGGGCGGCTATAGCGGGCGCAAGCCCGCCAGATAAGAGGACGTACCATGTTCACCCCCGCCACCGCCGACCAGCGTTTCGTGCTCGATCATGTCGCGCGCATCGCCGATCTCGCCGCGACCGACCGCTTCGCCGCCGCCAGCGACGATGTCGTCGATGCGGTGCTCGAAGGTGTGGGTCAGTTGGCGGCGGGCGAATGGGCGCCGTTGCTCCGCGCGGGTGACACGGTCGGCGCGAAATGGACGCCCGAGGGCGTGGTGATGCCCGACGGCTTCGTGAAGGCGTATCACGATTATGTCGAGGGCGGCTGGGGCACGATCGGCGTGCCCGAGGAATTCGGCGGGCAGGGCTTGCCGTTCGTGATCCAGACCGCGGTGCTCGACACGCTCGGCACCGCGAATATGGGCTTCGCGCTTGCGCCTACGCTAACGGTCGGCGCGATCGAGGCACTGGCGCATCACGGCTCGCCCGAACAGCAGGCGCTCTACCTCCCGCATCTGGCGACCGGCGCATGGACCGGCACGATGAACTTGACCGAGCCGCAGGCCGGGTCCGATGTCGGCGCTCTCCGCACCACCGCTACCCCGCGTGGCGACGGCACCTTCCTGATCAAGGGTACCAAAATCTACATCTCGTTCGGCGACCATGACATGGCGCCGAATATCGTCCACCTCGTGCTTGCGCGGACCCCGGGCGCACCCGCCGGGACCAAGGGAATCTCGCTCTTCCTCGTGCCGAAATATCGGTTGAACGCCGACGGCACGCCCGGCGATTTCAACGATGTCCGCGTCGTTTCGATCGAGCATAAGATGGGCCTCCACGCCTCGCCAACCTGCGTGCTCTCCTTCGGCGATAATGACGATTGCATCGGCGAGCTGATCGGTGCGGAGTTCGGCGGGATCCGTGCGATGTTTACGATGATGAACAATGCGCGCCTCAATGTTGGTCTGCAGGGCGTGCAGGTCGCCGAAGCGGCGACGCAGGCGGCGGTCGCCTATGCGCTCGACCGCGTCCAGTCGGCGCGGGCCGGATCGGGCAGTGCCGCGCCGGTCCGCATCGTCGAGCATCCCGATGTCCGCCGCATGCTGCTCAGGATGAAAGCGCAGACGATGGCGGCACGCGCGCTGGTTTATTACGCCGCCGCCCAAGTCGATCGCGCGACCTTGCGGGAGGCGGGCGGCCAGGAGCGGCTCGATATCCTTACGCCGCTCGCCAAAGCGCACGGCACCGATATCGGCAACGAAGTCGCCAGCCTCGGTATCCAGATCCACGGCGGGATGGGCTATATCGAGGAGACCGGCGCGGCGCAGTTCTTCCGCGATGCCCTCATCACCCCGATCTCTGAGGGCACCAACGGCATCCAGGCCGCCGATCTGGTCGGGCGCAAGCTCGGCATGGACAATGGCGGCGTGTTCGCGCGGCTGATCGCCGACATGCGCGCCGAGGCGCAGGATGCGGGCCTCGTCACGCTGATCGATGCATGCGACGAGATCGGGCGCGGCATGGCGGCGATGGATGCCGACGACAAGCTCGCGGCGAGCTATCCCTTCCTGACGATGCTGTCGGTCGCCACCTGCGGCTGGCTGATGGAGCGGTCGGGGCGTCTCGCGACGGGAGACGATAGCTTCGCGAAGATGAAGCGCGCGGCGTGCGAATTCTACGTCGCCCAGATCGTGCCCGAGGCGCTGGGCTTGCGCGCGGCGGCAAGCGCGAGCGCGGCAGTGCTCTATTCGGTCCCGGCCGAGGCGTTCGCGGCGTGAGCGACTGGTCTTGGACCCCGCCCGCCGAGAGCGGGATCAGCGTGCGGATGCAGGCGGCAGGCGAGGTGACGCTCGAACTCGCGGAACTGCCCGCCGCCGATGGCAGCACTGACCGGCTGGCCCTGTGCGTCCATGGCTTTCCCGAACTCAATTTCAGTTGGCGCTATCAGATGCCGCTGCTGAGCCAGCGCGGCTGGCGCGTCTGGGCACCCAATCTGCGCGGCTATGGCGCGAGCGACCGACCGGAGGGTGTTGCCGCTTATCATATCGACCGGCTGGTCGGGGATCTGATCGCGCTGATCGATGCGAGCGGGGCGAAGGAAGTGGTGCTGATCGCGCATGATTGGGGCGCGATCATCGCGTGGCAATTCGCGATCCGCCGTGCGCGGCCCTTGGTCGGGCTGGTCATCATGAATGTGCCGCATCCGCACGTCTTCGCGCGCGAATTGAAGACGTGGGGCCAGTTGCGCAGGAGCTGGTATGTCTATGTCTTTCAGTTGCCGTGGCTGCCCGAGCGCCTCTTCGGGCGCGATCACGCCGCCGGAATCGCCCGCGCGATCCGCAATATGGCGGTCGATAAAAGCGCCTTCCCGCGCTCGGTGCTCGATGTCTATCGCAAGGCCGCGGCGCGACCGGGGGCGCTTACCGCGATGGTCAATTATTATCGTTCGATGGTGCGATCAGGCAGTAACAGACCCAAGGGTGACGGGCGGATCGAAACGCCGACGCTGATGATCTGGGGCGAGGAAGATACCGCGCTCGGCATCGGCTGTTCGCAGGGAACCGAGGCGTATTGCCCCGATTTCGAAATCCACCGCCTGCCCGGCGTATCGCATTGGGTGCAGCAGGAAGCGCCCGACAAGGTCAACGCGATTTTGGGGACCTGGCTGGAACGCTTTCGCCGTTAGGCTTTCTTGAACGGCGTCATCGTCCCCAAAAATTCCTGGTCGGACTCGATCGCCGCTCGCTCGCGCACCAGAAAATCGCCGATCGCGCGGCGGAATCCGGCATCGGGAATGTAATGCGCCGACCACGTCGGCACCGGCACATAGCCGCGCGCGAGCTTGTGTTCGCCCTGAGCGCCCGCCTCCACCGTCTTCAGCCCGCGCGCAATCGCCGCATCGATCGCCTGATAATAGCAGAGCTCGAAATGGAGGAAGGGCACCTCTTCGGTACAGCCCCAATAGCGGCCATAGAGCGTGTCCGCCCCGATCAAATTGAGCGCCCCCGCGATCGGCCGCCCTTCGCGCTCGGCGAGGATGAGCAGAACGCGCTCGGGCATCGTTTGGCCGAGCAAGGAGAAGAATGGGCGGGTCAGATATGGCTGGCCCCATTTGCGCGCACCAGTGTCCTGATAGAAGACCCAGAAGGCGTCCCACTCCGCCTCGGTAATATCAGCGCCGGCAATGTGGCGGATCGTCAGCCCCTCGACCGCGCCTGCGCGTTCCTTGCGGATCGCTTTGCGCTTGCGGCTGGCGAGACACTCGAGGAAATCGTCGAACGTCGCATAGCCCTGATTCTGCCAGTGGAACTGCGTCCCCTCGCGGATCAGCCACCCCGCCGCTTCGAATGCCGGGAGCTGATCGGGGCAGACGAAGGTGGCATGCGCCGAGGACAGGCCATGCTGATCGGTCACCGCCTCGATCGCCGCGATCAAGGCAGGGGCTTGCGTCGGATCGCGCAGCAGCAAGCGCGGCCCGGGGGCGGGGGTGAAGGGCACCGCGACTTGCAGCTTGGGGTAATAGCGCCCGCCCGCGCGCTCCCACGCATCGGCCCAGGCATGGTCGAAGACATATTCGCCCTGGCTGTGGCTCTTGGCATAAGCGGGCGCGATCCCGGCGGCCTTGCCGTCGGCGCCGTCGACGATGATCGGGATCGGCTGCCACCCGGTCCGCGCCCGCGCGCTGCCCGATAGTTCGAGGATCGACAGAAAGGCGTGGCTGACGAACGGGTTGGCGCTACCGGCGCACGCATCCCAGTCCGCCGCCGCAATTGCGGAGACGCCGTCGGCGATGCGGGCGGTGACGGCGTCCTTCACGAGGCCAAGCTAGGGTGTCGGCACGGTTTTCTCAACCGGTTGAAACGACCAGCAGAGCGCCAGCAGCAGAAACGGGGTGACGAATTCGCGGTGCCGCTCGCCAAATTCGAACCACACACCGAACAGCAGCAACTGCAGACCGCAAGCCGCGATCAGCAGGACAAGCGTGAAGGGTACGCGTCCCAGCCGTGCCGCCGCCCCGCCGAGCAGCGCGACATGCGACGCCTGTGCGAGCGGCCAGAGCGCTGCGGCAAGCATGCGCGGGAAGGGCGGTCCCATCGCGACGAGCCGCGTTACGCCGAACTCGGCGACTCCGCACGCGCGCAGGAACTTGGTTGCGGTCAGCCGGACGAAGCCGAACGGATGCGTCCGGATCCACTCGATGGCGATGGCCTGGATCCGTGGGCCATAGGCCATTTCGGGAATCCCCTTGAGAGCAGTCGGCGGCGGTTCCCAATTGCCGGTGGCCTCCGGATTATTGCCGATCCACAGGCTTGCGCCGCTCGCAGTGGTCAGCGGCACGAAGGCGTGGAACAGCATCCAGTTGCGGAGCCACCACGGCAGCATCACCACGCCAGCGACGATAGCCCCGCGTAAGCCCGTCGCGAGCATCGGCCACAGCCCGATGCGCCGCACCAGCACCAGCCCGAACAATGCGGCAAGCGGGGCCTCACCCGGTTGCGTCAGCGCGAGGAGCCCGGCCGGCACCCCCAGCGCCAGCGCGCCGCGCCAGCCCGGGCGGCGCTGCACCCAAGCCAGTGCAAGCGCCAATACCAGCACCGCGCACAGCGATTCCTTCTGCGCGAGTGGTGCGGAAAACAGCACCGACGGCCAGACGAGATACAGCCACGCCGCGCGTCGACCGGCCACCGCACTGCCGAGCCGCGCTCCCAGCAGCACGATCAGCCACGCGGTCGCCCCGTCAAGCAGTGTCCCGAGTGCGAGGACGGACGGGGTCGAAAAGCCGAATAGCGTCCCCCACCCGGCGAGCAGCATCGGATAGAGCGGCGGGAACAAGGCCCGCCACGCACTGCCGAAAAACGGCTCGTAGATCACCAGGCCCTGTCCCGCGACCAATCCCTTGGCGAGATTGAGATAGGCGTTGGGATCGCCGGTCGAGGTGCGCCATACCGCGAGCAGGGCAAAAGCGACCCGCACCGCCATCAGCACCAATGCCAGAAGTGCGAAGCTGCGGCGGCGCGGCATGTCGCGCAACAGCACGAAACCGAGCGTGGCGAGCGCGATCCAGCCGATCGCAGCGGCAACGCTGCCGACAGACGTGCCCCAGCGCGCCGCGAGATCGGGAAAGGCAGTCAGCCCGTAGAGCAGCAGCCCGCCGAGCACCGCCTGCACGCTCCACCCGGCGTAGCGTTGTCCGTGAGTCACTGTCCGAAACTGGTTGCGCGGTACAGCAAGGTGATCGCGACACGGCGGTTGCGCGGGTCGGTGGCGTTTTCCTTGATGATCGGCTCGCGGTCGGCAACGCCCTCGATCCGGTTGAAGCGCGTCTCGCCGATCCCGCCAGCCGCCAGCCGCCGCCGTGTCGCCTCGGCGCGCGCGCTCGACAACATCCAATTGTTCATCGCGAGCGGATCGCCATACCCCAGACTATCGGTATGGCCGCGGATCATGATCGGGTTGGTGGTCGCTTTGATCGATTCCGCGATCAGACCGATCAGCGACGAGGCGCGCCCCTCGAGCTGCGTCGTGCCGAGGTCGAACATCGAATAATCGGCATCGTCGAGCAGATCGATCCGCAGGCCGTCATTGGTCTTGATGAAGCGGACATGGTTGGACAGCTTGGCGAGTTTGGGGTTCGACGCCATCGCCATCGTCACCTGGCGCTTCATTGCCTCGAAATTCTTGCGGTCCTCGGCAGAGAGTGCGGCCTTGTCCTTCAGCGTTCCCTTCTGTCCGGTGCCGACCTGATCGCCGCCGATTGCCTCGACCGGCACGGTCATCGAGCGCGTTCCGGTTTGTGACGCCTTGTGCGCGTAATTGTCTTTGTCGGTGATCGATGAGCCGCCGAAAATCCCGTTCGAACCCGCGCTATTCTGTTTCAGCTGGACGAGCGTCGGCGAGAAATAATCGGCGAGCGCCTTGCGCTGCTTCTCATTGGTCGCGCCGAGCAGCCACATCAGCAGAAAAAACGCCATCATCGCGGTCACGAAATCGGCGTAGGCGACCTTCCAGGCACCGCCATGATGCCCGCCATGTCCCTCGATATAGATCTTCTTGTAGATGATCTTGGGCGGCACATTGCTGCCATGCGGCGCACGCGCGGCGGCCATTTCAGCGCCCCCCGTGCTCCTGCGAAGGCAGGAGCCTAGGGTTCAACGCGCATCGCCCGCGACCCTGGGCTCCTGCCTTCGCAGGAGAACAAGACTGAAAGAAGGACAACACCGCGCTCACCGCCCCCGCAGCCCGTCGAACACTTCGGCGAAGCCCGGCTGATTGCTGTGCGCGATGCCCGAGCGCGCCGCTTCGATTACCAGCGGTTGCGGGTGGCCGTGGAGCGAGGCGATGATGATCTGTTTAACCACATGATAGATTGCCGCATCGGCCTCGATCACCTGCTTCAGCCGGTTGGCGAGCGGTGCGACGATGCCGTACGCCAGCAACACGCCCATGAAGGTGCCGACCAGCGCCGATCCGATCATTGCGCCGAGAATCGCGGGCGGCTTGTCGATCGATCCCATCGTCTTCACCACGCCGAGCACGGCGGCGACGATCCCCAAAGCCGGCAGCGCATCGGCCAGCGACGCGATCGTCCCGTGCGGCCCTTCAACTTCGTGATGATGCGTCTTGATCATATTATCCATCACGTCCTCGACCGCATGAACGTCGAGCGTACCCGATGACACGACGACCAGGCGCAGCGTATCGGCGATCAAATTGGTGAGCGTATGGTCGGCGAGCAGGCGCGGATATTCGGCGAAGACGGCCGAGGATTTCGGATCCTCGACATGCGGCTCGAGCGCGATCGGGCCTTCGGTCCGCAGCATCTTCATCAGCTTCGACACCAGGAAGATGACGTCGAGATAATCCTGTTTCTTGTACTTCGGCCCCTTGAAGACCTTCATCACGCCGCCACCGAGCGCCTTCAATTCCTTCATCGAATTGCCGATGATCAGCGCGCCGACCGCGGCGCCGCCGATGATCAGCATTTCGTGCGGAATCGCCTCCATCACGGGGCCGAGTGCGCCGCCGGTGATCGCAAAACCACCGAAGATCATCACCAGCAGGACGACAAGGCCTATAATGGGAAACATGGAGTGCGATTTGCCCCTGCGATGCGCGGGTCCGATGGACCGCTGTTCGCTGGGTTTAAACCGGATTTGGTGTTCAATCGGTTAACCACGGACGCACGGGGATGACATGACGCGGGTGAAATGCGAGGGAGCGCGCTTCATTCATCAGGGAAAGCGGACCATGGACAGCATCGGCGTGATCGGCGCAGGCCAGATGGGGGCAGGGATCGCGCAGGTCTCGGCGCAAGCGGGATACCATGTGCTGCTATCGGACATGTCGCGGGAGCGCGCCGCGGCGGGCAAGGCCGGGATCGCCAAGCAGCTCGACCGGCTGGTGACCAAGGAAAAGATCACCGCAGACGCCCGCGATGCCGCGCTGGCCCGCATCGAACCGGTCGATAGCGTCGCCGCAATGGCCCCCGCCTTCCTCGTGATCGAGGCCGCGACCGAGCGCGAGGAGATTAAACGCGCGATCTTCGGCGACGTCGGCAAGGTGCTGCGCTCCGACGCCGTGCTCGCGTCGAACACCTCGTCGATCCCGATCACGCGGCTCGCCCAGGCATCGCCCGATCCGGCGCGCTTCGTCGGCGTGCATTTCTTCAATCCGGTGCCGGTGATGGGGTTGATCGAACTGATTCGCGGTCTCGCCACATCGGACGCAACGATCGCGTGCGTGGAGGCCTATGCCGCGCGGCTCGGCAAGCAAGTGGTGCGCGCCAATGATGCGCCGGGCTTCATCGTCAACCGCGTGCTGATGCCGATGCTCAACGAAGCGTGCTTCGCCTTGGGCGAGGGCGTGGCGAGCGTGCGCGACATCGATCTGGCGTGCCAATTGGGGCTCAACCACCCGATGGGCCCGCTGACGCTCGCCGATTTCATCGGGCTCGACACGTGTCTCGAAATCACGCGCGTGCTGTTCGAAGGCACCGGCGACCCGAAGTTCCGCCCCGCACCGGTGCTGGTCAAATATGTCGAGGCGGGGTGGTTCGGGCGTAAGACCGGGCGCGGGTTTTACGACTATTCGGGTGCCGAGCCGGTGCCAACGCGCTAAACCATCATCGGTTTGAACTAGGAGTTAAGCATGCCCATTTTGTTTGCTCTTGCGGCATTGTCGCTGGCAGGTGCGGCGGTTCCAACGCCGAGTCTGATTGACGGTCGTGATCCGGCGGTGCTGCAGAAGCAGATTGCCGAGATGGGCTATGCACCGACGAATTTCGAAGGCGACGCTGATACTTTGACTGCAACGATAACCGCAGCCGCCAACACCCAATTGACGCTCGTTCTCGGGGGGTGCACCAAGGGCACCTCTTGCACTTATGCCGTCCTTCTCGGGGTTTATACAGATGTCCATCCACCCGCTACGTGGGTGGCATCCGCCAATAAGGATTATGACCAGATAAAAGTCTGGACCCGAGACGATGGTGCTTTGGCGTATTCCGACGGCGGGCCGATTGACGGCATGTCGCGGGGAACTTTCAAATCTTGGATCGATGGCGTCGTGGTTTCCGCAAACGACCTCGCAAACCGCGCGATCAAAGATAAATTGAACAAATAATCGTCACCCCGGTCGCCGCATCCGAAACAACGCCTCCTCCCGCATTTCGAAATAATCCCCCGGTCCCCCGCCGCGGAGCACCGGGTGGGCCGCAGCGGTGGCATATGCGCCGTCCACCACCAGTGCCGGCTCGATATGAATGCCGACGACTTCGCCAAGAATCAGCCACGCATCGACCTCGGCCCCGGCCTGATCGGTCAGGCGCAGCGTCTGGGTGTGGCGGCACTCGAATGCCACGGGGCTCGCCGCAACGCGCGGTGGTGCGACGAGGCGCGACGGGGCCGCCTCCAGCCCTGCCAGCGTGAATTCATCTACGCCCGCATCGACCGTCGCCGAACTCGCGTTCATCGCCTCCGCCAGATCGCGCGTGACGAGGTTCCATACAAATTCGCCCGTGGTGGCGATATTGGCGGCGCTGTCCTTCCAGCCGATCGACGCGAAGCCGATGATCGGCGGGTGGTAATTGAACAGGTTGAAGAAGCTGTATGGCGCCAGATTGCGCGTGCCGTCGGCCCCGATCGTGCTGATCCAGCCGATCGGGCGCGGCGCAATAATGGCGTTCAAAGGATCGTGCGCGAGACCGGGGACGCGCGTGTGGCCGTCGCGTGGCTCGTAGAAATGGTGCCCTGGCATCCCGGAACGGTTCCTGTCGCTGATTTGGCGCTGTCGCCTCGGGGCTATTGGCCTACACCCCATGGAAGGCGTAACCGTAATCCGACTAGGCACGAATAGGGACCTGCATGACCGAAGCAAGCCTCTCTCCATCGTCCGATCCCGCCATTCCGGTGGCGGTGGTCCCCGTCGCGCCCCTCGCCGTGGCTGACACGCCTGCGCCCGGCACGTCGATCTATCGCCATCGGCTGACCACGCGCATCTGGCACTGGGTCAATGTCGTGACGATCTTCATCATGATCGGCAGCGGGCTGACGATTTTGAACGCGCATCCGCATCTCTATTGGGGTGAATTCGGGGCCAATCCGGATCATCCGTGGTTCAACCCGCCGCATGCGCCATCCTATCTGACGATCCCGGCCGGTTATAATCTCGCGCTTGCGCGGCGCTGGCATTTGACCTTCGCTTTGGTGTTCGGCTTCGGGCTGCTGTTTTTCATGGTGTCGAGCCTGATCAACAAGCATTTCCAGAAGGATTTGCGGATTCGTTTGGCGGAAATGGCCCCGGCGCATCTGTGGTTCGACGCCAAGGAACATGCCGCCCTTCGCTTCCACGATCCGAAAAACCCCAACGCGCGCAACATCTTCCAGAAGCTGGCTTATGTCGCGGCGATCTTCGTGCTGATCCCGGCGATGATCGTATCGGGCCTTGCATTGTCGCCGACCATGTCGGCGGCGTGGCCGTGGGTGATCGACATTGTTGGTGGGCGCGCATCGGCGCGATCGGTGCATTTCCTCGCGGCATCGGGGCTGGTGATCTTCATCATCGTCCATTTGGTGCTGGTCATTCTGGCGGGCGCGTACGGCGAGGTGAAATCGATGATCACCGGTTGGTGGACCGTCCCCGACGATCACGGACCCGCAACGCAGGAGCATCAGGCATGAGCGGCATCATCACGCGGCGCGCGTTGTTGACAACGGGCGCGCTCGGCGCCGGTGCCTTGCTCAGCGGCTGCGACAAGTTCCAGAACGGCAGCGCGACGCGCCCGATCCTGTTTGCCGGCGAAAAGATCAATTACGGCCTCGCGCGCGCGCTGACTAATCGCGATTCGCTCGCCAAGGAATATCGCCCCGATCAGATGTCGCCTTTGTTCCGCGTCAACGGCACCGCCAACCCCAATACCCCGACCTATAATGCGATGGTCGACGAGAATTTCGCGAACTGGCATTTGAAGGTCGGCGGGCTGGTCAATCGTCCGCTCGACATCTCGCACCAGCAATTGATGGCGATGCCCGCGCGCACGCAGATCACACGGCACGATTGCGTCGAGGGCTGGAGCGCGATCGGCAAATGGCATGGGCCGATGCTCGGCACGATCCTGAAGGCGGCGGACGTGCGCACAACCGCGCGCTATGTCGTTTTCACCTGCGCCGATCTGTACTCGGGCCACAATTATTATGAATCGATCGATTTGATCGACGCCTTCCACCCGCAGACGATCCTCGCCTGGGCGATGAACGATGCGGTCCTGAGCGTGGCGCATGGCGCGCCGATCCGGCTGCGGGTCGAGCGTCAGCTTGGCTATAAGAACGCCAAATATGTGATGCAGATCGACGCGGTCGATTCGCTCGCCGGGATTGGCAAGGGCAAAGGCGGCTATTGGGAAGACGCGATCGATTACGATTGGTATGCAGGCATCTGATTTTAGTCCTTCGTCGGTGCTCGAATCACTCGAAGCCATTGCCGCACCGCCCCTGCGACTTTAGGGTCGAGCGATGGCCCTGATCGATCTGTTCCTCGCCCGGCGTGTCACGCGTGGCACGCTCATTGTTCACCATGCCGATGGCAAGACGCTGAACTTCGGTACGCCCGCGGCGGGGTTCCCCGACGTGACGATCCGTTTCACCGATACAGGCGCGGCGGGGGCGATCGTGCGGGATCCCGGCCTCGGCGCGGGCGAAGCCTATATGAACGGTCGGCTGGTGGTCGAGCAGGGCGATGTGCGGGGGCTCGTCCGGCTGCTGATGATGAACGATCCGTGGGAGGCGGGTGCCAACGGCCTCGCCGCCTCGCCCTCGCGGCAAGCGGTGCAAGCGGTTACCCACCGCATCGGGCGGATCAACATGGCGCGCCGATCGAAGCGCAACGTCGCGCATCATTACGATCTGTCCGACCGGCTCTACGATTTGTTCCTTGATGCCGACCGGCAATATAGCTGCGCCTATTTTACCGATCCCGCCAACACGCTCGAGCGCGCGCAGGACGATAAAAAAGCACACATCGCCGCCAAATTGGCGCTGAAACCGGGCATGACCGTGCTCGACATCGGCTGCGGCTGGGGCGGCATGGCGATGTACATCCACCAGCAAACCGGCGCCGAAGTGCTTGGCGTCACGCTGTCGGAGGAGCAACTGAAAGTCGCGCGCGAACGTGCCGCGGCGGCCGGCGTCGCCGACAAGGTAAAATTCGAGCTGATCGATTATCGCCACGTGACGGGCAAATTCGACCGGATCGTTTCGGTCGGCATGTTCGAACATGTGGGGCCAGCGCATTACACGACCTTCTTCCGGCAATGTCGTGACTTGCTGACCGACGACGGCGTGATGCTGCTCCATACGATCGGCCGCGCGGGTGGGCCTGGCGTGACCGACAAATGGACAACGCAATATATCTTCCCGGGCGGCTATAACCCCGCGCTGTCGGAACTCATCGCGGCGAATGAGAGCTTGCGCTTCATGGTCACCGATGTGGAAGTGCTGCGGCTGCATTACGGCTACACGCTCGATGCCTGGTACGACCGCGTCGTTGCCGCGCGCGAGCAGATCATCGCTTTGTATGACGAGCGCTTCTACCGGATGTGGCAATTCTATCTGGCGGGTGCTGGCGCTTCTTTTCATTTCGGCGGGATGGTCAATTATCAGGTCCAGTTCGCCAAGAACCGCCACACCTTGCCAATCACGCGCGATTACATGCTGGAGGGCGAACGCGCGATGCGGGGCTAGACCGCGTTCGCGAGCCGGTTGTCCCACGCTGTCTGCACGACCTCCGCCAGCACCGTGCTGTCCACGTCGGCCAATCGCTTCACATACAGACACCCCTTGCCCGTGCGATGCTTGCCGAGGCCCGGTAACAGCGCCGCGATATTCGGCGTGCTCGCCCCGACATAGAGCACCAGCTCCGCCTTGCGCGGGGAAAAGGCGATCGCGGGCGTATCGCCCTCGCGGCCGCTTTCGTAGCGATAGTGCACGCTGCCGAAGCCGATGATCGAGGGACCCCATAATTTGGGATCGAGCCCTGAGATCTGCCGCATCACCCCGATCAGCACCCGGGCATCGGCCGCGCGTTCAGGCGGTTCCACCCGCGCCAGAAAATCGTCGATGCTCGCGTCGCTCTCGACAGTCTTGTTGCTTGCCGCCATCTGCACTCCCCGAGTCGCTTGCGCGATCGGGTCTCCCGCCCCTAAAGCGCGCCGCCGTTGTTCCTCAGGAGTATGCCATGACCGACCAGATCAATCGAGTGGTTCTCGCCTATTCCGGCGGGCTCGACACGAGCGTCATCCTGAAATGGCTCCAGCAAACGTACCAATGCGAGGTGGTGACCTTCACCGCCGATCTCGGCCAGGGCGAAGAGCTTGAACCTGCGCGCAAGAAGGCCGAGGCGGCCGGGGTCAAGCCCGAACACATCTTCATCGACGATCTGCGCGAGGAATTCGTCTCCGACTACGTCTTCCCGATGATGCGCGCCAATGCGCTGTATGAGGGGTTGTATCTGCTCGGCACGTCGATCGCACGACCGCTGATCGCCAAGCGCCAGATCGAAATCGCCAAGATGCTCAATGCCGACGCGGTCAGCCACGGCGCTACCGGCAAGGGCAATGATCAGGTCCGCTTCGAACTCGGCTATTATGCGCTCGCGCCCGATATCAAGGTGATCGCGCCGTGGCGGGAGTGGGATTTGACCAGCCGGACCAAATTGATCGAATTCGCCGAACAGCATCAGATCCCGGTCAGTAAGGACAAGCGCGGCGAGGCACCCTTCTCGACCGATGCCAACATGCTGCACACGTCGAGCGAGGGCAAAGTGCTTGAGGATCCGTGGGACGAGGTCCCCGATTACGTCTATTCGCGCACGGTCAACCCCGAGGACGCGCCGAACGAGCCTGAGGTCATCACGGTCGATTTCGAACGTGGCGACGGCGTCGCGCTGAACGGCGTCGGCATGTCGCCCGCGACGCTGCTGGAGGCGCTCAACGAATTGGGGCGCAAGCACGGCATCGGACGGCTCGACCTGGTCGAGAACCGCTTCGTCGGCATGAAATCGCGCGGGATGTACGAAACGCCGGGCGGCACGATCTATCACCTTGCGCACCGCGGCATCGAGCAATTGACGCTCGACCGGGGTGCGGCGCACCTTAAGGACGAGCTTGCGCCGCGTTATGCCGAGCTGATCTATAACGGTTTCTGGTTCTCGCCGGAGCGCGAGATGCTGCAAGCGGCGATCGACCATAGCCAGGCCAAGGTGACGGGTACGGTGCGGCTCAAGCTCTATAAGGGTTCGGTGAATGTCACCGGGCGGAAATCGCCTTACTCGCTTTATTCTGAAAAGGTCGTGACCTTCGAGGACGATCAGGGCGCCTACGACCAGCGCGACGCGGCGGGGTTCATCAAGCTGCAGGCGCTCCGGCTGCGGCTGCTCGGGCGGCGTGATCGGGGCTGAGCTCCTCCCCTCCCTGGAAGGGAGGGGTCGGGGGTGGGTCGGCCCGACTTGTGCCGCAATGCCCGCCCCATACGAACCCACCCCCAGCCCCTCCCTTCCAGGGAGGGGAGCAGAAGAGGCAGGTTTTTAACCCTCCTTCGCTAACCACTAGCCATGGACCTCGACGATCTCCGCCGCACCCGGCTGGGCGATGCGCTGTGTGCGCTCGCGCTGGCGGTCGTGATGTGTGCGGGGTGGGCGTGGCGGGACTGGGCGTCGCTCTCGGCGCTGAGGCTCCCCGATACCGATGATGTAATGCGGCTCCAGCAGATCCGCGACTGGCTCGGCGGGCAGGGCTTTGCCGATCTGTCGCAACACCGATTGGGCGCAGCACCCGGCCTCGCGATGCATTGGTCGCGCCTGCCCGATCTCGTGCCGGGCGCGATGATCCGCGCGCTTACCCCACTGATCGGAAGCCACTCGGCCGAATTGGCTGCGGTGATCGCCTGGCCGACACTGCTGTTCGCCGCAGCACTCGGATTGACGGGGCGGACCGCGCGCGTGCTGGGCGGTCCGCAGATCGCGCGGACGGCGATGGTCGTGGCGGCGGTCGCGTTTCCGGCAACGACGATCTTCCTGCCGGGCCGGATCGATCATCACGGGCTTCAGATCTTTCTGCTGCTGATCGTCGTGCGCTCGCTTATTTCGCGCCCGGCGATGGAGCCGGGGCTGGCCGCGGGGCTGGCGGCGGCGGCGAGCCTCGTCATCGGCATGGAAACCGTGCCGCTGATCGTCGCAGCCGGCGCTGCGATGACGCTCGAATGGTTGCGCGCGCGGCCCGGCGCCGATGACCGGATGATGGGATTCGGGATCGGCATGGGCGCGGGCCTGCTCGCGGCGTCGATCGTGTTCCGCACCAATAGCTGGGGCTATGCCGGGTGCGATGGTTTTACGATGATCGCGTGGCGCGCGGGCGTGATCGCGGCGTTCGCGCCGATGGGCATGGCGCTGGCCGCGCGCGACATCGCTAAACCCGTCACGCGCTTTGTGCTCGGGGCGATCATTGCGGGCGTCGTCGGGGTCGGTATCGTGCTCGTCGCGCCCGAATGCCTCGCGCCGTACGGCATGGTCGATCCGTTGTTGGCTCGTCTGTGGCTGAGCAAGGTCGGCGAGGCGCAGCCGCTATTCGCGGCGCCGCTCACGACGGCCATCGGCTATGCAGGCGTCATGGTTGCGGGCGTTCTGGCAAGCGCGTGGCGGCTTCACGCGACGCGCGACGGGCGCTGGGGGGCGTTGTTGATCGTCCAGCTCGCGGCGCTGGTATTGGCCTGTGTGCAGCTCCGCGGGGCGTATGCCGGGGCGATCCTCGCCGCGCCTGCCCTCGCGGCAGTGATTGCGGCGGCGCGCGCGCGCGGGTCGGTGTGGCTGGCAAGCGCCTGGGTCGCTTCGGCCGGCATGCTGTACCCGATCGCGGCGCAAGCCGTCGTGCCAGGCACAGTGCGTGCGATGGCGCCTGGCCAGGTGCATGGCAACTGCACGGATCAGGACGCGTTAGCCGATCTTGCTAAGCTCCCGCCCGGCCGGCTGATCGCGCCACTCGATCTTGGCGCCTATACTGTCGGCGCGACACGCATGAGCGTGGTCGGCGCGCCCTATCACCGCAACAATGCCGGCAACCTTGCGGTCTATCGCTTCTTCCTCGGCGCGCCAGAGCAAGGCGACGCGATCGTGCGGCGCTGGGGCGTGCGCTATGTCGCGATGTGCAGCGATACATTCGGTGACGCGCCCGCAGGCTCGCTGGCGAACGCGCTGCGCCAGGGGCATGCGCCGCGCTGGCTTAAGCCGGTCGGCCCCCGTAATCGTGCGCTCAGCGTGTTCGCCGTCGAACGCGGCTTGTTTCGGGAACCACCGGCGCGGTAAGAGCCGCGGATGAACGGGGCGGACATTCAGCAATCGGAGGTCGCGGGCGGCAGCGCAGCGCTGCACTGGTGGCAGACGCGCTCGTTCGTCGCGATCATGGCGCTCATTGCGATCGTGCCGCTGCTCCGCCCGGAGATTCCGCCGCTGGTCGATTTGCCCGGGCATATGGGCCGCTACCGCGTCCAGCTGTCGCATGGTGAATATCCCTGGCTGCTCGACTGGTACAATTTCAACTGGCAGTTGATCGGCAATCTCGGGATCGACATCCTCGTCATTCCGCTCGCCAAGGTGTTCGGGCTGGAACTGGCGGTCAAGCTGATCGTCATGGCGATCCCGGCGCTGATGGTGACGGGTTTTCTGTGGATCGCGCGCGAGGTGCATGGACGGATTCCGCCAACCGCCTTGTTCGCGCTGCCGCTGGCATACTCTTATCCGTTCCAGTTCGGCTTCGTGAATTTCGCGCTCGCCATGGCGATCGCGCTCAACGCCTTTGCCTTCTGGCTGCGGCTTGCGCGGCAGAAGCGGTTTCGGCTGCGCGCAGGCGTTTTCGTGCCGCTCTCCTGCGCCTTGTGGGTTTGCCATACGTTCGGCTGGGGTGTGCTCGGGGTGCTCGCTTTTTCGGGCGAAATGGTCCGCCAGCATGATGAACGGACCGATCGCGGGCCGGTCAGCTGGATCAAGGCGTGGGTCCGCGCCGGGCTTGGCTGCATCCCGCTCGCCTTGCCGATCGTGCTGATGGTGGCGTGGCGCAGTGGCGAACATGTCACCGGGCAGACCGCCGACTGGTTCAACTGGCGCGCCAAGATCGGCTATGCGACGATGGCATTGCGCGATCGCTGGATGGCGTTCGACATGGCGTCGGTCGCGGCGCTGCTGGTGATCCTGTTTCGCGGTTTTCGCGATCCCAATGTCGAATATTCGCGCAATCTCGCGCTCTCGGCGCTGTTCCTGCTGGCGGTGTACCTGTTGTTGCCGCGGATCGTTTTCGGATCGGCCTATGCCGATATGCGCCTGGTGCCCTTCGTGTTCGGGATTGCGGTGATCGCGGTGCGCGCCAAGCGCGGCTTGTCGATCCGTGGCAGTGCGACGCTGGCGGTGGTAGGCCTCGCCTTTTTTCTGGTCCGGATCGGTGCGGGCACGGTGAGTTACTGGATGTTCGCGAACGATTATGACCGGGAATTGAAGGCGCTCGATCATGTACCGGTCGGCGCGAAGCTCGTCACCTTCATCGGCACGCAATGCGGTGCACCCTGGACGATGAGCCGCCTTGAACATCTCCCGGCGATCGCGCTCGAGCGCAAGATGGCCTATTCGAACGATCAATGGTCGATGGCCGGGGCGCAATTGCTGACCGCCAAATACTATCCGGCGCGCCGCTTCGCGCATGACCCATCACAGATCGTGACGAGTGCACAATGTCCGCGCGAATGGTGGCGCCCGATCAGCAAGGCGATGGCCCGTTTTCCGCGTGATGCGTTCGACTATGTCTGGCTGGTTCGCCCGCCGGCCTATGATCCGAAGTTCAACCAGGGGCTAGTCGAAATCTGGCGCGACCGGACCAGCGTGCTGTTCCGCGTTGATCACAGCAAGCCGGGTATTCAGATCAGCGATGAAGAGCTGAAGACCGCCCGCCCGCGCCCGACGCCGTTTTAGCGTCGGTCGGCTTCATTGGTCGAACTACCCTAAAACCGTTCGCCCTGAGCCTGTCGAAGGGCATCTCTCCACACGTCGCGGCGCTCGCGGGGACAGGGCCCTTCGACAAGCTCAGGGCGAACGGGAAGGTTTAGCTAGCCGCTTCGAGCAAGTCTGCCACGTCGAGCCCGAGCAAATCGATATGCGCGGCGATGCGCGGCCAGCTCGTCTTGATGAAATGCTCGCGTTCGGCGGTGCGCAGCTTTTCGGCGGCACCCGGCAGCACAAACATGCCGACGCCGCGCCGGACCTCGACATAACCGTCATCCTGAAAGCTCTGATAGGCCTTGGCGACGGTCAGCGGGTTGGCGCCATGTTCGGCGGCGAGCGCGCGGACCGAGGGAAGCTGGTCTCCGGCGCGAAATTCGCCGCGCAGGATCGCGGCGGAAATCGTCGCGCGCAGCTTGATATAGACCGGGCTGTCTTCACTGTTCAGGGCTGTCATGCTGCTCTAATACAGCAATGGCCAATTCTGTCCAGTCTTTTAAGGCTCATACATTGTAACGATCGTGCTCATAGCGGGGCGCGGACGTTCCTCTAATTGCTGTGCAGGCGTCCCGAGGAAGAAGAACCCGGCGATTCGCTCGGGATCCGCGCCGAATGCATCGCGCACCGCATCGGAATAGCTCGCCCAACCGGTCAACCATCCGCCAGCGAAGCCGAGCGCATGCGCCGCGTGCAGCAAATTCATGCACGCCGCGCCGACCGAGAGTTGCTGCTCCCACAGCGGAATATGGCTCGTGGTGCGCGGCGAAAAGAGGACAACCACCAGCGCGGGCGCCTGATTCGCGAACTGTTCTAGCGCAGTGATCTCATTGGCCGCTGCCTGCGGGCGTTCGACGCGATATGCATCGGTGATCAGCGTGGCGAGCGCGTCGCGCTGATCGGCCGCGACAACTACGAAGCGCCAAGGTGCGATCTTGCCGTGATCGGGCACGCGCGCGGCGATCTCGAGGATCGTCGCAAGTTGCGCGGGATCAGGGCCTGGTGCGACCAGATCGCGCGGGCGGCCCGAGCGGCGCGTGGCGAGGAGCGAGAGCGGGGTGCTGGGGTCGTTGAGCATGGGCTGCCTGTACCGCGAACCGAGACATATTTACACACTCGCGATTGCCGCTACTCTCGCCAACAACCAACGGCGCTGCGTTCGACGGCGCCCAAGACATTCAGGGAGCATGCAATGGTGGACACCCCGACCGCGGACACCCCGCGCGAGCCGGATATCGGCCACGTCAATCCGGCAGCAGGAGAGACCTGGTTCGGGCATCCGCGTCAGCTGGCGCGGATGTTCACCACTGAGATGTGGGAGCGGTTCGGCTATTACGGCATGCGCGCCTTGCTCACCTTGTATCTCACCAAGCATTTCGTGTTCGGGGATCGCGCCGCGACCGGCCTGTATGGTGGGTTCACCGCTTTGGTCTATTTGACGCCGCTGGTCGGCGGCTATCTCGCCGATCAGTATCTTGGCTCGAAGCGTTCGGTGAAGTTCGGCGCGATCATGATGGCGGTCGGATACTTCACGCTTTGCTTCGGCGGGCAGACGGCGGTGCCCTTCGCGACGATCGACGGCACCCGCTATGAGGTTCAGGTCGAAAATACGGCCGGCGCGGAAACGCGCTACGTCATCGACCAAGGCAAGAGATTGCAAGTCAAGGGCAATGACGACGGCACCGTGGCCTTGCTCGGTGCCGATGGCGCGGCGGTACGGACAATCGCCAAGGACGGGTTCAAGTCCGATGCCGATCGCAGCCCGCTCTTCGTCACGATCATGCTGATCGCGCTGTCGCTGATTTCGGTCGGGAACGGTTTCTTCAAACCCAATATTTCGACGATGGTTGGCGAACTCTATGCGACCGGCGATCGACGCCGCGATTCGGGCTTCACGATCTTCTACATGGGTATCAACCTCGGGTCGCTCGGGTCGCAGATCCTGTGTCCGATCCTCGCCGAAACCTTCGGCTGGTGGGCAGGCTTCGGCCTTGCCGCCGTCGGCATGCTGATTTCCTATACGCTCATTCAGTTCGACGGCGGGAAGCTCAACGGCTATGGCGAACCGCCGGTGCGCACCGGCCCGGACCGCTCCTTGCCGATCTTTATCGGGGCGATGCTGGCGGTCCCTGTCGTTTATTTCCTCTTCATCAATTTGATGAACTCGGCCCCGCCCGAGCCGGGCTCGGGCTTTGTCGGCTATCTTGCCTCGCTTTCGTTAATGGGCAAATTGCTGTTCGGCACCTTCCTCATTTCGGTCCCGGGCATCCTGATCTGGTCGTTCATTGTCGGTGACAAGCGCGAGTTTCAGATGATGCTCGCGGCGATGGTGTTGATCGTCTTCAACGTCGTTTTCTGGACGCTGTTCGAACAGGCCGGATCGTCGCTGACGCTGTTCGCCGACCGCAATACCGATCTGTCGGTGTTCGGATTGTTCAGCATTTCTGCACCGCAGACGCAGTTCTTCAACGCCTTCTTCATCGTCGCGCTCGCGCCGTTGATGAGCATCTTGTGGACCGGCATGGCCAAGCGCGGCATCGAACCGTCGATTCCGATCAAATTTGGTCTCGCCTTGGTTGGCGTCGGCGCGGGGTTCCTGTTCCTGGTGTGGGGGGCAAGCTTTGTCGGGCCCGATTTCAAGGTCGGCATCTGGTGGCTGGCGGGCCTCTATCTGATCCACTCGGTCGCCGAATTGTGCATCTCGCCGGTCGGGCTGTCGATGATCACCAAGCTGTCGATCGCGCGGATCGTCGGGTTGATGATGGGGGTCTGGTTCCTGTCGATCTCGTGTGCGCAATATGTTGCGGGCGTCGTCGCGCAATTCGCCAGCGTCGAGACGGTCGGCGGGCAGGTGACCAATCTCAAGGTCAGCCTCGATACCTACACCGGCACCTTCACGACAATTTCCGAAATCGCGATCGTGCTCGGCATCATACTTCTAGGCCTGTCCTGGCCGCTGAAGACATGGATGCACGGCGTCAAATAGGGGATAAAGCATGGACAGCACGACCCAGATAGCCATCGCCGCCGTAGCGTTCGTTGGCACGCATTTCCTGTTGTCGCACCCCTTGCGCGCGCCCCTGGTAAAGGCGCTCGGCGCGGGCGGGTTCATGGGCGTCTATGCGCTGGTCGCGTTCGCGACACTCGGTTGGCTGGCGCATGTCTATCAGGCGTCGCCCGCCACCACGCCGCTCTGGACGGTGGGTGAGGGGATTTGGGGGCCGGTGACGCTCGTCATGCTCGTCGCGAGCGTGCTGCTGATGGGCTCGTTGATCGGCAATCCCGCGATGCCGGGATTGCCGATACCCGCAGTCGCCAAGGGCGTTTTTGCGATCACGCGGCATCCGATGCTGTGGTCGTTCGCTTTATGGGGGCTGTGCCACATCGCGGTCTATCCGATCGACGCGAACATCGTGGTTTCGCTCGCGATCATCGTGCTCGCTTTGGTCGGGGCCGCACTTCAGGACCGCAAGAAGGAAGCGCTACAGGGCGAGACGTGGGGCGCGTGGGAGGCGAAGACGAGCTATTGGCCGTTCCTCGCCATAGCGCAGGGCCGCGCGAAATTCGGCGGCTTCCGCCCGCATGACCTTGCCGGCGGCGTGGTGATCTGGTTCGCGGCGACCTGGGCGCATATTCCGATCGCCGGGGTGGCGGCGGGCGTGTGGCGCTGGATCTACGGCTGAGGCGCGTCGGTTAGCAGCGCATCGGCGGCGGTGAGTTCCGCCGGGTCGCTGCGCGCGGCGACGGTCACCGTCACCGCCAGATCGAAAATCACATTGCCGAGCGTGCGGAAAATGTCGGGCATCGTCTCGACCGCGACGAGCAGCCCGAGCGGCGCGAGCGGCACGCCGAGTGTCACCGCAATCGGCGAAATCGCGCTGATGAAGCTGACTTGCCCCGGCAGACTGACCGAGCCGAGCGAAGTCAGCACCGCGATTGCAGTCGCCGCCCCCAGCGTCGCGAAGGTCAGCGGTACGCCGAACCACGCCGCGACATAGATCGCCACCGCAAGGTTCATGGCGGGGCCCGTCGCGCGCAGCATCGCGACGCAGAGCGGCAAGACAACGCCCGAGGTTTGCACCGGCACGCCCATCGCCTCCGAACCCTTGAGCATCGCGGGCAGGCTGGCGAGCGACGATTGCGTGCTGAGCGCGACCGCGAGCGCAGGCGCCGATTCGCGCACAAACCGCCCGAGTGCGACGCGCCCGCCCCATAAAGCGAGCGGCAGCGCAAACAGGCTGACGACCACGCCAACCGAGGACACCGTCACGATATAGTGCAACAGCGCGCCGACCGCCGCCGTTCCGGTCTTCGCCGCAACCGTCAGCGCGAGTGCGAACACGCCAACCGGCGCGATCCAGATGATCCAGCCGATCATCACCAGCATCGTGTCGCGGATCGCAGCAAAGACGCCGGTCAACGTCTCGCGCCCAGCGCGCTCGATCTTCGTCAGCGCGAAGGCGAACACCAACGCGAACAGGATCAGCGACAAAAACGCGCCATTGGCGGCGGCGGCGACGACATTGCTCGGCACCATCCCCGCCATGAATTCGCCGAGTGGCGGGACCGGCCCGGCGGGTGCCACATCGGCGAGTGCGCCGCGCAACGCAGCGGCGGACCCGGCGGGCATCGGCGCGAAATCGAGAAACAGCGGCGTCAGGATTGCGGCCGCGACCGCACTTGCCACCATGATCGTCAGGATCACCGCGATCGCGCGCGCCGCCACCGCGCCACTCCGCGCCGCCTCGGCCGTCGCGGCGATGCCCGTGACGAGTAGCGAGAAGACCAAGGGGATGACCGTCATCTGCAAGGCATTGAGCCAGGCCGTGCCGATCGGCTGCGCCACGCCGACCACGCCCGGCACCGAATTCGGGCTCCACGCGGCAAGCGCCACGCCGAGCAGCAATCCCAGAACGAGCGCGCCGAGAATTCGGGTCGATGGAGAATTCAAGCTTCGCGACATACTCGCCCTTATCGATATGCGGCGCTATCACGCCGCTCAAGCTACACGGCATAACCGAACGGACGCGCGCCAATGGCAAGAAAATATTTCGGCACCGATGGGATTCGTGGCCTCACCAACAAAACGCCGATGACCGCCGCGATGGCGATGCAAGTCGGCATGGCGGCGGGCGCGCACTTCCTGCGCGGCGACCATAAGCACCGCGTCGTGATCGGCAAGGACACGCGCCTGTCGGGCTATATGCTTGAATCGGCGATGGTTGCCGGCTTCACCAGCGTCGGCATGGACGTGGTGTTGCTCGGCCCGATGCCGACCCCGGCGGTCGCGATGCTCACGCAATCGATGCGCGCCGATCTCGGCGTGATGATCTCGGCCAGCCATAATCCCTATTTCGATAACGGGATAAAGTTGTTCGGCCCCGACGGTTACAAGCTGTCCGACGCGGACGAAGCCGCGATCGAGGCGCTAGTCGAAAGCGATATCGCGCTCTCCCCGGCCGCCGAAATCGGCCGCGCGCGCCGCGTCGACGATGCGCAGGGGCGCTATATCCACTTCGCCAAATCGACCTTCCCGGAGGATCTTCGGCTCGATGGGATGCGGATCGTGGTCGATTGTGCGAACGGCGCATCGTACCGCGTCGCTCCGACCGCTTTGTGGGAATTGGGCGCGGATGTCGTCGCGATCGGTGTCAGCCCCAACGGCAAGAACATCAATGACGGCGTCGGATCGACCGCGCCGACCTTACTGTGCGAGACGGTGGTGGCGAGCGGCGCGCAGCTCGGCATCGCGCTCGACGGCGATGCCGACCGGCTGATCGTGGTCGACGAAAAGGGCCAGATCATCGACGGCGATCAGCTGATGGCGACGATCGCGAGCGGCTGGGCGCGCAGCGGGCGGCTGAAAAATGGCGGGCTGGTCGCGACCGTCATGTCGAACCTCGGGCTCGAGCGACATCTCGCGGCGCAAGGCATCGGGCTGGTGCGCACCGCCGTCGGCGACCGCCACGTGCTGGAAGCGATGCGCGCGCAAGGCTATAATGTCGGTGGCGAGCAATCGGGGCACATCATCCTGTCGGATTACGCGACGACTGGCGACGGGCTGGTCGCGGCGTTGCAGATTTTGGCCGAGCTAGTGTGGGCGGGGGCTCCGGCGAGCGAATTGCTCCACCGGTTCGAGCCTTTGCCGCAGTTATTGAAGAACGTGCGCTTCACGGGCGGCAAGCCGCTGGAGGCCGAAGCGGTCAAAGCGGTGATCGCGGATGCCGAAGCCGAGCTGAAGGGCAAGGGTCGCCTGGTGATCCGTCCTTCGGGCACCGAGCCGGTGATTCGGGTGATGGCCGAAGGCGACGATCCGGCACAGGTCGAGGCGGTGGTGGACCGGATCTGCGACGCGGTGAAGGTGGCGGCGGGGTGACTTCTTCTTCCCCTCCCGCTAGCGGGAGGGGATCGAGGGGTGGGCGCGCGCTGTCAACGAAGCGGATCGGCTGATGAGAGCGCGAGCCCACCCCCAACCCCTCCCGCAGGCGGGAGGGGAGCAAGGAAGTCCAATGCTCGAAATGCGCCCCGATTGCGAACGTTGCGGCACCGACCTTCCCGCCGATGAAGCGGGAGCCTTCATCTGCTCGTTCGAATGCACCTTTTGCGCGGAATGCGCGGAAAGGCTCGACGATCGCTGCCCCAATTGCGGCGGCGAATTGATGGACCGGCCGGCGCGGGTCGATGACAATCTGCTGCGCCATCCGGCCAGCACAGAGCGGCGCTTTAATCCCCCTCCCGCTGGCGGGAGGGGCTAGGGGAGGGCATGTGACGAACGCTGCCGATCCCGACATACCCTCCCCCAACCCCTCCCGCTGGCGGGAGGGGCGTGTGACACCGCGCATCCTGATCATTGCGGGCTCCGATTCGGGCGGCGGCGCGGGGATTCAGGCCGATATCAAGACCGTCACAATGCTCGGCGGCCATGCGATGACCGCGATCACCGCGATCACCGCGCAGAATACGCTCGGCGTGCAAGCGGTGATGCCGGTGCCGACCGACATGGTGATTGCGCAGATCGAATCGTGCGTGTCCGACATCGGCGTCGATGCGGTGAAGATCGGGATGTTAGGGTCGGCCGAAACCGCGCATGCGGTGGCGGATTTGCTCGAGGCCTATCTCTCCACCGCGCCCTTCCCGGGCGAAGGCCGGGGCCCAGTCGGACAGACCGAGGTAACGAATCGCGGCACTCGATTTCCCGATGCTGCGCAACTGGGCCCCGGCCTTCGCCGGGGAAGTGAAACGGGGACGCTCCCGATCGTGTTCGACCCTGTGATGGTCGCGACCAGCGGCGACTTGCTGGCCGACGCAGACACGATCGCGGCATTCGGGCGGTTGATGCGGATCGCCACCGTCGTCACCCCTAACCTGCCCGAATTGCATGCACTCGGCGGGCCGGAAACGGTTCTCGTCCAAGGCAGTGCACTGCTCATCAAAGGTGGGCATGGCGATAGCGATGCGCTCACCGACCGACTGATCGGCCCCGAAGGCGAAATCGCCCTTTGGTCGTCGGACCGCATCGATACGACCAGCACCCATGGCACCGGCTGCACGTTGGCCGCTGCGATCGCGACTTATCTGGCCCAAGGCTATCCGCTCAAGGCGTCGATCGCCCGCGCCCGCCAGTTCGTGCGCCTTGCCCTCCATGACGCGCCCGGCCTCGGACAGGGGCATGGCCCGATGGGGCATCAATCGGTGCGGCTCGATCTCGGTCCGGAATTGCGGCTCAATCAGGTGACGGTGGGGTGCGCCGATTACGCGGCATCGCGAGATTTCTATAGCACGTTGGGGCTGCATCAGATCGTCGATAGCCCCGATCATTATGCCCGCTTCGAAGCACCCGGCGGCGCAACGCTGTCGATCGAGCAGAGCGCGGCGGCGACAGTGTTTTTCGAATGCAACGATCTCGACGCCGAGGTCGCGCGGTTGCAGGCGGCGGGGCTGGTGTTCGATCACATGCCCGTCGAGCAGGAGTGGCTGTGGCGCGAGGCGCGGCTCATCGATCCGGCGGGGAACAAGATTTGCCTGTATCAGGCCGATGAGAACCGCCGTTACCCGCCTTGGCGGCTCCCCGATGCCTAATTTGCGTCATGAAAAACGCTGCCGCGCCCCGGTTGCGGGCGTCGATGAAGCCGGACGCGGCCCGCTCGCCGGGCCGGTGGTCGCCGCGGCGGTGATCCTTCCGGCGCAAGGCGTCCCGCGCGGCATCGACGATTCGAAAAAACTCTCGCACGTCGAGCGCGCGCGCCTGCACGACCGGTTGCAGGCCTGCGCTCTGGTCGGCATCGGGATCGTCGAGGCGGAGGAGATCGACGCGATCAATATCCTCCAGGCGACGATGAAGGCGATGACGCTCGCGGTGGAGGCGCTGGGCTGCGTCCCGGGCCACGTACTGGTCGATGGCAATCGCTTGCCGAAATGGGGCTATGCCGCCACGCCGATCGTCAAGGGCGATACGATCAGCCTGTCGATCGCCGCCGCCTCGATCGTCGCCAAGCACACCCGCGACACGCTGATGCTCGCGCACGCCGAGGCGCATCCGCACTATAATTGGCACAGCAACAAGGGCTATGGCTCGCCCGATCACTTGCGCGCGTTACGCGAACATGGGCCATGCGCGCTCCACCGCCGCACTTTTCGCCCCGTCGCGGAAGCTTTCGCGCGCGCCGAGTCTTTTGCGCCACACACTATCGGTTGAGCCTGTGGATAAGTCGGGACTCAACATCTAGTCCACTTCCCGAAATGTTCCGCTTAGTTAACGACTTGTCAGGGTTTTTCGTTAACCAATGTTTGCTTGACGTGGAGTCCGGCATTCGCAGGGATGTAACCTAAGAAAACAGGGGGCGGTGACGATGGGGCTTTTGGAGAAGATCAGGCCAGCGAAGGCAGCTACGGTAGCCCCGTCGGTTGCTGCGCCGGTTGTCTTGCCGCTCGACCAGATCCTGCGCGGCGATTGCATCGCGGCGATGCGCGCTTTGCCGACCAAATCGGTCGATCTGATCTTCGCCGATCCGCCCTATAATCTGCAACTCGGCGGTGATTTGTCGCGGCCCGACGGCAGCCATGTCGACGCCGTCACCGATGAGTGGGACAAGTTCGCCAGCCTCGACATTTACGACGCCTTCACCCGCGCGTGGCTGACCGAGGCCAAGCGAATCCTTAAGCCCAATGGCGCGATCTGGGTGATCGGCAGCTATCACAACATCTTCAAGGTCGGCTCGGCAATCCAGGATCTGGGCTATTGGATCCTCAACGACATCGTGTGGCGCAAATCGAACCCGATGCCCAATTTCAAGGGCACGCGCTTTACCAATGCGCATGAGACGCTGATCTGGGCATCGATGGGCGAAAAGGCGCGCTACACCTTCAACTATCGCAGCATGAAGACGCTCAACGACGAATTGCAGATGCGCAGCGACTGGGAATTCCCGGTCTGCGGCGGGCCGGAACGGCTAAAAAAGGGCGGGGTCAAGGTCCACCCGACGCAAAAGCCCGAGGCGCTGATTTACCGCATCCTGCTCGCGTGCACCAAGCCCGGCGACGTGGTGCTCGATCCGTTCTTCGGCACCGGCACAACGGGTGCGGTCGCCAAGCGGCTCGGGCGGCGCTGGATCGGGATCGAGCGCGAGGAGGATTATATCGCCGCGGCCGAGGAACGGATTGCCGCAGCCCTGCCGCTCGACGAATCGGCCTTGAAGACGATGCAAAGCCCCAAGGCCGCGCCGAAAGTGGCGTTCGGGCTGCTGATCGAGAATGGCTATCTCACCCCCGGGCGTGTGCTGAGCGACGTAAAGCGTAAGCATCGCGCGCTGGTCCGCGCCGATGGCAGCCTGGAGAGTGTCTGCGGGCAAGTCGGGTCGATCCACAAGCTTGGGTCGGCGCTGCAAAAGGCGACCGCCTGCAACGGCTGGACCTTCTGGCATTACGACACCCCCGACGGGTTGCAGCCGATCGATACGCTGCGGCAAACCTATTTGCTGGCGACGCAGATTTAGCTGACCTATTTCCAGTTTCTCTTCCCCGGCGAAGGCCGGGGCCCAGTTGCGGAACGGTGATTAATTAGGCGCAGCGCTCGACTATTTCGGCCATGTCGACTGGGCCCCGGCCTGCGCCGGGGAAGGAATGACCTAATGACCCTCCACCTCCGCCCGATCCAGTTCGTCGATACCCCGGTCGGGCACGACGGCGCGGTGGTGCGGCTTGCCGGCGGGATGTTGTGGTTCGCGGCCTATGAGGTGATTGAGGATGATCGGCGGCGGACCGTCGCGATCGCCGATCTCGACACGCTGCTGTCGGACGAACGCGCGGGCAAGCTCCACGCCGCCATCACCGCGCCGCGCGCGCCGCTGGTGCTGGGCGAGCGCACCTTGCGCTTCGATCAGCCGATCGTCGCGGGCATTCTCAACGTCACGCCCGACAGTTTCTCGGACGGCGGCACGCTGCACGATGATCCGGCGGCGGCGGCGAGTGCCGGGGTCGCGCTGGCGGCGGCGGGTGCTGCGCTGATCGATGTTGGCGGCGAATCGACCAGGCCCGGTGCCGCGACCGTATGGGAAGGCGATGAGATCGCCCGCGTCATACCCGTGATCGAACGGCTCGCGCGCAGCGGGACCTTGGTGTCGATCGACACGCGCAAGGCAAGCGTGATGGAGGCGGCGCTGGCGGCGGGCGCGGCGATCGTCAACGATGTCTCGGCTTTGCTGTGGGATGACCGCGCGCTGGAGGTGGTGGCGAAGGCGGGCTGCCCGGTGGTGCTGATGCACTCGCCCGAGCCGAGCAAGGGGCCGCATGGTGGGGCTGGCTATCAGGATGTCGTGGTCGAAGTGTTCGACTGGCTCGAGGACCGGATCGCGGCGGTGGTCGCGGGCGGGGTGGATCGCGCACGGATCATCGTCGATCCCGGCATCGGCTTCGGTAAATCCTTGTCGGACAATCTCGCACTCATCAACGGATTGGCGCTGTTCCATGGTCTCGGCTGCCCGATTCTGCTTGGCGCGAGCCGCAAGCGGATGATCGGTGCGCTGTCGAACGAGGCGCCGGTCGGGGAGCGGCTCGGCGGGTCACTCGCGCTTGCGCTGGCGGGGGTCGCCGCGGGCGCGCAGCTGCTCCGCGTCCACGATGTCGCGGAGACGGTGCAGGCGGTGCGCGTCTGGCGGGGGTTGCGCGACCGGGCACTGGTGGGGCGGTAGCGGCGCGCGTTGCCGCCGGCAAAGCCGTCGGCCGGACCGGCTGAGCCGTCCGCCGTCCGGGCTTGCGGCCGCGCTCCGCGCGCCAGCGCGGGCGTGGCCGCGCAGGCCGCTACGCCGCCGCGTTGTCGATCCCCAACTCGCCGAGCTTGCGATACAGCGTCGAGCGCCCGATCCCGAGCCGCCGCGCAACCTCGGTCATGCGGCCGCGATAATGGCCGATCGCGAGGCGGATGACATCGGCTTCGATCTCCTCGAGCGCGCGCAAATTGCCGTCGGCGTGGAACAGCGTCACCCCGCCGCTGGTCGCCATCGGCATGGGCGTCGGCGTGGTATGGCGCTGCCCGCCAAGCGCCGCGATCTGCGGGAAATCGGCCCGGGTCAGCGCTGCACCGTCGCACAGCACGGCGGCGCGGAAGAGCGCGTTCTGCAATTGTCGGACATTGCCCGGCCAATCGTAATGCCCGAGCAACGCCAGCGCTTCATCGGTAATGCCGAGCGGGCGCAGGCCCGGCTGCTCCGCGATCCGCGCGAGCAGATGGCGCGCGAGCGCGGGGATGTCGCCCGTGCGTTCGCGTAAAGGAGGAATGGTAACCTGCACGACGTTGAGTCGGTAATAAAGATCCTCGCGAAAACGCCCGGCCTCGACCTCTTCGATCAGCCGTTTGTTGGTTGCCGCGATGACGCGAACATCGACGTCGCGCGTGTGGCGCGCGCCGATCGGCTGGATTTCGCCCGATTGCAGCACGCGCAACAATTTGACTTGCGCATCGAGCGGCATTTCGCCGATCTCGTCGAGGAACAAAGTCCCACCATCGGCCTCCTGAAAGCGTCCGATCTTGCGTTCGAACGCGCCGGTAAATGCCCCTTTTTCGTGCCCGAACAGTTCCGACTCGACCAGATTGGGCGGCAGCGCCCCGCAATTGACCGCGACCATCGGCTTCTTGCCGCGCGGGGAGGCGGCGTGGATCGCCTCGGCCACAACTTCTTTGCCGACCCCGCTTTCGCCTTCGAGCAGCACCGGCACGCGCGCGCGCGCGGCCTTGGCGGCGATGGCGAGCGCGGCACGGAAATCTGGCGCGGACCCGACGATTTCGTCAAAGGCCAGTAGCGCCGGGATTTTCTCGGTCAACGGACGCAACTCGCCTGTCGCTTTGCCCGCTACGGCGGCGTCGAGCGCACAGAGCAGCCGTTCGGGTGCGAGCGGCTTGACGAGGAAATCGGTCGCGCCGCTCCGCATCGCCGCAACTGCCTGCGCGACCGAACCATTGGCGGTCAACAGCAACAGCGGCAGCGCCGGGCGGCGGCTGCGCAGTTCGGCGATCAGCACCGTCGGATCGGCGTCCGGGGCCCATTGATCGAGCAACACGGCGTCGAGCAGCATCCCGTCCTGCGTGCCGAGCATCGCGATTGCCATTTCGCCATCGGTGGCGAAGATCGCCCGCCAACCACGCCGCGCCGCGATCGCAGCGACCAGACGGCGCTGCGCGGGTTCGTCGTCGATCAGCATCAATAGGCGCTGTCCTTTGCGCGTCATGCGTTACCCCATTTCGTCTCACGTCCAGCCGCTAACCATAGGCATAAGGTATGAAAGCGGCCTTAAACGCCCCGCAGAGAGACACGCGGGACGTGACTCCGTAATCAGTCCCCGATAACCGCCACCCAAACCGTGGGGGTTGAGGGGCGCGCGCGTGGCGGCTAAGCAGGCCTCGCGAGACGCATTTCAAGGGACGAGACGATGGCTGCCGACAACGACATGCAGGTCCACCAGGCAACCTATCACAAGGTGATTGGCTGGATGAAGTACGGCGCGCTTATCGTTGCCATCATCGCCGCCGCGGTTATTTTCGTGATCACGCGGTGACAGCGATGAAGATCGCCGTCCTGCGCGAAACCGCTGAGGGCGAGCGTCGCGTCGCCGCGACCCCGGAAACGGTCAAGAAGTTCATCGGCTTGGGCGCGACCGTTGCGGTCGAGGCAGGCGCGGGCAACACCGCATCAATCGCCGATGCTGATTATGCGAGCGCAGGCGCGACCGTGGCCGATCGCGCCGCGACGCTGTCTGGCGCGGGGATCGTGCTCGGCGTGCAGGGGCCGTCGGCTGATTCGCTCGGCGGGGTCGCGCCGGGGGCGTGGCTTGCCGCCGCGCTCAACCCCTTTGCAGACCGCGCGCGGATCGACGGCTATGCGGCGGCTGGGCTCGAGGCGCTGGCGATGGAATTCATGCCGCGCATTACGCGCGCGCAATCGATGGACATCCTGTCGTCGCAATCGAATCTGGCGGGCTACAAGGCCGTGCTCGATGCGGCGGCAACCTATGGCCGCGCTTTCCCGATGATGATGACGGCGGCGGGTACGGTTTCCGCCGCGCGCGTGTTCGTGATGGGCGTCGGCGTCGCGGGGCTGCAGGCGATTGCGACCGCACGGCGGCTCGGCGCGCAGGTTTCCGCGACCGATGTGCGCTCGGCGACCAAGGAACAGATCCAGTCGCTCGGCGCGAAGCCGATCTTTGTCGAGAACGTCAAGGGCATCGAGGGCGAAGGCTCGGGCGGCTATGCCGGCGAGATGAGCCCCGAATATCAGGCGGCGCAGGCCGAATTGGTCTCGGGGCATATCGCCAAGCAGGACATCGTCATCACGACCGCGCTGATCCCCGGTCGCCCCGCCCCGCGCCTCATCTCGGCAGCACAAGTGGCGAGCATGCGTCCGGGTTCGGTGATCGTTGATCTCGCGGTGGAGGCGGGCGGCAATGTCGAAGGCGCGGTCGCGGGCGAGACGGTGGTGGTGAACGGCGTGTCGATCGTCGGCTATCGCAACGTGCCCTCGCGGTTGGCGGCGGATGCATCGGCGCTTTTCTCGCGCAATTTGTTCAATTTCCTGAGCGCCTTCTGGGACAAGGAAGCGGGCAAGCCGGTGCTCGACGCCGAAATCGGCGACGCGATCCGGCTGACGCAGGGTGGCAAAGTTGTGAACCAGAGGTTGCTGTCGTGAAGATCGGGCTAGGTTTCGGTATCGCAGCATTGATTTTCGCGACTCCGGCCAATGCCGAGCATATTACAGCCTATTGGCAGTTAGAGTCTGATCGGCAAAGCGGCCCGGTCGACATTGCGCGCGGGACTCCATTCCTGAAGCAGCGGGTTCTACCGGTAAAGCTGGCGCGGCTCGCCGAATCTGCGGCGCCAAATGGCCCGACGACGCCGGTCCCCGCTGGCACGCTACTATACCTGGTTGTGAACGACAGCGGACAGCGTGGCTGGTGCACGCTGAAAAATCTCGCGGGCGCTGCGAAGTCTCTCTTCATTCCCGCGCTCGACCGCCGTCCTTGCTTTGTCGATAACGACGGTGACGGGCATTTCGATGCAAGCTTCTCGGTCTTCGATATTTATTCGCAACTCTCGCCACCGCAGCCGCGCGGGAATCTCGGTTCGGCAACGCCAATCGCGCGTCCGGCGCGCTATGAGGTTGTTGACGTTCACGCTTTTCCCGAAGAGATTACGCTGACCTATACGCTGGTTGGCAGCCAGACCGACATCATGGGCGTGCGGATGCAGGTCGCGCTCGACCGCCCAGGTCATTTTGACGCGGTTGACGTGCGCGCTTCGGGCAAAAGTGATGTGCGCGTTCTAGAAGCGCTGGGTGTAGCGTTGCGTTTGCACTCGATTGCGGCCGGTGTCGTGCAAGGCGATCTGCTCTTGGCTGAACCCGGCTATATAGCCGGTTTCAATAACGGCACGCTTTTCACTCCCACGCTTCCCGTAGCCGCGAGGTAGACCATGGACTTCATCTCAATCCTTTCCATCTTCGTGATGGCCTGTTTCGTCGGCTATTATGTCGTGTGGTCGGTCACGCCCGCGTTGCATACACCGTTGATGGCGGTGACCAATGCGATTTCGAGCGTCATCATCGTCGGCGCGCTGATCGCGAGTGCCGCGGTCGCGCTGGGCAGCGGGGGTGCGGTGTCGAAATGGCTCGGGCTGCTCGCGGTGGTGCTGGCGAGCATCAATATCTTCGGCGGCTTCGCGGTGACGGCGCGGATGCTGGCGATGTACAAGAAGAAAGCGCCGACGGTGGCGAAACACTAATTTTCGTCACCCCGGCCTTGTGCCGGGGTCCACTCATCCACTGACGCTGGGGCTAATGGCGCGGTGGACCCCGGAACAAGTCCGGGGTGACGGTAAGGGGTTGAAGACAAGTGGAACATTTAACGGTCAATCCCATCGCGTCGCTCGCGTATCTCGTCGCGGGGGTGTGCTTCATTCTCGCGCTGCGCGGCCTGTCGAGTCCGGCGACGAGCCAGCAGGGCAACCGCATGGGCATCATCGGCATGACCATCGCGGTGGTGACGACGCTGGTGACGCATGTGCCGACGCTTGACGCTGGAGCGCTCGATACCGTCACGATCATTGAGATCCTCGCCGCAATCGGCATCGGTGCCGCGATCGGCATCGTCACCGCGCGGAAAATCGCGATGACCGACATGCCGCAGCTCGTCGCGGCGTTTCACTCGCTGGTCGGCATGGCCGCGGTGCTCGTCGCTGCAGCCGCATTCCTCAACCCGCAAGCCTTCGGCATCGCCGAGAACGGCGAAATCTTTCTGCAGAGCCGCATCGAAATGGGCCTCGGCATAGCGATCGGCGCGATCACCTTCAGCGGCTCGGTCATCGCCTTCCTCAAACTCAACGGCAATATGGGCGGCAAGCCGATCATGTTGCCGGGCCGTCACGTCATCAATCTCGGCGTGCTGTCAGGCATTCTCGGGCTGATCGCCTATTTCACGCAGGACCAGAGCCCGTGGATTTTTTGGACGATCACGATCCTGAGCTTCGCGATCGGCTTTCTGCTGATCATCCCGATCGGCGGGGCGGACATGCCGGTCGTGGTGTCGATGCTCAACAGCTATTCGGGCTGGGCCGCCGCCGCGATGGGCTTCACGCTGCACAACACCGCGATGATCATCACTGGCGCGTTGGTCGGGTCGTCGGGCGCGATCCTCAGCTACATCATGTGCAAAGCGATGAACCGCAGCTTCATCTCGGTGATCGCGGGCGGGTTCGGCGGCGATGCCGGGCCAAGCGGCGGCGAGGCCAAGGAACAGCGCCCGTGGAAGCGCGGCAGCGCCGAGGACGCGGCGTTCCTGCTGGGCCAGGCCGAGCAAGTCATCATCGTCCCCGGCTACGGCATGGCGGTCAGCCAAGCGCAGCACACTTTGCGCGAGATGGGCGACAAATTGAAAGAACATGGCGTCCGCGTGAAATACGCCATTCACCCCGTCGCTGGGCGCATGCCGGGGCATATGAACGTGCTGCTCGCCGAAGCCAACGTGCCGTATGACGATGTGTTCGAGCTTGAGGACATCAACAGCGAATTCGCGCAGACCGACATTGCCTTCGTGATCGGCGCGAACGACGTGACCAATCCGGCGGCCAAGACCGACAAGACTTCGCCGATCTACGGCATGCCCGTGCTCGACGTCGAAAAGGCCAAGACCGTGCTATTCATCAAGCGCAGCATGGGTGGGGTCGGCTATGCCGGCGTCGATAATGACGTGTTCTATATGGACAACACCATGATGCTCTTGGGCGATGCGAAGAAGATGGTCGAAGAGATCGTGAAGTCTTTGGATTGATCCGGGGGATCGATCCTTCACGATCTCGTCAAGTCCCCTGACGGACGCGCAGGCCGCAAACGCCGTGCGCACCCGTTCGACAGCGGCGCATTGTACGAATGATACACATGGCAAATACTACCGTTTTGGAGTGAATCGCGATAAGCCTTGACGCGGCGCGGGATAATCTCACCGAAATGGCGGTATTTCGACTACCCCAATTTGGCGTAATGCGTAATTTCCGTGTTTGCGTCGGGGCATATGCTGGCCGACCGAAAAGGACGCCATAATGAGCAGCGGTATTGGCGAGGCAATACAAGGCTGGGGGCAAGGCTGGGGTGGCGCGCCGACGGACGCGACGCCGGCCACGCTCGTCATCGCGGAACCAGACATGGGGCGCGGGCCCGAGCATGCCGTCACGGCAGCGGGCGGTCATGTCCAGGGTCGAGTCGGCTGGCACGACGCGAAAGAACGTCTCGAACGGCAAGGCCCCTTGGCGGTGGTCCTCGCCGAAGCGCGCGGGGCGAGCGACGCCGCGCTCACACCGGTGCTGCCGCTGCTCGACGCGATCGGGCGGCGGGGTGATGCGCGGATCGTGGTCACGCTCGATGTCGAACAGATCGATGTGCTCGCCGCGAGTCTTTGCGGGCCGGGAATCGAATTGCTGTGCGCGCCGAGCGATGTCGAACGCGTCGCGGCCTTATGCATTGCGGGCTTACGCAGTGGCGACCGCGTGCACGATGTCAGCCGCAATGCCGAGGCGGAGCGCCTGCAACGGCTCAACCAGGAAGTCGCGCGGATCGCCGAGACGCTGGCGCGGCTCACGCGCGGCGAGGGCGATACGCGCTTTGCCGAGCGTCGCAGCGGCGGGGTCGGTGAGCCGACACACGGCTATCGTGGCCCACCGCCCGCGTCGGATTCGGCGGAGGTGACCGCGCGCGACATTCGCGAGGCGATTCGCGCGCGGCGGCTGCGCGACCAATATTTCGGGAGCGGCCTGTTTGAGGATCCGGCCTGGGACATGATGCTCGACCTGTTCGCCGCCGAGCTGGAGCGCGCGCAAGTGTCGGTATCGAGCCTGTGCATCGCCGCCGCCGTCGCGCCGACCACGGCGCTCCGCTGGATTGCGCGGATGACAGAGGCCGGCCTGTTCGAACGCCAGCCCGACCCGTTCGATCGCCGCCGCGCTTTTCTGGGCCTGTCCGACCGGGCGAGCCTCGGCATGCGCAATTATTTCGCCGCCGTTGGGCGAGGCGGGATCGCGATTGCCTAGCCAGGTGGGGGTAACGGATCGGTGACGCGCAGGGTTGCCCGATTCGAAAAGCACGCTAAGACGCGAGCTCCCGAGCGAGGGGCGATTAGCTCAGTTGGTAGAGCGTCTCGTTTACACCGAGAATGTCGGCGGTTCGAGCCCGTCATCGCCCACCACAATCTTTAACATATCGAAAGACGCGGCGAACGCGCGGGGTGTCCGCCGTCAACGTGGCGCGGGTGTGCGGAACCTCGCGGGTGAAGTGCATCGTGGCCAATTCCCGAGAGACGATTGCAAGCCATTGGTGGGCTCGGGTGGCACACTCTGGCCCAAGCGCTTTACAAGCTTAACACACCGCAATAAGCTCGGGGCATAAAACGGGGGATACCGGTGCTCACGATCGAATCGCTTAGCCATGTTTACGGTAACGGGACGCGCGCGCTCGACGCGGTAAATCTCGATATCCCCGCCGGTATGTTCGGCCTGCTTGGTCCCAACGGCGCGGGCAAATCGACGCTGATGCGGACGATCGCAACGCTGCAGACGCCAACCGCCGGGCGCATCCGCTTCGATGATATCGATGTCATTGCGGAGCCCGAACGGCTGCGCCGCACGCTTGGCTATCTCCCGCAGGATTTCGGCGTCTACCCCCGCGTCTCGGCCTATGACATGCTGGATCACATGGCGGTGCTGAAGGGCATTTCCGGCAGCGCGGATCGCAAGGCGACCATCGAAGGGCTACTCAACCAGGTCAATCTTTGGGCCGTGCGCAAAAAGGCGTTGGCGGGGTTCTCAGGCGGTATGCGGCAGCGCTTCGGGATCGCGCAGGCGCTGATCGGGGGGCCGCGCTTGATCATCGTCGACGAGCCCACCGCCGGACTCGACCCTGAGGAGCGCAACCGCTTCCTCAATCTGCTCGGCGAGATTGGCGAGGGCGTGGTGGTGATCCTGTCGACCCATATCGTCGAAGACGTCGCCGATCTGTGCCCGCGCATGGCGGTGCTGGCCGAAGGGCGCATCCTGCTGGAGGGTGCGCCGCTCGACCTGATCGCGAATACGCGCGGGCGCGTCTGGCAAAAAACGATCGACCGCGCCGACCTTGAGCGCGTACGTGGCGCATACCGCGTCATCTCGACCCGTCTGTTCGCAGGTCGCACGATCGTCCATGTGATGTCCGATACCGACCCGGGCGATGGTTTCACGACGGTCTCCGGCGGCCTTGAGGACGTGTATTTCTCGACGCTCGACGCTTCGCGTCGCGCCGCCTGAGGCCCGCGGACATGTTCGCGAAAATATTCGGCTTCGAGCTTCGCTACCAGCTGCGCAACCCGGTGTTCTGGGTTGCGGTGGTCGTCTTCTTCCTGCTGACCTTCGCCGCGAGCACGGTCGATCAGATCCAGATCGGCTCCGGCGGCAACGTGCACAAGAACGCACCGTTCGCGATCGCGCAGATCATGCTGATCCTGTCGTTGTTCTACATGTTCGTGTCGACCGCGTTTGTCGCCAACGTGATCGTGCGCGACGATGAGAGCGGCTTCGGGCCGATCGTGCGCGCGACCCGGATCACCAAGGCGCCCTATCTGCTCGGGCGCTTTGCCGGGGCGTTCGTGGCTGCGGCGCTCGGTTATCTGGTGATCCCGCTGGCGATCTGGGTCGGCTCGCACATGCCGTGGGTCGACAGCGAACTGATCGGCGCCAACCGCCTATCCTATTATCTTGCGCCCTATCTGTGGATCGCGCTGCCCAACCTGCTGCTGACGTCGGCGCTGTTCTTCGCGCTTGCCACCGTTACCCGCTCGATGATGGCGACCTACCTCGGCGTCGTTGCGTTCCTGATCCTGTGGACGATCGCGACGGTCGTGCTCGACCGCAACCCGCTTTACGAAGTGGCCGGTGCCTATGGCGAGCCGCTCGGCTTCGGCGCGGTGTCCTACGCCACCAAATATTGGACCGCGGCCGACCGCAACACGCTCACGCTGCCGATCGACGGGATGCTGCTCTTCAACCGCGCGCTCGCGGTCGGGCTCGGTCTCGCGGCGCTCGCGCTCGCTTATGCCACCTTCCGGTTCGAAACACGCCCATCCAAGGCGGCGCGTAAGGCGCAGAAGCTGGAGATCCACGCCGAAGCGTCGGCCACCCCACCGCCCGTCGGACCGCTGCCGCTGCCGCGCTTCAATCGTGCGACCGCATGGGCGCAGCTGACCACGCGCACCCGGCTCGAGCTTGGCCAGGTCTTCAAGAGCCCGGCCTATTTCATCCTCCTCGCGCTCGGGCTGTTCAATTCGGTCGGCGCGCTGATCGACCTGGGCGAGATTTTCGGTACGCCGGTCAAGCCGGTAACGCGCATCGTGATCCAGCTATTGCAGGGTTCGTTCGGGCTGATCCCGATCATCATTGCGATCTATTATTCGGGCGAGCTCGTCTGGCGCGAACGCGAGCGCAAGATCCACGAGATCATCGACGCCAGCGCGATTCCCGACTGGGCCTATGTCGTGCCAAAGGCGCTGGCGGTGACGCTGGTGCTGTTCTCGACACTGGTCGTCAGCGTGTTCGGCGGGATGGCGATGCAGCTGGTGCATGGCTATGCCGATTTCGAAATTGGCAAATACCTGTTGTGGTATGTTTTGCCGAATACCGTCTTCTTCACGCTCCTCGCGGTGCTAGCGGTGTTCTTCCAGGCAATCAGCCCGCACAAATTTGTCGGCTGGGGCCTGATGGTGCTGTACCTCGTGGCGCGCACCACCTTCGCCAATCTCGGCTTTGGCGATGCGCTCTACAATTACGCGCAAGCACCGGCGATGCCCTTGTCCGACATGAACGGGCTTGGTCGCTTCTGGGAAGGCGCGGTGTGGCTTCGCGTCTATTGGTCGGCCTTCGCCGTGTTCCTGCTTGTGTTGGCGCATGCGCTGTGGCGGCGCGGGACCGAGACGCGGCTGCTGCCGCGGCTGAAGCGTTTGCCGCGTCGGCTGGCGGGGCCGGCGGGGGGCATCGCCGCGGCGGCGCTGACGGTGTTCGCGCTGACCGGCGCGTGGGTGTTCACCAACACGCATGTATGGAACGAATACCGCACGCCGATCGCCAACGACACATTCTCGGCCGATTACGAGAAGACGCTGCTCGCGTATGAAAAGGTGCCGCAACCCAATGTTTTGTCGGTGAAGGTCGCGGTCGACCTTCGCCCGCACGCGCCGCGGATGATCGCGACGGGCGTGATGAAGCTGATCAACCGCACCGCGCAGCCGATCCGCGACATCCACGTCCGCCTTGCCGATCGCGACACACGGCTGGTTTCGGTCGCGCTCCCTGGCGCGACGCTGGTGCGTGAGTATCCGGCGTATCAATACCGCATTTACCGGCTCGCCGCGCCGCTCGCGCCGGGCGCCACGACCACGCTTACGTTCCGCAGCGAGCGCGGGCAGCGCGGTTTCCGCAACGGCGGCAACGACACGCGGCTGGTCGATAACGGCACCTTCCTCGACAATAGCGAGATCGCGCCGGCGATCGGCATGAACCGCGGTGGTCTGCTGCAGGATCGCGTCAAGCGGCGGCGTTACGGTCTCGTCGCGGAATTGCGCCCGGCCAAGCTCGAGGATCTGACCGCGACCGGGCGCAATGAGATCGGCGCCGATTGGATCAGCAGCGACATCACGATCACGACCGAGGCCGACCAGACGCCGATTGCACCTGGCGACAAGCTTAGCGACACCGTCGCGAACGGTCGCCGCACCGCACATTTCGTGACAACGGCGCCGATCAACAATTTCTGGTCGATCCAGTCGGCGCATTATCTGGAGAAGCACGTCCAACATAACGGTGTAGACTTGGCGGTCTATTATGACGCGCGGCATGCGGCGAATGTCGACCGGATGCTCGCCGCCTTCGCGCACGGGCTGGATTATTACCAGTCGGCGTTCAGCCCGTACCAGTTCCACCAGGCGCGGATCATCGAGTTTCCGGATTACGCGCAATTCGCGCAGGCGTTTGCGGGAACGATGCCCTATTCGGAAGGGATCGGCTTCATCGCCGACCTCTCCGATCCCCAAAAGATCGATTACGTCACCTATGTCGCCGCGCACGAGCTTGGCCATCAATGGTGGGCGCACCAGGCGGTCGGTGCGGAGATGCAGGGTGCCACGATGCTGACCGAGAGCCTCGCGCAATATTCCGCGCTGATGGTGATGGAGAAGCGCTTTGGCCGCGACCAGATCCGCCGCTTCCTCAAGTTCGAGCTCGACCGCTATCTGCGTAGCCGTGGCGGCGAAGTGATCGAGGAGCTGCCGCTCGACCGCGTCGAGAACCAGCAATACATCCATTACCGCAAGGGCTCGCTGGTGATGTACCGCCTGAAGGACGCGCTCGGCGAGGCGCGGGTCAACGCGGCGCTCTCGCGGTATGTAATGCGCTACCGCTTCAAGGGCGCGCCCTATCCGCGCTCGCTCGATCTGATCGCCGAGTTCCGCAAGGGCGCGAGCCCGGCGGAGAATGCCCTGATCACCGACCTGTTCGACCGCATCACGCTCTACGACGTGAAAACGCGGGCTGCTGCGACACGCAAGCTGCCCGACGGGCGCTACGAGACCGTTCTGACCGTCGAGGCGCACAAGGTTTATGCCGACGGCAAGGGCAAGGAGACCGAAGCACCGATGGATGAGATTGCCGAGTTTGGTGCGTTCGCGGCGATGCCGGGCCGCGAGAAGTTCGCTGCCAACGATGTTCTCGCCCTGCAGCGGCTGCCGCTGCGCACCGGCACGCAGACCATCCGGCTGGTGACCGCGAAGAAGCCTGCTTTCGCGGGGGCCGACCCTTACAACATCCGCATCGATCGCAATTCGGACGACAACGTCGTCGTTACGACGGGTTGAGGGTGCCATCGATGAACGGCAGGGCGGGGCCATAATCCGACGGTCAGTCTTCGCCGTAAATGCGGACGGTGGGGTGTCGCGCAGACATTGCCAGTAGCTAAATCTCGCCTGAAAGCTAAACTCTGCGGAAATCCTTGGACAGGAGCGGCTCCCCGTGCAGATCGAACGCCTCACGCCGGTTGCCTCGTCGCTACAGCCGAGCAACCATCCCTATCTCAATCACGCCTGGACGCCGCAGCACGAAGAGGTGACTGCGTTCGACCTGCATGTGATCGAAGGCACGATCCCCGCCGATATCGACGGAGTCTATCTGCGCAATACCGAGAACCAGCTCCACCAGCCGCTCGGCAAATATCATCCGTTCGACGGGGACGGGATGATCCACCAGATCGATTTTTCGGGCGGTCGCGCATCGTACCGCAACCGCTTCGTGCGCACGCGCTGCTTCCAGGCTGAGCAGGACGCTGGAGGATCGCTGTGGGGCGGGCTGATGGACCGGCCGGGCACGTCACTGCGTCCCGGCTTCGGCGCGCATGGCAGCCTGAAGGATTCGTCCAGCACCGATATTATCGTGCATGCCGGCAAGGCGATCTCGACCTTCTACCAGTGCGGTGAGGGGTATGTGCTCGATCCCGAAACGCTTGAACAAGCGGGCGTCGCGCCCTGGGTCCCGCTCGATGGCATCTCGGCGCATCCCAAGGTCGATGATCGTACGGGCGAACTGCTGTTCTTCAACTATTCAAAGCACGCGCCGTATATGCATTACGGCGTTGTCGATGTGGACGGTCACGTCACCACCTACATACCTGTTCCGTTGCCGGGACCGCGTCTGCCGCACGACATGACTTTCAGCGAGAATTGGTCGATCGTGAACGATCTCCCGATGTTCTGGGACCAGCAATTGCTCGAACGCGGCATCCACGCGGCGCGCCTCCACGAGGGCATCCCGTCGCGCTTCGCGCTGATCCCGCGCCACGGCAAGACGGAAGACATTCGCTGGTTCGAGGCGTCACCGACCTACATCCTCCACTTCCTCAACGCCTATGAGGAAGGCGACGAGGTGGTGATGGACGCCTATTTCCAGGACAATCCCCAGCCAGCGCCGCTGCCCAATGAGGACGGCTATGGCCATATGCTGGCCTATGTCGACGAGCATAGTTTCCTGCCGCGGCTGCACCGCTGGCGCTTCAACTTGGCCACGGGGACGACGACCGAGGAACGCCTCGATGATCGCACGCTCGAATTCGGGATGATCGATGGTCGCGTTGCGGGGCGCAAGCATCGCTACATTTATTCGACCACGACCAAGCCCGGATGGTTCCTGTTCAACGGCTTCGTCAAACACGACCTCGAAACCGGCGAGTCATGGACGCTGATGCTGGAGGATGGCCGCTACGCCAGCGAAGCCCCGTTCGCGCCGCGCGTCGGCTCGGTGGCCGAGGATGACGGCTATCTCGTCAGCTTCATCACCGACGAAAATCGCGGCACGAGCGAATGCATCCTGATCGATGCGCGTGATATCGAGGGCGGCCCGGTGTGCCGCATCGCGCTGCCGCACAAGATTTCGAGCGGGACGCATTCGCACTGGGCCGACCGAACGGTGCTACGCCGCTACGGCTAGGGTTTGTTTTTTGACGCGATCATATCAATCCGTTCGGGCTGAGCCTGTCGAAGCCCTGCTCGCCGCACGAGCCGCGTGCGTTTGGATACGTGCCCTTCGACAGGCTCAGGGCGAACGGAGGGTGGAACGAGCCTAAGCCCGCTTCGGAAACCACGGCACAAACCCCGACGTGCGGCGCACATAGTCTTCATAGTCGGGCTTCTTGCGCTTCATCCGCCCCTCGACGGTCGGTACGCCTGACCATTTCATCAGGGTGAAGGTCAGCAGGATCGGCCCGGGCAGCCCCCATAGACCTGACACGCTCTCGGCCGCGATCAGGTACAGGCCCCACCACACGCACGCATCGCCGAAATAATTCGGATGGCGGGTGTAACGCCAAAGGCCAGTGCGCAATACCTTCCCGGCGTTCGCTGGCTCACGGCGAAAGGCGACGAGTTGTGCGTCGCCGATCGTTTCGAACACGATGCCGAGCACCGCAAGTGCGGCACCGATCACGCCCAGCACGCCGACCGGCGGCACCGCGTCGAGCTGGCCAAGCTGCACTGGCAGGCAGACGATGAACAGCATCGGCCCCTGAATCGCATAGACCAGCCGCAGAGACGCCTGGTTGAAACCCCAGCCCTTGTCCGCCTGCGCCTTGGCAAACATCGTCTGATAGCGGCGGTCGGCCCCTTGATGACGCCAGCGCCAAAACAGATAGAAGCCGAGCCGCACGCCCCACGCCGTGCAAAGCAGCATCAGCAGCATCTTTCGTCCCGGGTCACCCGATGTCTGTACGAAACTCGTCCAGCCAAGCACCACCATGCCGAGCGCCCAAACGCTGTCGATCGGCGTCACGTCACGGGTCTTGAGGGTGAACAGCCAGAACAGCACAAAAACGCCGACCAGGACGGCGGCATTGATCGCGAGCAGCGACAGCACGTTCACGCAGCCGCGCTTTCGACGATGAAGCTGACCGTTGTCGTGGTCGATCCACCGATATTGAGCGTCTGGACGCGGCGGGCGCCCTCGACCTGATAGTCGCCCGCCGTGTTCGACACTTGTTTCGCCGCGTCGAGCAGCATGCGAACCCCCGTCGCCCCGACCGGGTGCCCGCATCCGATCAGGCCGCCCGAGGGATTGATCGGCAAGCGGCCGCCAAGCTCGATCGATCCATCCTCGATCGCTTTCCACGATTCGCCCGGCGCGGTCAGGCCGAGATGGTCGATCGCCATATATTCGGTCGCGGTGAAGCAATCGTGCGTCTCCACCGCATCGATCTGCGCGATGTCGGTCACGCCGGCGCGGGCGCGCGCATCCTCGATCGCGCGGCGGACCTGCGGGAAAACATAGGGTTGATCGGCACTGTCGGCGATCTTGCGGGCATAGCCGATCGGCGCCGAGCGATGGCCCCACCCGGCGATGCGCGGCAGCTGGTCGAGTGACATCCCGCGCTTCGCCGCATAGTCGGTGGCGCGCCGTTCCGACGCCAGGAACAGTACGGCACTGCCATCGGTGACCTGCCCGCAATCCATCTTGCGCGTCCGGCCCTCCACCACCGGGTTAGCCGTGCCGTCTTCGGTAAAGCTTTCGGGCGAGAAAGCGTAGCCACGCGTCTGCGCGTTGGGGTTGCGCCGGGCGTTGCCGAAATTGATCTCGGCGATCCGCATCAGATGCTCGTATTGCAGGCCGTAGCGGCGATCATATTCCTCCGCGAGATCGGAAAAGGCGGCAGGCCAGACGTAGCGCACATCGTTATATTCGTGGCCCGCCCACGCCGCCGCCCCCAGATATTCCGCCGCGGTCTGGCCGGGAACATTGCGCATCTGTTCGATCCCGACGACGCACGCGAGATCATAGCGCCCGGCCTCGATTTCGGCCGTCGCGGCCAGCACCGCTACACTGCCCGAAGCACAGGCTGCCTCATGCCGCGCGGTGGGCAAGCCATCGAATGCCGGATCGACCAGCCCGAAGAACCCGCCAAGCAGGCCCTGGCCCGCGAACAATTCGGCGGTGAAGTTGCCGACGTGCCCGGCTTCAATGTCGGCGGCGTCGAGAGCGGTCGCCGCGAGGCCCTGCTGCACCGTTTCGGTAAAGGCATCGGCCAGGTCCATGCCCCGCCGACTCCAGACATCGGAGAAATCACTTTGCCATCCACCAAGGATGAAAACCATGCCTGATCCTCCGCCGCCTTTTGAGCGTAATCGCAGGCGAATGGCTGCTTGGCAAATCCGAGGCCACCTACGCATCGCTTCATATTTTCGGCAATGCCCCCAAAAATCGCTATGTGTTATCGATATAGTACACTATAGCACCGGTGATCAGAAAGCCGGTCGAGAGTTGAGCAATGTGCCCCTTCCTTGTGTCCCTGACCTCCAGTCACCTGCGCGCAGCGCCGTCCGTTAGTGTTCGCGACAGCGCAGCTTGCGCGGTGCGCGGATGAGCTTTCGAAACATCTCGGCATGGTCGATTCGCAACCCGGTCCCCTCGCTCGTGCTGTTCGCGATGCTCACCGTGGCGGGCCTGGTCAGCTTTGCGCGGATGCAGGTGAACGACAATCCCGACATCGATTTCCCGGTCGTGATTGTCTCGGTCAGCCAGCCGGGTGCCGCACCGAGCGAGCTCGAAAACCAGGTCACGCTCAAGATCGAAGCCGCCGTGCGCAGCCTCGCGGGCATCGACGAGATCAATTCGACCGTGTCCGAAGGCCAATCGACCACCGTCATCCAGCTCGCGATCGGCACCCCGATCGATCGCGCGGTTGAGGATGTTCGCGGTGCCGTGCAGCAAGTCCGCAGTGACCTGCCCGACGGTATCCTCGAGCCACAGATCGAACGTGCCAACACCACCGGCAATGATCTGGCGAGCTACGCCGCGATCGGCACCGACATGACGATCGAGGAGCTGAGCTGGTACATCGACAATACCGTGTCGAAGGAATTGCTGTCGGTGCCCGGCATGGCGCATGTCGATCGCAACGGCGGGGTCAATCGCGAGATTCGGGTGATCCTCGATCCGGTGAAGTTGCAGGCGCAGGGCATCACCGCCGGCGAGGTCAACCAGCAACTCCGGCTCGTCAATCTCAACGCGGCGGGCGGGCGTGCCGAGATCGGCGGATCCGAACAGGCGGTCCGCGTACTGGGCAATGCAAGCACCGCCTATGATCTGGGGCAAACGCAGATCTCGCTCGGCGCGGATCGCACGGTCAAACTCGCCGACATTGCGCAGATCCGTGACCTGTATGCCGAACAGCGCTCCGCCTCGGCGCTCAATGGTCGCGCGGTGCTGAGCTTCGATTTTCAGCGCGCCAAGGGCGGGTCCGACGTTAGCGTGTTCCACGGCGCCGAGGCAAAGCTCGCCGCGCTCGAGAAGCGCAACCCCAAGGTCCATTTCCAGCTGATCTTCAATCAGGTCAAATATACCGAGCTGCAATATCATTCGGCGATCGACACGATGATTGAGGGCGCGGTGCTGGCGGTGATCGTGGTGTTCATCTTCCTGCGCGATTGGCGATCGACCGTCATCTCGGCGCTGGCGATCCCGCTCTCGGCGATCCCGACCTTCTGGTTCATGGATTTGATGGGCTTCACGCTCAACAGTATCAGTCTGCTCGCACTCAGTCTGGTCGCTGGCGTCTTGGTCGACGATGCGATTGTCGAGATCGAGAATATCGTGCGCCATATGCGGATGGGCAAATCCGCTTATCAGGCCGCGATCGACGCGGCCGACGAGATCGGCCTCGCCGTGCTTGCCACCACCATGGCAATCGTCGCGGTGTTCCTCCCCGTGGGCTTGATGCCGGGAATCTCGGGGCAGTTCTTCAAGAATTTCGGGCTCACCGTCGTCGTTGCGGTGCTAATGAGCCTTGCCGTCGCGCGCCTCATCACCCCGATGATCGCCGCGTATTTTCTGAAGGCGGAAGGGCATCGCTCGCATGGCGAGGGGCCGATCATGAACGTCTATATGGCGGTGCTGCGCTGGACCTTGTTGCATCGCTGGTCGGCAGTGGTTGGCGGGATGGGCGCGCTCGCACTAACCGTGGTGTGCGCAGGCGCGCTGCCGATGACGTTCCAGCCCGATCAGGACAGCGATGCCTCGACCGCGACGATCGAAATGGTGCCGGGCACTACGCTCGCGCAGACGCAAGCCGTGGTGAATCAGGTCGCGACGCTGTTGCAGCGGCAGCCCGACGTCGAATCGACCTATCAGCGGGCAGGCGTCGGCAACGGTCGCGTGACCGCGATCTTCAAGCCTAAGAAATCGCAGACCAGCAACGCGTTCGAACGCGCGCTGGCGCCTCAACTCGCGCAGATCGCCGATGCGCGCGTAGCGTTCCGATCGAGCAATGGCGGAAGCAGCGGGCGCGATCTTTCGATCACGCTCGCCGGCTCTGATCCGGAGTTGCTCCGTAAGACCGCGATCACGCTCGCCGAGCAAATGTCGCATCTGTCGAGCATCACCGCGCCGCGCATCATCGGCGACTTGCAGCGCCCGGAGATCGTCATCAAGCCGCATCGGGATCTTGCCGCCAGCATGGGCGTGACGACCGCTGCGCTGTCGAACGCGATCCGCGTCGCGACGCTTGGCGACATCGACCAGAATAGCGCGAAATTCTCGCTCAGCGACCGCCAGATCCCGATCCGCGTCGCGCTCGATGAGAGTGCGCGCGCGCGCCTCGCGACGATCCGTAACTTACCGGTTCAGACCGCTAGCGGCGGATCGGTGCCGCTTAGCCTCGTTGCCGATATCAGCTTTGGCGCAGGCGCGACGAAGATCGAGCGCGTCGCGCAACAGCGCAAGATCACGGTCGGTGCCGACCGGGCACCGGGGGTCGTCAGCAGCACCGCGATGGAGCAGATCAGCGCGCTCCCGATCATGCAGGCGCTGCCAGTTGGCGTTGCCAAACTGACGCTCGGACAGCAGAAGTTCGAGACCGAGATGATCAACAATTTCTTCGCTGCGGTCGTGTCGGGCGTCTTGCTCGTGTTCGCGGTGCTGGTGCTGCTCTATCGCCGCTTCCTCGCACCCTTCGTCAATCTCGGTTCGCTGATGCTCGCGCCGCTGGGCGGGCTGCTGGCCTTGTTGATCGTCGGCGATCCGATCTCGATGCCGGTGTTGATCGGGATGCTGATGCTGCTCGGCATTGTCGCCAAGAATTCGATCCTGCTGATCGACTTCGCGCTCGAGGAGATGTCCAAGGGGGTCGAGCCGACCACCGCAATTCTCGATGCGGGGCATAAGCGCGCGCAACCGATCGTCATGACGACGGTGGCGATGGTCGCGGGCATGATCCCCACCGCGCTGTCGATCAGCGGCGACGCGTCGTGGCGTGCGCCGATGGGTGTAACCGTGATCGGCGGGTTGCTGCTCTCGACCGTGCTGACGCTCGTCATCGTGCCCGCAAGCTTCAGTCTGGCGATGGGGATCGAACGCTGGATTGGCCCACGCATCGGTCGGCGTTTGCTGACGTATCGGCCTGGCGATGACATGCTCCCCGGTCCGGTGATCGGACATGCCGCGCTGGGAACCGCAGTCTGAGGGGGGCATTGGTCGGGCGCATCGCGTAGCGTCCCTCCGATGCGAACGATTGCCGCAGCCGCGGCCAACGGTTACGCAGAGCGCCCGAGATGTGATGGAGCGTGCGATGCGAGGCTTGTGGAGCGTGATGATGCTGGGCTGCGGGCTTGCGGCTCCTGTTCTGGCGCAGCCGGTTGCCGCGCCGAGCGCGGCGGACCAGGCGCTTGATCTGGCCAAGAAGGCAATTGCACTGCGCTCGGTCCGGGGCCCGGGCAACCAAACGCCGCAAGTGGCGGCGCTGTATAAATCGGCGCTGGTCGCGGGTGGTTTTGCCGATGCCGATGTTGAAATCACGGCCGTAGACGATACCGCCTATCTGATCGGCACTTGGCGCGGCAGCAATCCCAAGCTGAAACCGCTCGTCATTTCGGGGCATATGGACGTGGTCGAGGCGAAGCCGGCCGATTGGCAGCGCGACCCGTTCACGCCGGTGGTCGAAAATGGCTATCTGTTCGGGCGCGGCGCGAGCGACATGAAGCTCGACGGCACCACCGCAATTGCCGCGCTCGTCGATCTGCGCCGCTCAGGCTATAAGCCGAAGCGCACGATCGTCATCGAATTCTCAGGGGACGAGGAAACGGTGATGAAGACCTCAGGCCTGATCGCCGAGCGGCTGAAGGATGCCGATATTGTCCTCAACATTGATGGCGGCGGAGGGTTGCTCGATGAGGAAACCGGCAAGCCGAAATATTGGACGTGGCAGGGGGCGGAAAAGACCTATGCCGATTTCCGGCTGACCGTCACCAACCCCGGTGGCCATTCCTCCGCCCCGCGCCCGGTCAACGCGATCGTTCAACTGTCGCGCGCGCTCGACAAGATCGGCCGCTATCGCTTCAAGCCTGAACTTAGCCCGCTGACCCGCGAGGCGCTCGCCAAGGCGGCACCCTATGAAGAGCCAGCGATCGGCGCGGCGCTTAAAGCGTTTGTCGCGGACCCGACCGACGCAGCCGCGATTGCTACGCTCACCGCCAACCCCGGCACCGTCGGCCGGATCGGTACGACCTGCGTGCCGACTTTGGTGAGCGGTGGGCATGCCGAAAATGCGCTGCCGCAGCGCGCGACCGCCAACATCAATTGCCGCATCTTCCCCGGCCATAAGCCGGCCGAGATCATGGCCGAACTGGCGCAAGCCGTGGGCGATCCCGGCGTCGCCTTCAGCGATGTTACGGAAGGGTCGGTCGCCAATGACGCATCGCCGCTGCGCCCCGATTTCGTGGCCGCGGTGAATCGCGCGATGGGGAAGGTCTATCCGGGTGTACCGGTGTTTCCGGCGCAATCCTCGGGCGCAAGCGACAGCATGTGGTTCCGCTATCACCACGTCGCAAGCTATGGCGCGAGCCCGACTTTCAGCAAGGAATCGCAGGATTTCAGCCACGGGCTCAATGAACGCACGCCGATCAGCAACATCGCGCCGGGGATTCGTTATTACCGGCTGCTGTTCACCGATTTGTCGAAGTAAGCGCGCGTGACGCACGATCCCGACGCCGATTGGAGCTTGCCCGGCTGGCTCTATACCGACCCCGAATATTTCGCGGTCGAGACCGAGCGCGTGATCCGTCCGTCGTGGCAGATCGTCTGCCACCAGAACGATGTCGCCAATCCCGGCGATTTCCACACGCTCGATTATATCGGCGAGAGCGTCGTGGTCGTGCGCGGCGATGATGGGGTGCTCCGCGCCTTTGCCAATGTCTGCCGCCACCGCGCGATGCGGCTGGTCGAGGGGCCGAGCGGCTGCGCGAAGAAGCTCGTCTGCCCGTACCATGCCTGGACCTATGAGACCGACGGGCGGCTGTCGGGCGTTCCGATGCGGCGCGATTATCCCGCACTTGAGCTTGAGCAGAACGGGCTGATCCCGGTCGACCTCGAGCTGTGGCGCGGTTTCGTGTTCGTTCGGCTCGAGGGCGACGGGCCGTCGGTCGCGGAAATGATGGCGCCGTATGACCATGAAGTGGCACCGTACCGCTTTGAGGAGATGCAGACGATCAGCCCGCTCCGGTTGCGCGAGCGTGCGGTTAACTGGAAGAATGTCGGCGACAATTATTCGGACAATCTCCACATTCCGGTCGCGCACGATGGCCTCACGCGACTGTTCGGCAAGAGTTATGCGATCGAAGCGGAGCCGTGGGTCGACAAGATGTCGGGCCGGATCGTTGATCGCGCGTCGGACAATCCCTGGGAGCGCTTCTACCAGGCGCATTTGCCGCACGCGCCCCATCTGCCCGATGACAATCAGCGGCTGTGGCTGTATTTCAAGCTGTGGCCCAACATGGCGTTCGATCTTTATGCCGACCAGATCGATTTCATGCAGTGGCTGCCGCTGACGCCTACGACGTGTGTGCTGCGCGAAATGGCCTTTGCGCTGCCTGATAACCGTCGAGAGATGAAGCTGGTGCGCTACGCCAATTGGCGCATCAACCGCGTCGTCAATGCCGAGGACACCTGGCTGATCGAGCGCGTCCAGCAGGGCATGGCGTCGCAGAGCTACACCGCCGGGCCGATCGGCGCGAGTGAAGTATGCCTGCGCAGTTTCGCGCGCAAAATCCGTGAGCGTATTCCCGAAGCCCGGCTCCACCGCGCGCCGGCGGCGGGGTGGTCGCGGCAGGAGACGACATGACCAAACGCTACGACGCAATCATAATCGGTGGCGGCCATAATGGCCTTGTCTGCGCCTTCTATCTCGCGCGTGCGGGGCTGAAGGTGCGCGTGCTCGAACGCCGCCATATCGTCGGCGGGGCGGCGGTGACCGAGGAGTTTCATCCGGGTTTCCGCAATTCGACCGCGAGCTACACCGTCAGTCTGCTGCGCCCCAAGGTCATCGCTGACATGAAGCTGCACGAGCGCGGTTTCCGCATCATCGAACGCACGATCAGCAATTTCTTCCCCTTTCCCGATACATACCTGACGCTCGGCGGCGGCACCGCGCGCACGCAGGCGCAATTCGCGCGCTTCAGCCAGAAGGATTCCGACGCCTATCCCGCGTACGACGCCGCGCTCGAAAAAGTCGCACAAGTGCTCCGCGACCTCGCGCTCAAGACCCCGCCCAACGTCGGCGGCGGCCTGCGTGCGCTGGCGGCGGGTGCCGCGCAGGGCTGGCCGATCGGCAAGATGGGGATCGAAGCGCAGCGCGAACTGCTCGATGTCTTCACCAAATCGGCGCGCGATTTCCTCGATGGCTGGTTCGAGGATGACCATGTGAAATCGGCCTTCGCGTTCGATGCAGTGGTCGGCAATTATGCCGGGGTTTCGACGCCGGGTAGCGCCTATGTCCTGCTCCACCACGTCTTTGGCGAGGTGAATGGCAAGTTCGGCGCATGGGGTCATTCGGTCGGCGGGATGGGCGCGATCACTCAGGCGATGGCACATGCCTGCGAGGAAGCCGGGGTCGAGATTAGCTTGGAGGCTCCGGTCGCCAAGCTGCTGACCGAAGGCGGCAAGGTTGCCGGTGTGCGTCTCGAATCGGGCGAGGAGATCGCCGCGAAGATCGTCGCCGCCAATGTCGGGCCAGCCTTGCTCTATCGCCAATTGGTCGATTCCGCCGACATGCCGAGCGATTTCAAACGACGGATCGACAATTTCAAGACCGGCAGCGGCACTTTCCGCATGAACGTCGCTTTGTCCGAACTGCCCGATTTCACGGTGTTTCCCGGTAAGGAGACGGCCGAGCATCACACGGCCGGCATCATCATCGCGCCGGGCATGGATTATATGGACCAAGCGTTCATCGACGCGCAGCAATTTGGCTGGTCGAAAAAGCCGATCGTGGAGATGAAACTGCCGACTACGGTCGATGACAGCCTCGCCCCGCCGGGGATGCATATTGCGAGCCTGTTCTGCCAGCAATTCGCCCCGACGCTGCCAAACGGGCGTTCGTGGGACGATTGCCGCGAGGAGGTCGCCGATCTGATCATCGATACCGTCACCGAACATGCACCCAATTTCAAGGGTGCAGTGATCGCACGGCAAATCCATTCGCCGCTCGATCTCGAACGCAAATTCGGGCTGATCGGCGGCGATATCTTCCACGGGACGATGGGGCTCGACCAACTCTGGGCGGCGCGACCGATGCTTGGGCATGGCGATTATCGCGGGCCAATCGCCGGGTTGTACATGTGCGGCTCGGGCACGCATCCCGGCGGCGGCGTCACCGGGGCGCCGGGGCACAATGCCGCGCACGAAATTCTGCGCGATCGCAACGTTTTAGGCCGGTTGTTCGGCTAAGGCGTTCTGCGGGCGCAGCAGATAGAGCGGAATTCCGGCGAGCATCAGCACCAGGCTTAGCCCGCTCGCCGCCCCTCCTGCGCCCCAAAAGGCGAAGAGCGAGAAGGCGATGCCGAGCGTCGCCGTGACCGGTGCGATCCGCCGCACCAACGCGGAAACGCACGCTGCAAGATAGAACCACAGGCTCGAACAGGTCGTCAGCAGCGCCACAAAGGCGAACGCTCCGGCCAGCGACGCACTCGCGTTCGACAGCACCAACAGGCTGGCGCAGGTTGAGGACAGGATCAGCACGCGCACCGGCACGTCGCGCGCTGACACCTGCGCGAACCAGCGTGGCAGCAGCCCCGCGCGCGCCATGCCGAGCGGCACTTCGCCCTGGATCAGCACCCAGCCATTGAGCGCGCCGAGCGCCGCGATCGCGGCGAAGGCGGCAACGAGCAATCCGCCACCAACGCCTGCGAATCGTTCGACGAACAGCTGAAACGGCGCGCTCGATGCCGCGACATCGGCGGCGGGCAACAGCAATACGATGCTGGAGCAAACGAGGATGTAAAGCAGCCCGACCGCAAAGGTCCCGATCATCGTCGCGCGCGGCACGGTGCGCGCCGGGTCGCGAATGCGTTCCGCCGTGACGCTCGCCGCTTCGAACCCGAGCAGCGGAAACAAGGTGAGCGCGACCGCGCCGCCGAGCCCGGCCAGCACCGGTCCGCTTGGCGGTAAAGGTGGCAGCGCGACCGTGCCACTCACCCCGACCGCAAGAGCTATCGCGACGACCGCGATCAGAGGCGCGATCTTCAAAACCGTCGTGACGACTTGCACCCGTCCGGCGAGCTTTGCGCCAGCGAGATTGAGTAATGTAAACAGCCAGATCAACGCGACCGAGACCAGCGCGCCCGTTAGCGGTGTCGCATTGAGCGCGGGTTCGAACGCGGCGAGATAGCTGGTCGCGGCCATCGCGATTGCCGCATTGGTCGCCCATACGGACACCCAATACGCCACGCCCACCATCACCCCCGGCAGCGGCCCCAGCACCGTGCCGGTAATCGCAATCGCGCCGGTCGCCTCGGGCATTGCTTGCGCGAGCCGCGCCAGCGTCCAGCCGATCGCCAGTGCGCCTGCGATGCTGACGATCCAGCCAGCGACCCCGGTCCAGCCATAAGGCGCGAGCGCGATCGGCATTAGAAAGATGCCCGATCCGATCATCCCGCCCATCACGAGCGCGATGGCGGTCCAATATCCGAACGGGCGCGGCGCGGCGGTGGTCATCGGCTGGTCCCCTTGGGCAGCAATTCAGCACGACGCGGGCTGCGACGCCATAGTTCCTTTTCGCGCAAGCTGCGCTACGACGCGCGCATGGCGCAGACGATCGTGGGGACCGAAACGGGTTGGATGGCGGCGAGTGGCCGCTATCCGCCGCGGCTGATCGACGCCGCGCTTGCGCTCAACGACAACCGTTTGCACGACGCCGAACCGTTGCTGAAGGCGCAACTTCGGGACGATCCGTTCGATGTTGCGGCGATCCGGATGCTAGCCGAGCTTGCCGGGCGGATCGGGCGTTACAAGGATTCGGAGACGCTATTGCGCCGCGCGATCGAGCTTTCGCCGGGCTTCACCGCCGCGCGCGCCAATCTGGCGCTGGTGCTATACCGGCTCAACCGCCCGACCGAGGCGATCGCCGAGCTCGCCACCGTCGTCGCCGAGGATCCCGACAATCCCGGTCATGCCAATTTGCAGGCCGCCGCCTTTGGCCGCCTCGGCCAGTTTGACGATGCGATTGCCTTGTATCAGCGCGTTCTCGCCGATGTGCCCGAGCAGCCGCGCGTGTGGATGAGCTATGGCCATATGCTCAAGACGGTCGGGCGACAGGCCGACGGCATCGCCGCCTATCGCCGCGCAATCGATTTGCTGCCGAGTTTGGGCGAAGCGTGGTGGAGCCTCGCCAATCTCAAGACGGTGCATTTCGACGATGCGGACATTGCCGCGATGGAAGCGGCGCTCGCGGGAGTGGGCATTACCGACGAAGATCGCTTCCATCTCGATTTCGCGCTTGGCAAGGCGTTCGAGGATCGCCGGAGTGTCGAGCGCGCTTTCGCGCATTATGCCGACGGCAATGCACTACGTCGTGCCGCGCTGAACTATGACGCGGACGAAACCGAGGCCTTCGTCGATCGCAGCATCGCGCAGTTCGACGCCGATTTCTTTGCGGCACGGGCTGGGCAGGGGCATCCGGCGTCCGACCCGATCTTCATCCTCGGCATGCCGCGCGCAGGATCGACGCTGATCGAACAGATCTTGTCGAGCCATTCGCAAGTCGAAGGGACGAGCGAATTGCCCGACATCCCGTTGCTCGCGCGGCAGGACGCGGCGTATCCCATAGGGTTGGCCGACTGGTCTGCCGAGCGGCTCCATGCGGCGGGCGCGGACTATCTCAACCGCACCCGCATCCAGCGCCGCACCGACCGGCCGCTGTTCATCGACAAGCTCCCCAACAATTGGGCGCACGTGCCTTTCATCCATTTAATCCTGCCAAACGCCCGGATCATCGACGCCCGGCGGCATCCGCTCGGGTGCTGCTTCTCCAATTTCAAACAGCATTTCGCGCGCGGGCAGGGGTTCAGTTACGGGCTCGACGATATGGGGCGCTACTATCGCGATTATGTGCGGCTGATGGCGCATATGGATGCGGTGCTACCGGGGCGCATCCACCGCGTGTTGTACGAGGATATGGTGGAGGACACCGAACGCACCGTCCGCGCGCTGCTGGCGGCGTGCGGGCTGGCGTTCGAGCCCGCCTGCCTTGCCTTTCACGAGACCGAGCGCGCGGTCCGCACCGCAAGTTCCGAACAGGTCCGCCGCCCGATTTTCCGCGAGGGGACCGATGCGTGGAAGCCGTTCGAGGCGTGGCTGGGTCCGTTAAAGGGTGCGCTGGGCGACGTGCTCGATTGCTATCCCACAACACCGGCGTCGTTGTAATTGCGCAACGCTTCGACACGATTGTTACAGTTGAGTATCGACCCGCTTGACGGATGCTGCGCCCGCGAACAGTCTGTCGCAACATCGTAAAGGGGTTATCGTGATGTCATCGTTTGCGCACCGTGCTGTCGTCGCCGCGCTTTTGTCGTCAGCGGCATTCGCAATGCCCGCCTTTGCGCAGACCGCACCTGATCCCGCACCGGCCCCGACTTCGGCCCCGACCGAAGATGGCGGCGACATCATTGTTACGGCGACCAAGCGTTCGGAGACGCTGCAGAGCGTGCCGATCAGCGTCCAAGCGCTGACCACCAAAAAGCTCGACGAGCTCAATATCACCAGCTTCAAGCAATATGCCCAGCAATTGACCTCGGTGTCGTTTCAGGCGCTGGGCGGGACACCCGGCACCAACGTCATCTATATGCGCGGCGTCGCATCGGGTGGCGACGGCAACCATTCGGGCGCGCTTCCCTCGGTCGGCGTCTATCTCGACGAACAGCCGGTGACGACGATCGGCGGCAATCTCGACGTCCACATCTACGACATCGCCCGGATCGAGAGCCTGTCGGGGCCGCAGGGCACGCTCTATGGTGCATCGTCCGAAGCGGGGACGATCCGCATCATCAGCAATAAGCCCGACACATCGCATTTCTATGGCCGCGCCGATGTCGAGGGCAATCACGTCAGCAAGGGCGGCTTCGGCGGCAAGGGCGAGGCGATGATCAACCTGCCTCTGTCCGAGTCCGCAGCCCTACGGGTCATCGGCTATTATCAGCGCGATGCGGGCTATATCGACAATGTGGCGGGTACGCGCAGCTTTCTGCCGCGGCCTGGCGGGATCACCGTCAACAACGCTGCCTTCGTCAAGAACGACTATAACGATACCGAAATCGCCGGTGGCCGTGCCGCCCTGAAGGTCGATCTCGACAGCAATTGGACGGTCACGCCGACCGTTATGTATCAGGATACGCGCAGCCACGGGTCCTATGGCTATGATCCGAAGGTCGGCGACCTCAAGGTCCAGCATTTCTTCCCGGAATTTCGCCGCGACCGGTTCATTCAGGCGGGCCTCACGATCGAGGGCAAGGTCGGCAATTGGGACGTGACCTATGCCGGGGCCTATCTCGACCGCAAAACGTTCCAGTCGAGCGATTATACCGATTATTCGGAAGCCTATGACAGTCTCTATTCGTCGGCCGGCGGCCTCGCCGGCTATTTCTACTTCAACGACAATGCCGGCCGCACGATCGACCCGCGCCAGAAGGTAATCGGAACCGACCATTTCAAGAAACTCAGCCAGGAATTCCGCATTGCCAGCCCGTCGAGCGACCGCTTCCGGCTCGTCGCGGGTGCTTTCTATCAGCGCCAGAGCAACGACATCCATCAGGATTACCAGGTCGCCGGACTCGCGACGAGTCTGTCGGTCAACGGCTTGCCCGGCACGCTGTGGCTGACGCAGCAGCACCGCATCGACAAGGATTATGCGCTGTTCGGCGAGGCGAGCTTCGACATCACGCCGACGTTGACCGCCACTGCGGGCGGCCGTGCCTATATCTATGACAATTCGCTGATCGGCTTTTTCGGCTTCGGGCGCGATCCGGCGGGCGGATTTAACACCACGCCGTATAACGCCGCAGGCAGTTCGCGCACCGGCGTGGCTGGCTGTTTCACCACCAATGGCACGCGGCTGCGCGCCGCCGTCGCGGCGGGTGGATCCACCACGTTGCTGCCACCGGCGGTTGCCGGAGGCCCGTGCACGAACCTTGGCGTCTATGCCGTCGGGTCAGGCGTTCAGCCGGTCACGGCGTCGGGGCAGGGCGTGACCTATCGCTTCAACCTCAGCTGGAAGCCAGTCAGCGGCGTCTTGCTCTACGGAACAGCGTCGCGCGGCTTCCGCCCGGGCGGCATCAATCGGCGCGCCGATGTCCCGCCATATGGCGCAGACTTCCTGACCAATTACGAACTCGGCGCGAAGACGACGCTGCTCGGTGGCAAATTGCGCCTGAACGGCGCGATCTATCAGCAGAATTGGGACAGGTTCCAATTCGCCTTCCTTGGCGCGAACAGTTTTACCGAAATCCACAACGGCCCCAACGCGCGCATTCGCGGCGTGGAAGTGCAGGCCAATCTCAATGTACAGGCGCTCACGCTGAGCGCCTCGGGCTCCTATACCGATGCCAAGACCAAGCAAAATCTCTGCCTGATCGATGATCCGACCTATACGTGTGGCACGAGTGTGATTTCGGCCCCGGCGGGTACGCGGTTGCCCGTTACGCCGAAATTCAAAGCAAGCGGAACGGCGCGCTACACCGTGCCGATCGGCACTGCCAAGGCTTACGGCCAGGGCGTGATTGCGTATCAAAGCTCGGCATCGAGCGATGTGCGGACGTTGGCCTTCACGCCGACCGGCCTGCCCTACAACCCCGCCGCCACGCTCGGTCGCCTTCCCGCCTTCACCACCGCCGATTTCGCGATCGGGGCGGAGTTCTCGCGTTTCAGCCTCGAACTGTTCCTCCAGAACGCGTTCGATGCGCGCGGGCAGCTATCGCGTTTCCAGCAATGCGGTTCGTGCGGGCAACGCCCGTACATCGTGCCGGTCACGCCACAAACGATCGGCGTGCGGGTTCATACCGACTTTTAGCGTCCTATAGCCCCGCCTTGTTGAGCGCGGCGGCAAGTTCGCTGGTCATCGCGCTGTCGGCTTTGGGCGTGAGGCGGTTTAACGCCGTCTGCACCCGCGCCTGCGCCACTTGGAGCGCCTTGTGGCGCACCGCGCGGATTGTGTTGGTTCGCCCGGACCGGCTTTCGCCGAGCAATGCCGCCCATTTGGCCTCCTCGGTCGCGAGGATCGCGAGCGCGAGCCGCAGCCCGTCGCGTTGGCCGTGCGCATAGTCTTCGGACATCACCTACACCCTTCTATTCTTCGCGCCTGATACACCGCGCGGCGGGCGCTTGGCTTTCGCTGTTTCACAGGCCGGTCGATTGGCCTAATCCAGTCAGATGATTTCCGCTCTGCTCCTCCTCGCCGCGAGCACGACGCAGCCGATCGCTGCGGCGCGCGTTACGTTCGACCGTGGCGGCGAGCGATCGGTGCGCGTGTCGGGGCTGGCCGACGTTGCCGCGGCGCGCGCGCTGACCGCCGAAGATCCCGCGCGGATCGCCTCGGTCTCGAAGCTCGTCGTGGCGATCGCGGTATTGCGGCTGGTTGAGCAGCATCGGCTCGACCTCGACGCCGATGTGTCGGATGTCCTCGGCTACCGGCTGCGCAACCCGGCCTTTCCCGACCGCGCGATCAGTTTGCGGATGCTGCTGTCGCACCAATCGAGCCTGACCGACACGATCGATTATGTCCTCCCGCTCGACGCCGATATGCGCGCCATTCTCGCCGACCCCAAGGCGTGGGATGCGGGCCATGCCCCCGGCAGCTATTTCAATTATACCAACTTCAATTTCCCGGTGATCGCTGCCGTGATGGAGCGCGCGACCGGCGAGCGCTTTGACCGGTTGATGCAGCGGCTCGTTCTCGCGCCGCTTAAGCTTGACGCGTGTTTCACGCTTGCGTCGTGCTCGGATCGCGCGGTGCGGCGCGCGGTGGTGCAGTATCGCGCTGGCGTGGTGACGCGCGACGACAATCATGGGCAGCGTCCGGCCTGCCCGGTGACGCGCGCCAGCGACGGCAGTTGCGATCTCTCGAGATGGCGCGCCGGGGCCAATGGCGCGACCTATTCGCCGCAGGGCGGACTCTATATTTCGGTGCGCGATCTGGCGCGCTTGGGGCGGTTGTTGCTCGGCAAGGGTGCGCTCGACGGGGTGCGCATTCTCCGTCCGCCATCCGTCACGCTGCTCGAAACGCCCGTCTGGACCTGGAACGGGGCGACTGGTGCCGCCAGCAATGGCGATACCTGGAACGGGCAAATGTGTCGCTACGGTTTGGCCGTGGGTTTTGTCGCGACGGGCATTGCCGGGTGTCGCGACGATCCGTTTGGGGATGGGCGGTCGCGTTTCGGGCATCTCGGCGAAGCCTATGGCTTGCGCTCGGGGCTGTGGATCGACGCGCGGCGCGGCAGCGGCGTCGCGTATTTCGCGACCGATGTCGCGGAGCTGCCCGGCACCCGTTCGGCCTATACCGCGACCGAGGAAGCGCTCGCGCGCGGCAGCTTACCTTAGGCCGCGCCGCGCTTGCGGCACATCGAGCCGCCGCACGTCCACCCCGATCGCGAAGACGCGTACCCCCCGGTCATCGCGCACGATCCGCAGTTTGTTGACCGCGCGGCCCATATCGACGGGCCGCCATGTTGCCCCACCGTCGCTGGTCTCGAAGCCGCTGGGCGACGCGCCGACCCAGCCGTGCCGATCATCGACGAAGCCGATGCCAAGCTGTTGGACGCGGTGGTCCTTGACGAGCGGCATCTCGCGCCAAGTCTCGCCGCCATCGATCGTCCTGGCGACCACGCGGTCGGTGACGGTCGCATCGGGATTGTAATTCTGGACGGTAACATAGCCGATCTTGGGGCTGGGGAAGGCGAGTTTCCAGGTGATCTCGAACGGTCGCTTGCTGACATAGACCCGCCGCCACGTTTTGCCGCCGTCGCTCGTCTTGAGCACGACCGCGTTGCTGACCGACACATCCGGGTCGCTCGCCCCGGCGATGAAGCCGATCCGCTCATTCACGAAATGCACGTCGAGGATCATCGCGGTCGAAGCCGTCATATCCTGCGAAACCCAGCTTTGCCCGAGATCGGACGAGGTCAGCAAATGCGCCGGGCCGCCGACCCGCCCGCCTGCGCGCAGCGTGACGCGGTAATCGAGCACGCCTGAATTGACGAAGGGCTGGCGCAACACATGGATCGCGCAAATGCCCGCCGGGGCCGGGCCGGTGATGCGGGTGACGGGCGACCAGCTCTTGCCGCCATCGGTCGTTCGATACAGCGGATTGGTGTCGGTAACGCCGGGGAAGGAGCCGGGGCCGATATTGCCGAGGATGCCGACGCGCTCATCGACAAAGCCGAGCGCGCGTACGAAGGTGCCGGGTTGGTCGAGCAGCTTGGTCCAGCTGTCGCCGCCATCGGTGGTGCCGTACACGCGGCCCTTGCCATTGCCGTACCAGCCGACAGTGCGCGAGACGAAGACGATGTCGTCCTGCTTGCCGGGATAGGGCTCGGTCGGCAATTTCGTCCAACCGGCGGCGGGCGGCGGGGCGGCAGGCGCTACCTGTGCTAAGGCGCGTGTTGCGGGTGCGGCGGCGAGCGCCGTGCCGAGCAGACCGCCCAGCATATCCCGTCGGTCGATCGGCATTTCTTTCCCCCTTTCAGGATATCCGGCGTTACGGGCACGATATCGCCGACGCCATCCCGGCCAGATATAGCAAAGCGTGTTGCTCCGCTAAAGCGCGAACTATCGATCGAGCCTGATCGGGCCCGTTTGCGCGCACAGCTAAAATTCGTCGGGAAGCGGTTTGACCGCCGTCAAGGTCCGCCTCCGCCGATCCGTTAATCCAAGCGCTTGGATAGCGTGAGGATGCCTTTCATCATGAGCCGCGTTTCGTCGGTCGTCCCGTTTCCGATCCAGTCGACGATTGAGACACTGGACGAGGATCATATCATCCAGCGCTTGCTGTGCGACGATCTTGAACGCGTTGCGGATCATTTGCCCGCGCTGCCGACCTTGCCCCAATTGCGTCGGATCAGCGACCGCATCCTGCGCGTCACTAGTTCGCACTTTGCGCGCGCCGAACAGGTGCTGCGCATGATGCCGCCCGAGCAGCGCCCGACTCCCGCTATGCTCGATGCGTTGCATCAAATGCATGTACTCGACGAGCTGCACGGGCAGGATCTCATCGTCACGCTCTGGCAGCATGTCGGCGCGGTTGCGGGGGCCAATGTCGGCCAGCTTTCGTATATGCTGCGCTGCTTTTTCGACGGCTGTCGTCGCGCGATCCGGCTTAAGGAAAGCTATATCGCGTGCGCCCGCGCCGACATCGTCAGGCCGGGTTAGCGATCAGATCGAGTCCGCGCGGATCAAGCACGACGCAATCGCGCTCCCCCTTGGCAAAGGTGATGAGGCCTGCCGCCTTCAGCCGCGTCAACTGACGGCTGACGGTCTCAATCGTGAGCCCCAGCAGGTCGGCCATTTCGCCGCGGCTCATCGGGATTGCGACATGAATTCCCCCGCCGTCGCGTGGGCTTCCCGCGCGTTCCGCCAACTGTCCGATAAACCCGGCGACGCGTTCCTGCGCGTTGCGACGCCCAAGCGACAGCATGCGTTCGCGCGCTTCGTTGAGCGATGCCATCGTCCGTTCGAGCAACATCCGCTCCATCCGTGCGTGCGAGCCAAGCTCGCGCTCGAACGCTGCGCGCGGGAAGCTGCACACTTTGGTTTCGGTCAACGCAGTCACCGTCAGCGATGCCTCGTCGGTGAACATCTGCCCGACGAAATCGCCGGGAAACAGCAGTCCGACAATCTGTTCGCGCCCGTCGGGCGTCGAGGCCGTCACTTTGAGCGCACCGCTGACGACATTGGCGAAGGTGGTGACGACATCCCCGGCCCAGGTGATGACTTGGCCCGGCGGCACCGTCCGGCGGCGACCGATTTCGCTCAGCGCGACCAGCTCGTGATCGTCGAGGCTCGAACAGAGCGACGTGTCGCGCACCAGGCATTCATGGCAAACCGCGCTGGCATGCGGCGCGGCCGCGCTATCGGTGCGCGCCTGCGTGGTCATGGGGTGCGATCCTTTCATCACGCCTTGGCCTTTAGCGGATCTGCCGTCGCTACGCAGCATCGGAAACTACGCAGGCAGCTCGACATTGGGGTTTGATCCCCATCAAGCGCCAGCTTGCGTCCGCACAAGGACGCCGCGCTGCGCACGCCTAGGCTCCGGCCCTCACAACCAGAGGGATTTGACCGTGAAGATCGCCATCGCACTCGCCGCCGGATTGTTTGTCGCCGCCCCCGTCTGTGCGCAGACCAGCGCGGCCGACACGCGTACCGGCATAAAGGCGGGCGACGTTCTGCTCCGCGTCCGCGCGATCATGGTTGCGCCGAACGAACGCTCGGGCGGGATCGGGCCGACCTTTCCGACCGAAAAGGTCAGTGTGAACAATTCGGTCATGCCCGAAATCGACCTCACCTATATGGCAACAGATCATATCGGCTTCGAGCTGATCGCCGCGACGACCAAGCACAGCGCATCGGGCACCAGCGGCACGACCGGCGCGATCGGCAAGCTCGCCTCGACATGGGTGCTGCCGCCGACGCTGACCGCGCAATATCATTTCAACCCGCACGGCACGGTGCGGCCGTATCTCGGCGCGGGTGTGAACTACACGATCTTCTGGAACGAGAAAGCGTCGAGCGGACTCGTCGCCGCGGTCGGGCCGACGCGCGTGAAAATGTCAGACAGTTTCGGCTGGGCCGCGCAGGCCGGGATCGACGTGGACATTTCGAAGCGGGTGTTCGTCAATCTTGATGCCAAATATATCAAGATCCGCACGACCGCGCGGCTCGACACCACGGCGATCGGGTCGCAGAGCGTGCGCATCCATCTCGATCCGCTGGTGGTCGGCGTGGGGCTCGGCATCAGGCTCTGAGGTAGCGATGTCGCCGATCGCGATCCGCTGGTCCGCGAGCATCAGCGGCATCGCGCGGTGCGACACTAGGATCAGCCCGGTTCGGGTGGCATCGAGCCACTCGCCCAGCCGGGCGATCACCAAGGCCTCGGTTGCGGCGTCGAGGCCTTCGGTCGGCTCGTCGAGCAGCAGCCACGGCCGCCCCGCCAGCAGCGCGCGCGTGAGCGACAGCCGCTTGCGCTCGCCCCCCGACAAGATACCGCCTGCTTCACCTAGCGTGGTGTTCAGCCCTGCCGGTGCCGATGCGATCCGCGAATCGAGACAGGCGATATGAAGCGCATGCCACATATCGCCCTCGGTCACGCCAGCGCGGGCGAGCCGGAGATTGTCGGCGATCGTGCTCGCCAGCATCGGCGCGTCCTGCGCGGCGAGCGCGAATTGCGCGCGGAGGCTCGCGGCTGGATAAAGCGCCGGGGCGACCTCGTCCACGGCGACGTCGAGCGTTGTGGCACGCAGCCCGGCTAGGCTTTCGAGCAGGATCGTCTTTCCCGATCCCGAACGACCGGTGACGGCAACCCGCGCGCCGGGGCGGAGCGTGAGCGCGCCGAGACGCACCGTCGCGGGGGCATCGGTGTGCGCCGCACCGGGTGATTGCAGCGGCGGCAACGCCTCGATCGCGTCGAGCCGACGCAACGCGGCATCGACGGAGGCGCGCTTCAAAGCCGTGCGCGATAGCCCCGCCATCGCCTCGACCGCTGCCGCCGCCGCGAGGAGTGCGAGCGCGACATAGGGCGCGGGACCGCTTGCCAGCGCCAGCACCAGCGTGACGGTGCCTCCGCCATAAGCGAGCAGGACCGCTGCTATCGCGCCTTCGCCGATGAACAGGCGTTTGCGGGCGGCGTCGAGCGTGGCGGTCGGTTCGTCGAGGCGTGCCGAAACCTTTTCGGCCAGCCCGTACGCCGCGATCTCCGGGCGCGCAGTGGCATATTCGACGAACTGCGTGCGCAACTCTCCGAGCGCATCCGCTGCCGCCTGTGCGGGCTCGCGGGTGAGTCGACGGGCGAGCACGCGCAATAGCAACGGCAGGATCGCCAGCATTACCGTCAGCACCAGCGCCGCACGCCACCCCGCGAGTGCGACCAGCGCGATGCTCGTCGCAGCGGCGATCAGTGCGGCGAGGCGGGCAGGCTGGCGGATCACCAGATCCTCGAGCGCGTCGATATCCCCCAACAGCCGCGCGCTGGCATCGCCGCCGGAGAGGGACGGAGCCGTGCGGCTATCCTGCGCGGCGAGCTTGCGGAACAGGTCGCCGCGCAGATCGGCCATCGCGCGCAAGGCGGCGCGGTGCGAGAGAAGCCGCTCACCATAGCGCGAGCTGGTGCGCAGTAGTGCGAGGAAGCGGATCGCAGCGCTCGGGATCAGATAGTTGAACGTCATCGCGACGGTGACACCCGATGCACCGGCGATGGCGGCGGCGGTCAGGAACCAGCCTGACACAGCGAGCAACAGGATCGCAGAGATCGCCGCGACCGACGCTACCAGCGTCGCCCAGCGCAGTTCGTTGCGGCGCGTGTTCACAGCTGGACCGTGTGCCGCGCGGCGGCGACGAGGTCGGGGTCGTGCGTTGCCACCAGCAGGCATCGCTCCTTTGACAGGTCCAGCAGCAGCGCGCGTATCTCTGACGCGCTGTCCGCGTCGAGATCGGCGGTCGGTTCGTCGCACAGCAGCAACGGCCGCCCGGACAGGATCGCCCGCGCGAGCCCAATCCTGCGTCGCTCCCCGCCGGAAAGTCCGGACCCGCGATGGTCGATTGCGAGGTCGAGACCCTCGGGTCGCTCGCGCAGCAGCGCGTAAAGGCCGACCCGATCTGCGACCGCGCGGATCATTTCCGGCGTCGCCCGTGGTGCCGCGAGCGCGATATTGTCGGCCAGCGTTCCGGGCAGCAGGAGCGGGCGTTGCGCTGCCCAGGCAATTTGCGCCGGATCGAGCACCAAGCCGCTGGCGGTCGTCACGCTTCCGCCCGAAAGCGCGCATTGCCCCGCAATCGCCGCGAGCACGCTGGTTTTGCCGCTACCGGTCGGGCCGGTCAGCACGACGAAATCGTGGACGCCGAGCGTCAGATCGATCGGGCCGATCGCCACACCGGGCCAATCGAGGTGGAGGCCCGTGATGCGCAAGCCAGTGAATGCGCTGGCTGGCGGAGCCGACACTGCCTGCTCCGGCGCGACGACCGCCAGCGCCTTGTTTGCCGCCTCGCCGAGCTGCTTTTCATGATACGCCGAAGCAAGCCGTCGCATCGGCAGATAGAATTCCGGGGCCATCGCAAGAACGAAGAAGGCGCTGGTCAAGCTCAGGGCCTCGGGCGCGGGGAAGGGCAGCAGACCGAGCAGGCTGAAGCCGCAATAGACCGCAATCAAAGCGACCGCGAGCGCTGAGAAGAACTCCAGCACCGCGCCCGACAGGAAGGCCGCGCGCAGGACGAGCACGGTGCGGTCCGCAACCGCGCGCGTTGCCTCGCCGACTTGCCGCGCGACGCGCTCCTCCGCGCCGAAATGGCGGATCAGGGCCAAGTTGCGCAACCGATCGACGAACAGCCCCGAAAGCGCGGAGAGCGCGGCAAGCTGCCGTTCCGACGCCAGCCGCGCCGCGGAGCCCGCCAAGATCATCCCCAGCACGAACGGCAGCAGTGTCAGGAGCATGATGAGCGCTCCGACCCAGCTCGCCGCCGCGACGATCGCCATCACCAGCAACGGACCAAGGGCCGCGTGCATCCGCACCGGGGCGAAGCGCGTGCTCGACGCTTCGATTGCCGCGACATGGTCGATCGCGAAGGTTGCGCTTTCTCCGGCGAGGATCGGGCGCGGGAGAATGCCGCCAAGCAAATGCGGGATCAGACGCTGTCGGAGTGCCGCGCTGCTGGCCTGTGCGGCGTCGATTGCGACACGGTGGACGGAGATGATCGTGCCTGCGCGCACCAATGCACCGCCGAGGATGGCGAGATAGGTGGCGATCCCCGGTGGTGTGCCTGCCGTCAGATCGCCGACCGCGCTGGCGATCCCGAAGGCGAACAGGGCGGCCCCCAGAACGTCGAATATCCAGAGAAATCCCGCCGACGATGCTCTGCTCATGCAGGGGGCATGGCCGGTTCTTCTGCGGGTGCTTTGATTCCGGTCAAACCGGGCTGCGCGTGCGCCGCCTAAAGCCAAGCCATCCGGTCCCCGCCCCGTGAGGCGGAACAATGAGGGTCCCGCATGACGAGTATGGCTGTCGTAGAGCTATCGCGGCTCCAATTCGCGCTGACCGCGCTCTATCATTTCCTGTTCGTGCCGCTCACGCTCGGCCTGTCGTTCATGCTCGTCATCATGGAGAGCGTCTATGTGATCACCGATCGCCCGATCTGGCGCGACATTACCCGTTTCTGGGCGAAGGTGTTCGGGATCAATTTCGTCCTCGGGGTTGCGACCGGCCTGACCATGGAATTCGAATTTGGGATGAATTGGTCCTATTATTCGCATTATGTCGGCGACGTATTCGGAGCCCCCCTCGCGATCGAGGGGCTGATGGCCTTCTTCCTCGAGGCGACCTTTGTCGGGCTGATGTTCTTCGGGTGGGACCGCCTATCGAAGCGCGGGCATTTGCTGACGACGATCATGGTCGCGCTCGGATCGAATTTGTCGGCGGTGTGGATTCTGATCGCCAATGGCTGGATGCAGCACCCCGTCGGCGCGGTGTTTAACCCCGCGACGATGCGGATGGAAGTGACCGATTTCATCGCGGTGATCTTCAACCCCGTCGCGCAGGCGAAGTTCGTCCATACCGTCAGCGCGGGCTATGTCTGCGCCAGTGTGTTCGTGCTCGGCATCTCGGCCTTTTATTTGTTGAAAGGGCGGCATGTCGAGTTTGCGCGCCGCAGCTTCACCGTTGCGGCTGCCTTCGGACTCGCCTCCTCGCTCAGCGTCGTCGTGCTCGGCGATGAGAGCGGTTATACCCTAAGCGCCAACCAGCAAATGAAGCTCGCGGCGATGGAAAGCCGGTGGTACACCGAGCCCAGTCCGTCGGGGCTGACCGTGTTCGGTATCCCGTCCAACAGTGGCCACACGACGTCCTATGAAATCGAAATTCCCTATCTTCTGGGGCTGATTGCGACGCGCAGTTTGAATGGCGAAGTGGCCGGCATCTTCCCGCTCGTCGCCCACGCCCGGGCGCGTATCGTCACCGGTGTGACGGCGTATGATGCGGTCGAGAAACTCAAGATCGACCCGAAAAACCTGGCGGCGCGCGAAGCGTTCGAGCGCACCAAAGCGGATCTTGGCTATGCCCTGCTGCTCAAGCGCTATGTCGCCGATCCGCGCACTGCCGATGCCGCGACGATCGACAAGGCCGCTTGGTCGACGGTGCCCAACGTGGCGGCGCTGTTTTGGCTGTTCCGCGCGATGGCGGGGCTGGGGTTCGGCTTTATCGCCTTCTTCGCCACTGCCTTCATCTTTTCGAGCCGCCGCGTGTTCGACCGACGCTGGTTCCTGCGCGCCGCTGTGATCGCCATGCCGCTCCCCTGGCTCGCGATCGAAATTGGCTGGATTATCGCCGAAATCGGGCGCCAGCCCTGGGCGGTGGACGGCGTGTTGCCGACCTTCCTTGGCGCGTCGAGCCTGAGCGTGCCGCAGATCTGGGCGACGATTATTGGCTTCACCTTGCTCTACGGCATCCTCGCGCTGATCGAAGTGCGGCTGATGCTGGCGACGATCGCCAAGGGGCCTGAACGCTATGTTCCGTGGCAGCCGAGCGATACCGATCAGCCGCAACCCCTCCACGCAATCCCCGCCGAATAATCCGGCGACAGGAGAGACATGATGTCCATCCCGCTCGACTATGAAACCCTGCGTATCCTGTGGTGGGCGCTGCTCGGAATCCTCCTGATCGGCTTTGCGCTCGCCGACGGTTTCGACCTTGGCGTCGCGTCGCTCCTGCCGTTCGTCGCGCGCACCGATGAGGAGCGGCGGATCGTGATCAACACGATCGGCGCGACATGGGAAGGCAACCAGGTTTGGTTCATCCTTGGCGGCGGGGCGATATTCGCGGCGTGGCCGTTCGTCTATGCGGTCAGCTTTTCGGGATTCTACCTCGCCATGTTCCTGGTGCTGTCGGCGTTGATCCTGCGGCCGGTGGGGTTCAAATATCGCTCGAAGCGGCCCGATCCGGCATGGCGCGCGCGGTGGGACTGGGCCTTGTTCGTCGGCGGTTTCGTGCCCGCCCTGGTGTTCGGCGTTGCGGTTGGCAATGTCCTGCTCGGGGCGCCGTTCCGGCTCGATAGCGATTTGCGGACCTTTTACGAAGGCGGTCTGCTCGGGCTGTTCACGCCCTTCACGCTGCTGGCCGGGCTGCTGTCGGTCGCGATGCTGGTGCTGCATGGGGCGGCATGGCTGATGCTCAAGGTCGAACCCGGCGTAGTGCAGGATCGTGCGCGCCGCTTCGGGCAGGGGGCGGCGGTGGCGACGATCGTGCTGTTCGCGCTCGGCGGCATGCTGGTCGCCTGGTCGGGGATGGGCTTCGCGCTGGTCGGCACGGTCGATACCGGCGGGCCGTCCAATCCGCATTTGACGCAAGCCGTTGCCCGCGCAGGCGGGTGGATGACGAACTTCGCAAGCCATCCGTGGATGTTGATCGCGCCGATTCTCGGCTTTGTCGGCCCGGTTGTAGCGCTGGTCGCGCTGAGTGGTCGCCGCGCAATACTGGTCTTCGCCGGCTCCGCGCTTGCGGTGACCGGGATTATCGCCACGGTTGGCCTGTCGATGTTTCCCTTCATCTTGCCGAGCTCGATCGATCCGGGATCGAGCCTGACGGTGTGGAACGCCTCGTCGAGCCACGGCACGCTGTTCACGATGCTGCTGGCAACCGCAGTCTTCCTGCCGATCGTGCTGCTCTATACCAGCTGGGTGTATCGCGTCATGTTCGGGCGCGTCACGCTCGCGCAAGTCCGCGGCAATCCCGATTATTATTGAGGACCTGGATCATGTGGTATTTTTCGTGGATTTTGGGCGTCGGTCTGGCTGTCTGCTTCGGCATTCTCAACGGTGTGTGGCATGAATTCCACAGCGAGCCGATCGATCCGTCCGAATAATCAGCTCGGCATAATCAGGGTTGGGGTGTCAGACGTGTCGCCGACGATTTGCCATACCGCGATGAACAAGGCGGCGATGACCGGTCCGATGACGAAGCCGTTAAAGCCCATCAGTTCGAACCCGCCGAGCGTGGAGATGAGCACGACATAATCGGGCATGCGCGCATCGCGCCCGACAAGGATCGGGCGCACGACATTGTCGACGCTGCTGATAATGAAGAAGCCGCATAGAAAGAGGACCACACCCTGCCAGATCGCCCCGGTGGCGAACAGATAGATCGTCACCGGCACCCAGATCAGCCCCGTGCCGATCGCGGGGAACAGCGAAAAAACCCCCATCGCGACGCCCCACAGCAACGCGCCGGGCAGCCCCAGCGCCCAGAAGACAATGCCGCCGGTTGCCCCCTGCAGGATCGCGACGATCAGACTGCCTTTGATTGTCGCGCGGATGACGGCGACGAATTTGGCGATCAGCACTGCTCGCTGCGCGACCGTCAGCGGGAGCGCGGCTTCGATCCGTTCCGCCAGCGCATGCCCGTCGCGTAGCAGAAAGAAGGTCAGATACAGCATTACGCCGAGCGCGAGAAAGAAGCCGAACGCCCCCTGGCCGATGTTGAGCACTTGCGCGGCGACGCTCTGGAAGCTGCTCGCGAACCCCGCGCCGATCTTCGCGCGAAGGCCGTCGAGATCGCCAAGCCCGACATCGATCAGCCAGCGCCGCATCCATTCGGGCATATGCGCTTGCGCCTCGACGAAGATGCGCCCCGGATCGATCTCGCCGCTGCGCAGCCGGGCGTAAAAGGTCGTCGCCTCGCGAACGAGTGCCGCGCCGAGCAGCATCGCCGGGATTACCACTACGCCTGTAATGACGAGCAAGGTCGAGAGCGCGGTCAGATTGCGCCGCCCCGGCATCGCGCGCAGCAACCGCGTGTTGAGCGGGTCGAACAGCACGGCGGCGATGACCGCCCACAGGATCGCCCCCGAAAACGGCCCGACCACCCACAGAAAGGCAAGCGTCGTCAGCACGACCAACGTCAGCAGGAACATGCGCGCCACCGTCATGCCGGGTACCGCGCCGTCGCTCATCCGGCGGCCACCAGACCGTGTTCGGGGCGCGGCGTCGCTCGCACTAGCCCGCGCCGGACAAAGGGTTTGCACGTCTCGAGCAGCAGCAACAGCGCGACGCCGAGCGCAACCGCCAATGCCATATCGATCCACGCGATCGAGCCGAATTTCAGCAAGGCCTGCGCAGGCGGCAGGAACAGGATCAGCGCCGTTACGCCCGCAATTGCGACGCCAACATAGCGCAGCGCGGCATTGTGGCGAACGAGTGCCTCGCCGAGCGAAGCGCTGAACGAGCGGTTGACGAGGATCAGCGCGACGATTTCGGCGACCAGCGCGAAGAAGACCAATGCGCGAACTTCTGCCTCGGGCATGCCCGACCAGGTTTCGACCAGAAACACCGTCGCGAGCATCGCAAAGGCAAGCCCGCCCTGAAACACGCTCCATGCGACCATCGGGAGCGAGAACAAGGCTTCGGCGGGGTCACGGGGCGGGCGCTGCATGCTGTCATCTTCTTCGCGCTCGGCCTCGAACACAAGCGCGCAGACCGGGTCGATCACCATTTCGAGCAAGGCAATATGGATCGGCCCGAACAGGACCGGCATACCAAAGAACAAGGGCAGCAGTGCAAGGCCGGCGATCGGCACGTGCACCGCGAAGATGAACGCCATCGCCTTGCGGATATTGTCGTAGATTCGCCGCCCGAGCCGGACCGATTGCACGATCGACCCGAAATCATCATCGAGCAGCACGATTGCGGAGGCTTCGCGCGCGACATCGGTGCCGCGCTTGCCCATCGCGACGCCGATATGCGCGGCCTTGAGCGAGGGCGCATCGTTGACCCCGTCGCCGGTCATCGCGACGATCTCGCCATCTGCCTTAAACGCCTGGACGATCCGCAATTTCTGTTCGGGCATGATCCGCGCGAAGACCGTGACGGTCTTCAGCCGCTCGGCCAGCGCCGCGTCGTCGAGTGCGGCGAGGTCGGTGCCGGTGATCACGTCGCCTTCGGCAATCCCGGCCTGCGTCGCGATCGAGCGGGCGGTCGCGGCATAATCGCCGGTGATCATCACGACGCGGATTCCCGCGCTGCGGCACTCGGCGACGGCGCCGGGTACGCTCGCGCGCAGCGGATCGGCGAGGCCGACGAGGCCGGCGAGTGTGTAGGCATAGCCGGCCTGGGTTTCCGCCCATCCCCGGTCCGGCGCGGTGGCGGTCGCGACGGCGAGCACGCGGATGCCGCGCGTCGCCATCGCCTCGACCGCGTCGGTCAGCGCGGCGCGAGCGTCGGGCGTCAGCTGGCACAGGCCGGCAATCGCCTCGGGCGCGCCTTTTGCCGAAATCTCCAACGCCGCGCCATCGTCCCAGACGTTCGACATCGCCAGCAGCTCAGGGCGCAGCGCATAAGCGTGTGCGAGGGTTGCGCCGGGCGTGTCCTTGCTGCGGGCGGCGTGCAGCGCGATCTCCATCGGGTCGGACGGCGCGACCGCGCTGGCGAGCGCCGCCGTCTCGATCAGGCCGCCAAAGCCGTCAGCGAGCGGTGCCGCGCCGCGCACAGACGCCGTTTCTCCCGTTGGCAACCACAGTTCGGCAACCGACATGTGGTTCTCGGTCAGCGTGCCGGTCTTGTCAGTGCATAAAACGGTCGCTGATCCGAGTGTCTCGATCGCCGACGCGCGCCGCGTCAGCACCCCAACCTTGCCGATCCGCCATGCGCCCATCGCCAGGAAGACGGTCAGGACGACGGGAAATTCCTCGGGCAGCATCGACATGCCGATCGCGATGCCCGCCAGCACCGCCTCGATCCAGCCACCGCGCAACAGCCCGAACAGCAATACGACGAGCAAGGAGACGACCCCGCCGCCGGCCGCGCACCAGGTGACGATGCGCGTTGTCTCCCGCCGCAGCCGCGGCGCTTCGGTCTCGAGCGTGCCAAGCGATTCGCCGATCTTGCCGATCTCACTGCGCGGCCCCGTTGCCAGAACGCGCGCAATGCCGCTGCCGCGTGCGACAAGCGCGCCGGAATAGACAAAGGGCTGGCCGTCGCCGCCGGGACGATGCGGCTCGGCGGTAGCATCTGGGGCGGTCGTATCGGCAGCGCTGGCGATCTTGCCGACCGGCAGCGATTCGCCGGTTAACAGCGATTCATCGGTCTGGAGATCGGCCGCCGCGATCAACACCGCATCGGCGGCGATCCGGTCGCCTTGTTCGAGCACGATCAGATCACCGCGCACCACGTCGCGCCCCGCAATGCGAACGCGCGCGCCATCCCGGATGACGAGCGCGCGCGGTGCCGACAAATCGCGCAGCGCCTCCAGCACATGTTCGGTCCGCGTTTCCTGGACCACGGTGACGACGACCGAGAAGGTCGCGAAGGCCAGCAGGATCAGCGCCTCGACGCGGTCGCCGAGCAGGAGATAGGCAATCCCGCCCACCAGCAGCAACGCGAGCATTGGTTCGCGCAACACCTCAAGCGCGATGCGCAGTATCGATCGCCGCCCGGCGCGGGGCAGTTCGTTGGGGCCATCCTGCGCGAGCCGCGCGCTCGCCTCGCTGGCGGTGAGGCCGGTTAGCGGCGCGAGCGCGCTCACCGCGAGAGCAACACCGGCAGGCGCGGGTTTTCGATCAGCGCGCGGGTGACGCCGCCGAAGATCACTTCGCGCAAACGCGAATGGCCGAACGCGCCGATCGCCAGCAATTGAGCGCCCTGGCGTAGCGCGAACCCTTGGAGGGCCTCCGCATCGCTCTGTCCGTTGGCGGGAACCGCATGCGCCGTGGCGTCGAATCCGTGCGTGCGCAGATGGCGGACGATTTCGGTCATGCTCTCCAGGATTGCGGGCATGTCGGACTCGTTGCGCCCGACGCCGACGACCTCGACCTTGGCGTGCGGTGCGATCACGGCGATCAGATCATGGAGCGCACGGCGGGCCTCGCGGGTGTCCTTCCAGCCGATCATCGCATGGTGGACCGGTTCCAAACTCGTCGCGCCACTCAAGATGATCAGCGGCGTCCCGCTGCCCATGACGACCGTCTCGGCGGTCCGCGCACGCAGCCATGTGACTTGCCACAGATCGGCGTCGCCGATCAGGATCAAATCGGCGATCGGCCCGGCTTTTCCGGTCCGGTCGGCCAGCGTCAAGAGATCGTCGTGGAGCCCGACCACGCGGACGCTGGCGGCGGAAGCGGCGACCATCGCGGAGACGGCCTCGACCCGCGCTGCGTGATCGCGCGCGAGTTCTGCTACGGGGATATACATTTCTGTCATCGGCGCGAGCGTCGGAATGAGGATCGGCCCGGCGCTTAGAATTTCGATCGTCAGCGTGGCAGCCAGTCGCTGCGCCAGCGCGCAGGCGGCGTGGATGATCGGATCGGCACGCACCGAATCGTCGATGACGAGCAGGATGTCCTTGATCATGGTTCGCTCCTTTCGTCGGAGTCGTTGGATTGAGCGGAGTGTGCCCGCGTCCTGATCGCGAGCAGGGCCGCCCGGTGGCTTCGCCGTAGGATTCTTACCGTGGGTGATCGAACGGAGTTTTGTCAGGGATCAAACGGTGCCGAACAGAGTCGGAAACTACGCAGGTTGCCTCGTCTAGTCGCTCAGACACAATCAATCATCACCGCCGCCTTCCCGACCCTCGCCACCTTCACCACCCTCACCCGAGCCGCTGCGATGGCAGCGCGCGCAGTTTTCGATGTTCTGCATGCCTTCCTCGGCATGTTTGGCGCGGATTTGGTCGGGCTGATGCTGGTGGCAGCTGAAGCACGTGTAGCGGCTGAAATCGCCTCCCGTGTGGCACGTCGCGCAGGACGCATTGTGCGGGCCGGTCAGCGCGAAATAGCGCGCATGATCGAACGATGCGGGCTTCCATCCGGATTGCGTATGGCACGCCGCGCAATTGCTGCCCGATTGGGCGTGCAGCGGAGTCAGGGGTGCGCGGTGGCACGACGCGCAATTGGCCTGGACGTCGGGCCTGAGCAATGCGTGGTTGAAGCGCCGGTGCGATGCCTTCACCAGCTCGGGGCCGGTATGATCGCTATGGCAGGCCATGCAGTTCGGCTCGCGCAGCGCTTGGTGGAAGGCGATGGCATCGGGCCGTCGTGAAAGCCGCGCACCGGCGGTGGTGCGGATGCCGATGTCCGCGACCTTGTGGCACTTGGTGCAACGCTCGGCCGAGGCGCCTTTGAACGGCGCATGGCAGGCGAAACAATCGGTGGCGATGGCGCGGTGCTCGGCCTTCACCGGCCCCGGCGCGACCATCAGATGCGGCCACGCAAAGGTGAGCGCGATCAGCCCGCACAAATTGAGGATGATCAGCCACAGGCCCCAGCGGCGCATCACTTCCACCCCCAGAATAAGCAGATCGCGATGATATGCGCGAGTGCCAGCACGCCGAACGCCAGCGTGATCGGCAGGTGGACGACGCGCCACGCCTTGACCACGTCGAAGGTCAGGCTGTCCCAATGCGTTCGTTCGGCGACGGTTTCGGGCGAAAGCCCTTGTGTCCGCAGCCGTGCGCGCGTCGCCTCCAGCCGCTTGCGCGACCGGTCGATCAGATATTTACCGGTGAGGCCACTCGCGATGTTGATCAGCATCGCCCACACCGCCAGCCAGGCGAGGATCGCGTTGAAATGGATGCCGGCATGGACGAGCACCAACAGCGACCCGGCCCAGGCCAGCCGCTCATGCCAGCGCAGCAGATCGGCCGGCTTGCCCGATTTGATAAGCTTGCGTTTGCGCATCGAATAGCCCGACGATGCGAGGATCAGCAGTACGCCGGGTATCCCCAGATAGCGCCCGATCCAGACGATTCCGGCCAGATGCAGCGCCGCGTCGAGCGCCAGTGCTGCGCCGCCGAGCACCGCTAGCGACAGATAGAAAGGAATGACCTCGCGGCTCAGCAGGCTGGTGCGCAGGCCGCTCATGCGTCGATCACCAAATCGCCGTCGGGCACGCCGACACACACCAGGCAACTGCCGGGCGCAACGTCATAGGATGGCGGTTGGGCATAGCGGACGGCGCCCGCGCTGACCCCCGTCTCGCACGTGCCGCAACTTCCCGAGCGGCAGCCCGACAGGATCTCGATGCCGTGCCGTTCGGCGAAATCGAGCAAATTACTGTCCTCGCCGGTCCAGCTCAGCGTCCGCGCCGAGCGAGTGAAATGCACCTCCAGCGGCGTGGCGAGGGGGGTAGGCACGACCGCTTCGGCCGAGTCGATCGAGGCCGGACCAAAAGCCTCATAGTGGACCGCGTGCGCCGCAACGCCCCATGCGCGCAGCGCAGGGACCAGGTTCGCCATCATTGCAGGCGGGCCGCAGACGTAGAAATGCTGCTCGCCGTGCGGCAGCAGGCGACGCAGCAAGGCGACATCAATGAAGCCGGTTTCGTCGGGTGGGCTTGCTGCTCCGGGAAGCGGGTTGCTTTGGACGATCGTAAGGCGGAAATTCGGGTGGCGCTCGCGCAGCGCGATCAAGGCGGTTTCGAAGACGATCTCGCTGCTGTCGCGCACGCCGTAGAAAAGGTGGATCGCCCGATCGGGCTGCGCAGCGAGCGCGGCGTGCGCCATCGCGAAGAGCGGCGTTATGCCGATCCCGCCTGCGATCAGGACGGCCGCGCCGCTCGCCTCGTCTTCGAGGACGAACGCTCCAGCGGGCGCGCGAATTTGCAGGATTGTGCCCGGCACGACGTGATCGTGAAAATGGTTCGAGACGAGGCCGGGCGGGAGATCGGGTCGGTCACGCGGCGCGGGGATGCGCTTGATCGTGAGGCGATAGGCCGCTGGATCGTGGCAATCGGATAGCGAATAACAGCGCGTGACCGGGCCGACATTGCCTTGAGCGTCGGGCAGGTCGAGCTGGAGCGTCAGAAACTGGCCCGCCTTATACGGTGCCAGCGGCAGCGCATCGACTGGCTCCAGATAGAAGGACGCTTGGCTCTGTGCGGCGTCTTCATAGGCGCGCGACCGAACGCGAAAGGGGCGTAAGCCGGGCCATGCCGGGACCACGCCCTGTGCCCGTGCGGCGCGCGCCGGAACGGCAGAGGCGTCCTTACGGCGAAGTGCCACCACGACAATCGCAAGCACAACCTGCGCCAGCAAGGCGGCGAGGATATAGCCAAGGAGCGCGAGCGCCGTCACCCGTGCCGACATCCCGGAAAGATGGTGCGCAGGATGTGCTTGATCACGGCCAGATCCTCACGCTCAGCGCCCGCCCGCGGCATTCCCCGCTGGATGCTTAGCGTCGGTGATCGTGCGGCGGTTTGTCCGGAATCAAACGGCGCGCGCGGCTATCCCCGCAGCGCGGCGATGCGCTGATCGATCCGGCGTTCGAGCACGGTGAGCGGCATCGCGCCTTCCTTCAGGATCTCGTGGAACTGCTTCAGGTCGAAGCGGTCGCCGAGCGCCGCCTGCGCCTTCGCCCGTGCGCGCGTCCACGCCATGTGGCCGACCTTGTAGCTGCACGCCTGTCCTGCTTGGGTGCAATAGCGTTCGATCTCGCGCTGCGTGCGCGGGCGCGCGAAACCGGTGGTGGCGACCATATAATCGGTCGCCTTTTCGCGGCTCCAGCGCTTGGCGTGGATGCCGGTATCGACCACGAGCCGGGTTGCGCGGAACAGGAACGACTGGAGGTATCCGGCGCGCTCCAGCGGCGTCGCATAGGCGCCGAGCTCGTCGGCGAGCTGTTCGGCATAAAGCGCCCAGCCTTCGGAATAAGCCGAGAAGAAGCCGATCTTGCGCAACGTCGGGATCGCCTGCGATTCCTGCGCGAGGCTGATCTGCAAATGATGCCCCGGAACGCCCTCATGATAGGTGAGCGACGGCAGCGTATATTTCGGCCAATCGCCCACATCCTTCAGATTGACGAAATAGATGGCGGGACGCGACCCGTCGAGCGAGGCGCGGTTATAGTAACCGTTCGACGCGCCATCCTGAATCTCGACCGGCACGGCGCGGATTTCGAGCGGTTGCGTCGGCACCGTGGCGAAGGCTTGCGGGAGCTTCGCGTACATCGCCTTGACCCCGGCATTGAGCCCCGCGATCAGCTCGGCGCGGCCCTCGGGCGTGTTGGCATAGACCTGGTCCGGCGCGACGTTGAGTTTCGCCAGCCGCTCACCGACGGTGCCATCGGAATAGCCCTGCGCGCGGAGAATCGTGTCGAGCTGCGCGGTGATTTCGGCGACTTGCGCCAGACCGAGGCGGTGAACTTCGTCGGGGCTCATCGTCGTGGTCGTCGCTTGGGCGAGCGCCATCGCATAGATCGCGTCGCCATTCGGCACGCGCCAGATTCCGTCACCCGCCTTGGTAGTGGGTTTCAGCCGTTCGATCAGCGCGATCTGACGGTCAAGTGCTGGGTAGATCTTGTCGGTGACGATCTTGGCGGCCTGCGCTTGCCAGTCGCCCGTGATCCCCTTGGCGGCGGCGCGCTTGACCAGCGACTGGACGATACTGGCGGTCTCAGCGGGCTGTTCGCGTAGCTTGCGCATCTGGCCGAGCGTCAGATCGAGCGACCAGGCGGGCGCGAGAAGCCCGCGCTTCGCTTCCTCGGCTTGCAGTGCGCTTTCCTGATCGAGCACCGTCGCGAACTGCGTCAACCGCGAGAGATAGGCGTCGGCATCGGCCTTCGTCGCGATCGTATGCGCGGTGTTGAGGAAATCGGGGGTCGAGAAATAGGCACCGCCCTGCTGGAAGATGCGATACGGGCGGATCGGACTGTCGATCCCGAAGCGGTCGGCCGAGGCGATTTGCGTGCCGAGCGAATAGCGCACGACCTCGAGATTGAGCTGCGCGGCGGGCGAGAGGGTGGCGGCCGGAAACTTGGACAAGCGCGCGAGCGCGGCCTTGGTCTGTGCGACATCAGCTCGGCGTTTGGCCACCGTGCGCGGCGACAGCATGCCTTTGGCGGCAGCAAGCGGCCCCTTGTCGAGCCCAAGCGAGGTGGCAAGCTCGGGCGAGCGCGTGACCGAATCCTGAAAGATCCGCTCGAATTCGGCGTTGAGCGCAGCGTCTCCAGCCGCCGCGGCAAAGGCCTTGGCGGGGAGGAGCGAAGCGGTGAGGGCGGCGGCACCCCCGGAGACGAGCACCTGACGACGATCCATGACGCGACCCTTTGATAGACAAGGGGCCGTTCTAGCCGGGGTTTGCGCTGGGGCGCCAGTGGGGATCAAGCCGTCGTGATCTGCACAATCGCATCCACCTCGACCGCCGCGCCGAGCGGGAGCGCTGCCACGCCCACCGCGCTGCGGGCGTGTTTGCCGGCTTCGCCGAACAAGGCGACCATCAGATCCGATGCGCCATTGGCGACCTTGGGGTGATCGGTGAAATCGGCGGTCGAATTGACGAACACGCCGAGTTTCACGATCCGCTCGACGCGGTGCAGCCCGCCGAGCGCTGCCTTGATCTGCGCGACGAGCATCAGCGCGCAGGCCTGTGCGGCGGCGGTGCCCTCGGCAAGATCGACCGATTCGCCGAGCCGTCCGGTGATCACCGCCCCATCGCGGAATGGCAATTGCCCGGAGATGTGCAGCAGTCCGCGCGCATCGACGGTCGGCACATAAGAGGCGACCGGCGCGGCCGCGGCGGGGAGGGCAAGGCCGAGTTCGGCAAGCTTGCGGTCGACACGTTCGGTCATGCGGGAATCCTTTCAGGGATGGTAGCCGGCACGCCGGCAGTGAAACGGTCTGCTATCCAGGCTTGTGCAACCTGCCAGTCGTCGATCCGCGCGTGGGCATCGGCGGCGGGCGCGACATGCGGGGCAAGGCTCGGCTCGGACACCATGTGCAGCCGGTGGACCTGCGACGCATGCTTGGCGACCGAGCTGTGATGCACGGCGAGATCGTCGACGAACACCGTGACGGGATGGCCGAACTCGGCGACCAGCCGCGACACCGGATCGCCCTTGCCACCCTGGTTGGTCTCGACGCGGTAATCCATGTCATGCCCGAGCAATTGTTCGATGCGCGGGATCCGGTTGTGATCGGCGAGATTGGTCAGGATCACGACATCGGCGATCTCGGATAATGCGGCGAGCGCCTCGCGCGCGTTCGGCACCAGCGTCTGGCGGCTCATCTCGTCGGGGAAGAAGCCGTGGAGCAATTCCCACATCTCCTCCTGCGTCGGCGCGGGGCCGCCATCCCTACGGCGCATGCTCGAGGCGAAATCGCCGCCTTCGATCGCGAAATCGATATCGTGATGCTCGCGCAGCCACACGCCGAAATGCCGCACCATGTGGAGCAGCACTTCGTCGCAATCGCAGATCAGCAGGCCCTTCATTCATAATACTCCGGATCGAGCGCCGCGCGTGCCGCGACGATCGCTTGTGGGGATTCGCCGATGTCGCCTGCACAGGCGAGCAGATCGGGTTCGTAATTCTCCAGAAAACCGAGCACCGCCGACAGCACTGCCGCCTCCCCTGCACGTGCGCGCAGATCGGCGGGATCGAGGCCAGTGGTGTCGAGCAGCCGCTGCGCGCGGTCGGGCTCGGCCAGCGTCCATACCAAGGCACGTAGCGCAATCTGTTGCGGGTCGGGGTTTGTCTCAGGCGCGCGCATTGCGTAGGAAGTCCCATGGACCAAGGAATGGCGGACGTGCAGGCTGGGTTGGCAAAAAGGGTGCTCGTTGTCGAGGATAACGAACTCAACCTCAAACTTTTCTGCGATCTGCTGCGCGCGCACGATTACGCGACGCAAGGGGTTCGCGACGGGCGCGAGGCCGTGGCGGCGGCGCGGGCCTTCGCACCCGATTTGATCGTGATGGATATCCAGCTGCCGCATGTCAGCGGTTACGATCTGATCGTGCAGTTGAAAGCGGACGCGGCTTTGCGCGCGATCCCGATCATGGCGGTGACGGCCTATGCCGGACGCGAGGATGAGGACCGCATCCGCGCGGCGGGGGCGGATGCGTATGTGTCGAAGCCGATTTCGCTGATCCGCTTCGTCGATGCGGTGCAGGCGTTGCTCAAAGCCGATTAGCGGCGCTAATCGGCGGTGCGCTTAAGCGCATTGACAACGCCGGACGGCGGACGGGCCATAGCCCGATCCGACCGACGGCGTGGCTTTGCCACGCCGGTTCAGATTCAACCTAAGGGATTTATATGCGCCGCGGCAAAGCCGCGTCGTCGGTCGTCGGCGTGCCGACGCCGGCCGGTAACGTTGGTGCTGCGCACCGCCCGGACGTGGCCGGGCTCCAACGTCACTTGATCTTGGCTTCCTTGAACTCGACATGCTTGCGCACGACGGGATCATACTTGCTGAAGCTCAGCTTCTCGGTCTTGGTGCGGGGGTTCTTCTTGGTGGTGTAGAAGAAGCCGGTGTCCGCCGTGCTGACGAGCTTGATCTTGACCGTGGTCGGCTTTGCCATGACCTGAATTCCTGTGCGCTGAAAATGCAAAAGCGGCGAACCGGTCGCCGCTCTCAAGCGCCGCCCGATGGCGCAAGTGTGCCGCTATGTCAAGCGCGCGGGCCGATTCGCGGGCGGTTAAGGCGGTGTTTACCGCTTGTGGCGCAGCGTAGCGATGAGAGGGGCATTAGCTATGAGCGCCGCATCCGCCACACTGTATCCGGTCCAGACCGAACTCGCCGCGCGAGTCGCGTCGATCGGCAGCCGCGCCCCGACCGTATCCACCGCAGCCCTTGCCATCGAAGTCGATGCGATCCGCGCCGCCGCGCTCGCGCATGGTCTCTATCCTGCGGTCGCTGTTACCCAAGCGATCGAAGCGGCGCTGGCGCGCGGCGAACGCGGGCCCTTGGTGCTCGGCTGGCTGAACATCTTGCGCGATGCGGTGTCGAGCGACCGGCATGACGACACCGCCTGCGCGACCTATCTCGCGGCTTGCTCGGTTCGCCTGAGCGGCTGACGCAACCGACAATGGATGCGTTGATGGCCGCGCTCGTCGCGGCGCTCCTGACACAGGCGAGCGACCGCACGCCGTGGACTGCCGCGATGCTCGGCGATCGTTATGCCAATAAGGGCGCGGTGGTCGCGGCGACCGCGTGCGCGCTCGCGCTCGGTAATGCGCTCGGTGTGGTGGGGGGCGTGCTGGTCAAGCCGATGCTGTCCCCCAACGCGCGGGATTTGTTGCTCGCGGTGGCGCTGGTGTCCGGCGGGATCACTGCTTTCTGGCCGATCAAACGGGCCAAGCAGCGCGAAGGACGCGGCGGTGCATTTCTCGCCAGTTTGATTGCGGTCGGTCTGCTAGGGTTTGGCGATCGTATGCAGTTCATCACGGCGGCGCTTGCCACGCGTAGCGAAACGCCTGCGCTGGCGGCGGTCGGCGCGACGATCGGGGCGCTCGCGGTCACGATCCCGGCGATTGTGCTCGGCGAGCGCAAGCTGCGGCGCTTGCCGACCACCGCGCTCCGGCTGATCGCCGCAACGCTGTTGACCGTCGTCGGCGCGGTGCAGGGGCTGGCGGCGCTCCGTCTGATCTAGCGGGCTGATTTAGCAGCGCGATCGCTCTGATCGAAATTTGTCTCGGTCGGCCCGGACCCAAAACCGCCGTCGGGTCGTTCCCGCAACGAACCATCCCACAGGAGACGCTTTGTGGCCGCCGACGCACTCAAGACCCCGACAAATTTGAAAACCCCCACCGACCTGACCAGCAACGCGACCAAGACGGTGGCGGGAGCGCTGAACGGTATCCTGGCCGACACCTTCGCGCTCTATCTGAAGACCAAGAATTTCCACTGGCACGTCTCCGGACCACATTTTCGTGACTATCATCTGATGCTCGACGAGCAGGCCGCTGAGATTTTCGACGGGACCGACGACATTGCCGAGCGGGTGCGCAAGATCGGCAAGACGACGCTGCGCTCGATCGGCGACATCGCGCGCCACCAGACGATCAAGGACAATGACGCTGATTTCGTTGCGCCTGAGGACATGCTGAGCGAACTCCGCGACGACAATCTCGCGCTCGTCGTCGCCCTGCGCGAAGCCAAGGACATTGCCGACGACGCCAAGGACAATGCGACCAGCGCGGTGATCGATGACTGGACCGATCAGGCGGAACGCCGCGCCTGGTTCCTGTTCGAGGCCGGTCGAAAGGGCTGAGCGCGCGGTATGGGCGCTGGCGGAACGCGCCGCCGGCGTCCATGTTGAACCTATCATGCGCGCCTTTGCCGATCTCCTCGACCGACTGATCTATACGCGGTCGCGCAACGCCAAGCTCAAGCTGATCGTCGATTATCTGCGCGCGACGCCCGATCCCGATCGCGGCTGGGCGATGGCGGCGTTGACGGGGGAGCTCGATCTGCCGGGGGTGAAACCCGCCGTGATCCGCGCGCTGATCGAGGCGCGAGTCGATCCGGTGCTGTACCGGATGAGCCGCGACTATGTCGGCGATTCGGCAGAGACGATCGCGTTGCTGTGGCCGACCCCGCCGGTCGCACCCGACCCTGAGCCTTTGAGCATCGCGCAAGCGGTCGATCGGCTGTCGGCCTTGTCGCGCTCGGATACGCCAGCGGTGCTGGCCGGAATGCTCGATCGGCTCGATGCCGATGAGCGCTTCGCCTTGCTCAAGATGGCGACCGGGGCGCTCAGGATCGGTGTGTCGTCGCGGCTCGCCAAGACCGCGCTGGCGCACGCATTCGACCTCGATGTCGAGGCGGTCGAGGAGGTGTGGCACGGGATCGACGCGCCCTATTTGGCGCTGTTCGATTGGGCCGAGGGGCGCGGAAACCAGCCGACCGCTGCCGATGTGCCGGTATTCCGCCCGTTCATGCTCGCGCATCCGCTGGAGGATCTGCGCGTCGATCTCGCCGATTATGCCGCCGAGTGGAAATGGGACGGTATCCGCGTCCAGATCGTCCATGTTGCCGGGCAGACGCGGCTCTATAGCCGCACCGGTGACGATATCACTGCGAGCTTTCCCGAGGTGGCGCGCGATTTCGGGACCCACGGCGTGCTCGATGGCGAACTGATGGTGAAGGGCGATGCGCAAGGGGCGGCAACCGAAGAGGGGGGTGCTGCAAGCTTCAACGCGCTCCAGCAACGGTTGGGGCGCAAGCTTGTGTCGGCGAAGATGCTGGCGGAGGCACCGGCGTTCGTGCGGCTCTACGATATCCTGTTCGACGGCGCGGAGGATTTGCGGCCCTTGTCGTGGTCAGACCGTCGCCAGCGGCTCGAAGCTTTCGTGGGTGCGCTCGATCCGGGTCGGTTCGACCTCAGCACCGTGATTGCGGCGGAGGATTTCACCGCGCTCGAAGGCATCCGTGCAGGCGCGCGCGATGCCGCGATCGAGGGGGTGATGCTCAAGCGCCGCGATTCCCCTTACGTTGGCGGGCGCAAGACCGGGCTGTGGTATAAATGGAAGCGCGACCCGCTGACCGCCGATTGCGTGATGATGTATGCGCAGCGCGGGAGCGGTCGGCGCTCGTCTTTCTATAGCGACTATACCTTCGGCTGCTGGACCGAGACGGGTGAGCTGCTGCCGGTCGGCAAGGCCTATTCGGGCATCACCGACGAGGAATTGAAGCTGCTCGACCAGTTCGTGCGCAACCATACGATTGGCCGCTTCGGCCCGGTGCGCGAGGTCGAGAAGACGCTGGTGCTGGAGATTGCGTTCGATTCGATCCACGCATCGAAACGCCACAAATCGGGCGTCGCGATGCGCTTTCCCCGCATCGCGCGCATCCGCACCGACAAGCCCGCAGGCGAAGCGGATACGGTTGAGGCGCTCAAGCGGCTGATCGTCTGACCTCTCGACTTGGCCGTGCAACGCTCTAGGTTGTCGGCAAAATATAGGGGGAACCGATGCGCACATTCCTGATCGCCGCCATGGCCTTGCTGACCGCAAGCACCGCGGCAACACCGCTTTTGGCCGAAACCTTCGCCATTCAGGCGGGGCATTTGATCGTCGATGCGTCCAAGCCCGAGCGTGGTCCTTCGACCGTGATCGTCACCGATGGCAAGATCGTGCGGATCGACGACGGCGCGACCGCGCCCGACGGGGCGACCGTGGTCGACATGCGGGGGCAAACCGTGCTGCCCGGGCTGATCGATGTGCATGTCCATTTGACCGGGACGGCGGGCGAGCCATGGTATCAGGGGCTGACCCCCAAATATTCCGAACCCTATGCCGCGACGGTGGGGCTCAAAAACGCGCTGATCACCGCGCGCGCCGGGTTCACCACGGTGCGCGATCTGGGCGGCGGGCCGCTCGCCAGCCTGGCGATGCGCGATGCGGTGAAGGAAGGGAGTTTCCCCGGCCCGCGCATCCTCGTCGCGGGGCCTGCGCTGTCGATCATCGGCGGGCATGGCGATGGCACGGTCGGCCTCAACCCCGATCTGCGCGCCGCAATCGATGCGACGGGCGAGCAATTCTGGGTCTGCACCGGTCCGCAGGAATGCGCGAAGGCGGTGCGGCGGATCGCGGCGTACGGCGTCGATGTGATCAAGTTCCACGCAACCGGCGGTGTGCTCGACGATGGCAAGATCGGGCTCGAACAGCATTTTACCGACGAGGAAATGAAGGCGATCTGCGACACCGCGCACCAATTGGGGCTGAAGGCGGCGGCGCATGCGCATGGGCCGAAGGGGATCGCCGCAGCAGTGCGCGCCGGGGTCGATTCGATCGAGCATGGCACTTTCATCGACGATGCCGGGGTCGCGTTGATGAAGGCACGCGGCACCTATTATAGCGCGACGCTGATGGCGTTTAGCGGCTTGCAAATGTACCTCGGCACCGGGCGCTACACCGCCAATACCGAAGCGAAGGGCCGCGCGACGCTGGCTGTGTGGGGCAAGGGCCTCAACCGCGCGTATAAGGCGGGTGTGCCGATTGCGCTCGGCACCGATGCCGCGGTCTTCCCGCATGGCCGCAATGGCGAGGAGCTCGGCCTGATGGTGAGCAAGGGCGGCATGACCCCGCGCGACGCGCTGATCGCGGCGACCAAGGGTGGGGCCGATCTGCTCGGGCTTTCGGCGGAGACGGGGACGCTCGAGGTGGGCAAATCGGCCGATCTGATCGCGGTGACGGGCGATCCTTTGGTCGATCCTGCGGCGGTGCTGCACGTCGGCTATGTGATGGTGCAGGGGCGGGCGATTCCGATGCGCTAACGTGACAGCGGACGGCGTGGCGGTTACCCTCCTGCACATGACCGACTTTCGCCAGCTTTACCCCGAGATCGAACCCTATGCGACGGGGATGCTCGATGTCGGCGACGGGCACAGCATCGCGTTTGAGCGGTGCGGGACGCCGGGTGGCACGCCAGCGGTGTTCCTGCATGGCGGCCCCGGCGGCGGCATATCGCCTAGCCACCGGCGGTTGTTCGATCCGGCGCGCTACGACGTGCTGCTGTTCGACCAGCGCGGCTGCGGCCGTTCTACGCCGCATGCCTCGATCGAGGCGAACACGACGTGGCATCTCGTCGCGGATATCGAACGATTGCGCACGATGGTCGGGGTCGAACGCTGGCTCGTGTTCGGCGGGTCGTGGGGGTCGACACTCGCGCTGGCCTATGCCGAGACGCACCCGGAGCGGGTCAGTGCGTTGATCCTGCGCGGGATCTACACCGCGACGTCTGCCGAACTTGCCTGGTATTATCAGTTCGGCGTGTCGGAGATGTTTCCCGACAAATGGGAAAGTTTCGTCGCCCCGATCCCGCCGGAAGAGCGCGGCGACATGATGGGGGCGTATCGGCGGTTGCTGACGGGCGACGACAGTGCGCGGCAATTGGAAGCGGCGAAAGCGTGGACGTTGTGGGAGGGCGAGACGATCACGCTGCTGCCCGACCCGGCGCTGTCCGAGGCGTTTAGCGACGGCCATTTTGCGCTCGCCTTCGCGCGGATCGAAAACCACTTTTTCGTTCATGACGCTTGGCTGGAGGATGGCCAATTGTTGCGCGATGCTGGACGGCTACACGGCATTCCCGGCACGATCGTCCACGGGCGCTACGACATGCCCTGCCCGGCGCGCTATGCCTGGGCGCTGCACAAGGCGTGGCCCGAGGCCGATTTCCATCTGATCGAGGGCGCGGGCCATGCCTATAGCGAGCCCGGCATCCTCGACCAGTTGATCCGCGCGACCGATCGCTTCGCGGGCGGCTGAACGCTTGCGGGGCGCTTGCGTCGGGGCGCGGCCACGGGCAGGCGCAGTCGATGTCCGCTTTCACCCTTGCCGCGCTGTTGATGATCGCGTCGGGATCGGTCCATGCGATCGTCAACGCGATCGTCAAGGGCGGCCGAGACAAAGCGGCGGGCCGCGCCATCACCGATGCGACGGGCGCGATCATCCTGCTGCCCGCCATTGCTTTTGTGCCGTGGCCGAACGGCGCCTGGGGTTGGCTCGCGGCGAGTGCGATGCTGCACGCGGTGTATCTCTACGCGCTGGTTCGTGCCTATAAGATTGGCGACCTCTCGGCGGTCTATCCCGTGCTGCGCGGCATCGCGCCGCTGATCACGGCGGGGGTGTCGATCGGCATCCTCGGCGATCGTGCGACCAATGGGCAGATCGCCGGAATCGCGGTAATCGGCGCGGCGATGTTCGTCATGGTTTCGGGCAAGCATATCGGGCGGGCGGCGCTCGGCTGGTCGGTGCTGACCGGAGCGCTGATCGCGAGCTACACCGTAATCGACGCGATCGGCGTCCGCGCCGCGCCCAGTCCGGCGAGCTATATCGTTTGGGTGTTCGTGCAGATGGGGTTCGTCGTGGTCGCCTTGTTCGGCGTGGTGACGCGGGGCGGGATTTTTACTTCGGTGCGCGCGCAGTGGAAGCCGGGGGTGGTCGCCGGAGGGTTGTCGGTGCTGACCTATGGCAGCGCGCTCTATGCTTTGTCGCTCGGCCCCACCGCACCGCTTGCCGCGCTGCGGGAGACGGGGATGGTGACCGCCTTGCTGATCGCGATCCTGGTACTGAAGGAGCGCGCGACATGGGGGCGGGTGGTCGGCGTGTTGGGGATTTTGGCGGGGGCGGCGCTGATTTTGGTGGGGTGATGGCCGCGGAAGGTCACTCAAAGGTCACACCATCCGCACCGTCGCCGAGCGCGCCGGGACATTGTGGAGGATCGACGGTTTGAAAGAGCCGCGGCGAGCGTGGCATATGCGGGTCGTGCAGGACAGGTCGATGTCCGGTCTTGGTGGAGAGCGGGACATTTTGCGGTACATCTTCATTCTTTAGACCCATCATGTACGAGAGCCGATTCCTTATTGCCCGCCCGCAGTAGAGGGCTCGGGAATAGTCCGTCGAGCCCGGAAAATCGCTCGCGCGATCCAACTGAGAATCACCGCCCCCAAGGCCCAAAAACACGCATCGTCCGTTTTAACGACGATGCGGTAATGGACGGCGCCCCACGCCAAAAACGTTCCGCCCAAAAGCATTTCGGTGCGTTCAACCAGATTCACGAGCGTTCTCCCGGGCTTCTGAAAGCAATCTTGTGCGCCAACGACCAATGTCTGCAAGTGGGCGAAAACCTAACGCCCGCTACTTCACCCACCCCGCCAGCCAGTCCGCCAGTGCTTGCGGGGTGAGCGTGCGGGCGTCGGCGAGCGCGGCGGCGACTTGGGCCTTGGCGTTGGCGCTTTCGTCATAGGGGAGCGGGAGGGGTGTCGCGAGTTGCTCGAAGCTGGACGCGGCGACCTTTGGCGACGGGGCGGCCGTCGCGGGGACGGCGAGGGCGGTGGCTAGCAGGACGGTGAGGGCGAGGCGCATTTGGGGGATTCCTTCTTCTTCCTGCCCTTCCCCGGCCTTCGCCGGGGAAGCGCTAAGGGGGAAGGCGTAACGCGCACTGCTCCGACTGCGCACAAAGAAAAACCCGGCGGGCCTAAAGCCCGCCGGGTCTATCTATCCATCAATCGACCGCGGTTACGCGATCGAGGTGAGGTTCACCGCTGCCATCTTGCCGCGACGATCGACTTCCAGCTCGAATTCGAGCCGGTCGCCTTCGTTGAGCGACGACATGCCGCCACGCTCGACCGCCGAGATGTGGACGAAGGCATCGGGCTGTCCATCATCGCGCTGGATGAAGCCGAAGCCCTTCATCGCGTTGAAGAACTTGACCGTACCGGTTGCCTTTTCACCGGTCAGTGAACGCTGCGGTGCGCCACCCGAGGGAGCGCCACGCGGGCCGGCATCACGCTCACGCGGCGGGCCGCGATCGGTGACGGGCATCGGCTCGCCGTCGATCTTGAGATCGGTCGCCGAGATACGGCCACCGCGATCGACCAGCGTGAAGCCCAACGGCTGACCCTCGGCCAGACCGGTGAGACCGGCCTGCTCGACGGCGCTGATATGCACGAACACGTCCTCGCCGCCATCATCGCGAACGACGAAGCCGAAGCCCTTTTGCCCGTTGAAAAATTTTACGACGCCCGTGCCTTCGCCAACGACTTGGGGAGGCATGCCGCGGCCCGCGCCGCCGCCTGCTCCACCGCCGCCGAAGCCGCCGCCACCGCCGCTGCGGAAACCGCCGCCACCGCCGCCGCCGCCAAAGCGATCACCGCCGCCGCCGAACCGGTCGCCGCCACCGCCGAAGCGATCACCGCCGCCCCCGAACCGGTCACCGCCACCGCCGCCGAAACCGCCGTCGAAACCGCCGCTATCGCCGAAACCGTCGCGCTTGTCGCGCCCGCGCCCGCCACGATCGCCGCGGCGTCCTTTATCGAAACTCATGCCCTGTTCGTCTTCCCGGCTCGTCCGAAACCATCATAGTAACCGTAGCGTCGGACGAAGGACGC